>CAMZLM010000018.1 GCA_947311485.1 uncultured Paracoccaceae bacterium
ACGAGGATATTGACCTGTCCGGCGTCACCGCCATTACCGATTACGCGGATCTGGTCGCCAGCCACCTGACCGAGGTCGCCGGCAATTCCGTGATCACCGACGGGGCCAATACCATCACCATAACCGGGGTCACCAACGCGCAACTCGCGGCGGATGATTTCATATTTTAACGGCGAAAGGGGCGGCTGTAACGGGCCGCCCCTTTTTTCAATTCTGGACTATACTCGATTTATAAACACCCAATACCGAATAAAAAACGCAACAGATAATCAAAGGAACATGCACAATGCCAACCACTTTTATCACAACCTACGTCACCACAACCCAAACCCTCGCGGATAATAACGACCTGCTGGTGGTTGAAGGCGCCGGCATTCTGCGCGATGCGGGAGACGCCATTCAAAGCCTGAACAGTACGGCCAACAGCCACGAGGTAACGGTTCGGGGCATGGCCTATGGCAGTTACTCCGGTATCTATCTGAACGGCACGGCGGACGGGCTGGCCGGGAGTATCGGGGATCATTACGTTACCATCGGCACCCGGGGCAGTGTGCAATCCGTCGGTTATACCGGCTACGGCGTTTATATGCGCGGGGATAACAACACATTGGCCAATAACGGTGAAATCGCGGCCCGGAATTACGGGGCTTATTTCGATGAAGGCAATGACCATCTGGTCAACAACCAGGGGTCCATTCTGGCAACAGACGATATTGGCCTTTATTTCAATTCCACAGCAGGACCCACACCAACAGCTGGTCGTAATGATGTGATCAATAGCGGCCAGATCAGCGGAACTACCGGAATTATCAGCAATCGTGCGGCGCTTGATCTGACCAATAGCGGGGATATTACCGGCCTATCCGGCAAAGGTATTTATGCGTCTGCTGCTACGACAGGCAGTTCCATTACCAATACTGGTACAATCACAGGAAACACAACTGTGGGTCTCGGCTTCTCGTTATATCTGGGGACGGGTGCCGATACTGTGTTCAACGGGGGGACATTGAACGGGAATGTGTATCTGAATACCGGTGATGACAACATCACCAACACCGGCCTTGTTAACGGGTCTGTGCAGCTGGGAGACGGGGATGATACCCTGATCAACACCGGAATGATCACCGACTATGTGCATGGGGGAATAATTGGCAACACTATTGTGATCAACAGCGGTACAATTGCCGGATACGTGGATATGGGATCGGGGAATGATTTGTATGACGGTCGTGATGGCACTGTTTTGGGTCGTGTGTTTACGGGTGCTGGCGATGACACCCTGCTGGGGGGGGATCGCGATGATACGCTGAACAGCGGCACCGGAAATGACACGCTGATGGGCGGCAATGGCGATGATACGCTGACTGGTGGCAGTGGTGCCGATATCCTGAACGGCGGCGCAGGCAATGACACGCTGCGCTATGCATATTCCGGGTCCGTGACTGTTGCCCTTGCCACCAACAGCGCCAGCGGGGGCGATGCCACGGGCGATAGTATTGCCCGCTTCGAGAATGTGATCGGTGGCTCTTTCAACGATACCCTGCGCGGCAACGGGGCGGCGAACACGCTTGAGGGCAGGTCTGGCAATGACAGCATCGAGGGGCGCGACGGCGGTGACTGGATCTATGGCGGCGATGGCTATGACAGGCTGAGTGGCGGCAACGGAACCGACCGGATCGAGGGCGGCGCGCACAATGACAGCATTGACGGGGGAACCGGTTCAGACCAGCTGTTTGGCGGTACGGGTAATGATACGCTGAATGGCGGCGAACAAGCGGATTACCTGAATGGTGGCAGTGGCTTTGATATTCTGAGGGGCGACAATGGCAATGATACGCTGAATGGCGGCGATGATGGCGATTACCTCTATGGCGGCAATGACGTAGACAGCCTGTACGGGGATGCAGGGGGGGACCGACTCTATGGCGGCGCGCAGGGCGATACCCTGTATGGCGGCACTGACAATGACACGCTGTTTGGCGATAATGGTGATGATACCCTGTATGGCGACAGCGGCGCTGACACGCTGAACGGCGGCAACAACAGCGATGTCCTGTTGGGCGGTGTCGGGGCGGACATCCTGAACGGGGATGCGCAGGGGGATACGCTGAATGGGGACGCGGGCAATGACACGCTGAACGGCGGCACCGGCAATGACCGGTTGTATGGGGGAGATGATAACGACCTGCTCAATGGCGGCAACGAAAATGACCTGCTGTTTGGCGGCACAGGCAATGACACGTTGAATGGCGAAGGGCAGGCGGATACCCTGTATGGCGACAGCGGCAATGACACGCTGAACGGGGGCAATGGCAATGACAAGCTGTTTGGAGGCACGGGCAATGACCTGCTGACAGGAGGAAATAACTCGGATAGATTTGTTTTCACCGATGGCTTTGGCGTCGATACCATCACCGATTTCAACACGTTTGATGCCAGTGAAGATATCCAGCTAAACGTCACCGCCATTGTCGATTACGCCGATCTGGTCGCCAACCACCTGACCGAGGTCGGCGGCAATTCCATCATCACCGACGGGGTGAACACCATCACCCTGCTCGGGGTCACCAACGCGCAACTGGCGGCGGATGATTTCTGGTTCTAGCAACAATAGTGCAGATTGCGTTCACCCTGTCCCCCCGGCACTGCCTGAAGCCAAAGATTTCAGGCAGTGCCGGGGGGGGATGCGTACTTCAAGACAATCCGCAGCCCCGAAACCGGCCCTAATCCATTTCGAACAGGTCACGGGTGAATATCTTGTCCGCCACATCCGCCAAGGCGTCATCATTGCGGTTTGACAGGATCACATCGGCACGGGCTTTGAATTTTGCAAGATCGCGGTAGTTTTCGGAATGAAAGAAATGATCCGCTTCCAGTGTCGGTTCATACACGATGACCTCGATGCCCTTGGCCTTGATCCGCTTCATCACCCCTTGAACCGAACTGTCGCGAAAATTATCCGAGTCGGTTTTCATCGTCAGACGGTAAATCCCGACACAGCGCGGTTTCAGGGCCACGATCTGTTCGGCAATAACGGTTTTGCGGGTGGCATTGGCATCCACGATCGCGCGGATCAGGTTTTGCGGCACCTCGCTGTAATTGGCCAGCAGCTGGCGCGTATCCTTGGGCAGGCAATAGCCGCCATAGCCGAACGAGGGGTTGTTGTAATGGTCGCCAATGCGCGGGTCCAGACTGACCCCCTGAATAATCTGGCGCGAGTCGATCTGGTTGAGCATGGCATAACTGTCCAGTTCATTGAAAAACGCCACCCGCATCGCAAGGTAGGTGTTGGAAAACAGCTTGATCGCCTCGGCCTCGGTTGATCCGGTCAACAGCACCGCCACATCCTTTTTCAGCGCCCCCTGAACCAGCAAATCGGCAAACTGGCGTGCCTTGGCGGGGGTCGCGCCCACCACCACCCGCGAGGGGTGCAGATTGTCATAAAGCGCGCGGCCCTCGCGCAGGAACTCGGGCGAGAACAACACCGCCTCTTCCCCGTGTTCGACCTGCAACAGGGCGGTATGGCCCACGGGCACGGTTGATTTGATAACAATGGTTGCCTCCGGCGCCATCTTGCGGGCCATGGCCACCACCTGATCCACCGAGGATGTATCAAAGGCATCGGTGCGCGGATCATAGCTGGTGGGGGTGGCGACAATCACGAATTCCGCACCATCCAGTGCATCCGCCGCATCGGTTGTCGCCCGAAGGTCCAGATCATGATCCGCAAGATAGGATTCAATTTCCGCATCCACCAGAGGCGAGCGGCGCGCCTGTACATCCGCCACCCGTTCGGCAGACAGATCACAGGCCACAACACTGTTGTGCTGCGCCAACAGGATCGCATTGGAAAGCCCCACATAGCCGATCCCGAATATTGCTATTTTCATTTGATACGCCCTGACTTCTGCCCGTTATTTTTTGGCAGAATCCCACAATGCCCCAAAGAATGCAATATCCGGCAAGGGCAGGCCCTAAACGAAGAAGCTGATACAGCCTTTGAAATTGGTTGTATCGTTGAAATTACCCTCGTTCATGACGGCTGTGCCGCTGGATGTGCCGTTCACCAGTACAATTTTTGCCCCCGGAATCATCCGGCATTGTGGCGATTGCAGGCCCGTGCCGCCACCGATGAAAAACACCGATCCCGGGTAATAGGCAGGGTTGGCGACAAAGGGCAGGCCCGTTACTTCGGCTGTGCCCGTGGCGCTGCCTTTGGTTGCCAGATCAATGGCAAATTGCAAAAACACCATATTGCCGATGCGGGTGTATTTCCCCGTCTGCGCATCATAGGTCATGCCCGTGCTGGCCCCGCCAAAAGTCAGGCCGGGCGTCCATGTGCCCTCCTCGTAGTGTTGCAACCGGTCGGCCCCGAAAGTCACCCCGACTGGAAAGCCCACCTCGCCCGTGTTGCGGTCAATATCCAGCGCGGTTTGAAAGCTGCTGCCGTCAGCACTGACCTTGATGGAAAAGTCATCCCCGCCGGCCAACCCCATTTCCGCCCGCCCGGACCAGCCGGATTGAAACAACAGGCTGGCCGTATCCACAGCCGCGTTTTTATTGATCTTCACCTGGTGGTCATCCCCCGCATGGGACAGCAAAGTCGCCGCCGAAGACACCGCCAGACGGTTGGTTGTATCCGCAGTTGTGTTGACCCCCACATAGGGCAGGTTTTGCAAGGCAACATCCCACCCCGACCCGTCATACACCAGCACCAGCGCCTCGCTCCGGACATAGGCACGCCAGCCCGCAGCCGGCGTATGAAACACCCAGACACCGCCGAGATAGACCGCGATTTTATCGTCCTGACCCAGCCAGTCCCCCGTGGCACCGGCCCCCACCAAATGGCGGTCGCCTTCGCCCGGGCTGACAGGCGGGGCGGTCTGATCCCGGTTCAGCACGCTGAGCTGAACCAGCACATCCAGCGCTTTTATCGCCTCGTTATGGGTTACATGTTTTTGCGCCTGGGCCGGCAAAATATAGGGCAGCGACAATATCTGGGAATCACTCAACGCCTTAACTCCTTGGAATAATTTATCGGCAGATATTGGCGAAAACCCGTAAAGATTGCCTGACAGCAGCGCGCGTTCGCTTAACCCTCTGAAAACAGTTCAGAATAAAAAATACGCATGCCAACACGTCGGCAACCGGCACCTGCAAATCTGGCGACAAAACCGCTTGCTCCATTGCGCGCTTTTGAAAAAGCCACTATCCTGATGCCGAAAACACCATGCACGAATTTTGAAAAATAATAAAAAACAACGGGGCAGATCATGAAAATATTGAAACTCACTCTGTGTTGTCTGCTGCTTGCCGCCTGCACCACCCTGCCACGTGGTGCCGCGGTTCAAAAAGAAATCCTGCAACCCCGGGACAAAACCGCCCCCGCATTTGCCGTTTACAGCGTGACCAAGGATTTCCTGCCCACGGTGAGAAACTGGCCACGCACCGGCACGCATAAAACCTTTGGCTGGCTCAAGCACCGGCATGCATCCAGCGGGCCGATTGCCGCGCCCAATGACCGGATCAATCTGGTGATCTGGGACAGCGAAGACAATTCCCTGCTCACCTCGCCGGGCCAGAAATCGGTTTCCATGCCAAATCTGCGGATCAGCCAATCCGGGAATATTTTCATTCCCTACCTTGGTCAGGTGCATGTCAGCGGCGACAGTGAAAGCGCCATCCGCAGCAAGATCCAGCGCATGCTGGAGGCCACTATTCCCTCCGCACAGGTGCAACTGCAGCTGGTCCCCGGCAACCGGAATATGGTCGATCTGGTTGGCGGCACCAACAAACCGGGCAGCTATCCGATTACGGACGCCCATTTCACCGTGCTCAACCTGATCAGTCAGGGCGGCGGAGTCAATCCGGGCCTTAGAAACCCGCAAGTAAAACTACAGCGTCGGGGCCGGACCTATGCGAAATCCCTGCAAAGCCTGTATGATTCACCCGCCCTCGACAGCGTCCTTCTGCGCGGCGACAAGGTTATTCTGGAACCGGACAACCGTTATTTTCTGGCACTGGGGGCCACGGGCAACGAAAACCTGATCTATTTCACCAAAGACACGATCTCCGCGCTTGATGCCATGTCACTGGTGGGCGGTATTTCCGATCATCGTGCCAATCCGGCCGGCATTCTGATCCTGCGCCAATACCCGCAAAAGGCAGTGCGTACGGACAATCGCGGCCCCGATAACGCCCGCACGGTTTTCACGCTGGACCTGACCACCGCTGACGGGCTGTTCAGCGCCGGTCAATTCCGCATCAACCCCAATGACACGGTATTTGTCACGGAATCGCCGCTCAACAACACCCGTACGGTATTGTCGTTGATCGGATCGGTCTTTGGTCTGGCCTCGGCTGTATCCAATCTCAATTAGGGTATCCGTCTTTAACCCGGGGCAACAAGGCTTGGTGATTCCGGTTTAAGGCGAGATATCCAACAAAAACG
>CAMZLM010000019.1 GCA_947311485.1 uncultured Paracoccaceae bacterium
AACCTTTTTTGGTTCCAAAAGCGTCAACCAACGCGTTTTCGATTGCGGCCTCGGCCCCATCAATTGAATTCATCGTCATAATATATCCCCCAAGGATTCCCTCCAAGGTAAACAGGAGATTAACGAGTCGCAAGCCGACCGGTGGAAATACATTATTTCCAAATGCAGGCGAGTCACCCTGATGCAACAGAGTCCGGGTCTGTTTCCGGGAATTTCGGTGGCCGCAAATAGCCCCCCGCACGGGCAGAGCGTCCCCTGTCAGTCATGCGCACCCGTAAAAACAGACTGTTGGCGCGGGCACAATTTATCTGCCCGTATACCTTCAGGCCGGAAATTTCTAAACTGTTCCCCCGAACAGGACATCCCGCTGCCCGTTCGATGGCACGAACTGCGGCCAGTTTGAGCCGATTTTCTGCCAGCTGCACCGAGGGGCCACGATACAAGGCCATAACTTGTTCGTTCTGTTGAAAAATCATAAATTCGACGCTGTCAGTGTTGACCACCACGTCTTGCGCGACCTCCACCGGCGGTGCCTGAGCGCAACCCAGCAGAAGGACGGTACTCATTAACAATATCCTGAACACTCATCCGCCCTCCGCTCTGGTTAAGCAGGGACAGAATGCCGCCATTTCCTGACCAAGCCGTTAATGCGCCAGCCAAAGATAGATAAATGTTTAGCTATTGTCCCGCCAACGGTTAACCATGGGATAGCGTCGGTCCAGCCAAAATGCCTTGTGGGTCAATCGCGGGCCGGGTGCCGATTGGAAACGTTTGTATTCCGAAATGAAAACAAGGTGTTCCACCCGTTTCACCACATCCCGATCAAACCCCGCTGCCACAATTTCCGCAACCGATTTATCCTGATCCACCAGCAGTTCCAGAATGCCGTCCAACACCGCATATTCCGGCAGGCTGTCGCTGTCTTTTTGATCGTCACGCAATTCGGCGGTGGGAGGTTTGTCGATAATCTGCGGCGGAATCACCTCGCCTTTTGGTCCCAGCATCCAGTCGCGATGATTCGCATTGCGCCAGCGACAGCTCTCGAATACGCGCATTTTATACAAATCTTTGATCGGATTATACCCGCCCGCCATATCACCATAAATCGTGGCATAGCCGACCGCGACTTCGGATTTATTACCCGTTGTCAGCAACATTTCGCCAAATTTATTCGACAATGCCATCAACAGAAGGCCACGTAAACGCGACTGTATATTTTCCTCGGCGAGGCCCTCCTCCTGCCCTGCAAACAAGGGGGCCAGCGTGTCGGTTATTGCCGCACGCCCCGCAGAAATTGGCACGTTATCCAGTCGAACACCCAGATTTTTTGCCAACTCCGCCGCGTCATCCAGCGAGTTTTGCGAGGTATATTCAGACGGCAGCATCACACAGCGCACGTTTTCAGCGCCCAGCGCATCCACGGCAATCGTCGCCACAATCGCACTGTCGATGCCACCGGACAGCCCCAGCAAAACCTTCTTGAAACCGGTCTTGTCCATGTAGTCACGCAAGCCTTGCAACATCACGCGGTAGTCCTGTTCCCATTCATCCACATGCGGGATTTTTTCACCCTCTACGGCCTCCCATCCATCCGTACCGCGGGTGAAATCCACATGCGTAATGTATTCGTCAAACAGCGGCATTTGCATGGCCAGCCGCCCCCCACGATTGAGCACAAACGACCCGCCATCAAAAATTTGGTCATCCTGCCCACCGACCATATTCAGATAGACCAACGGCAAATCATTTTCCACCACTCGTGCGACCATGTGATTGATTCTACGATCAAATTTACCACGATAATAGGGGGATCCATTCGGCACTACAAAAATTTCCGCACCGGACTCCGCCAGTGTTTCGCAGACTTCCGCATGCCAGGCATCCTCGCAAACCGGGATGCCGATACGGACACCCTTCACACTTATCGGGCCGGAAATCGGGCCGTGTTCAAACAAGCGACGCTCGTCAAATACGTCGGAGTTGGGCAGCTCGTGTTTCCGTACGGTCGCCGCGATTTCCCCGCCCTTCAGCACAAAATAAGCGTTGTACAATCGCCCGTCTTCCAGCAACGGCGCCCCGATGCCGATGGCCGGACCACCAGCACAGTTCCGCGCCAGAATTTCCAAATGCGCCATCGCGTTCCGGGTGAATGCCTCGCGCAGGACCAGATCCTGTGCCTGATAACCGGTAACAAACATTTCCGGCAACACCAGCATATCTGCCCCTGCCGCATCCGCCACCGCGTGGGCCTTGGCCGCCTTGGCGATATTACCGGCAAAATCACCCACAGTCGGGTTCAATTGTGCCAGTGTCAGTCGCAGTTTATCTTGCATAAAACCATCCTTTTGCAGCCCGAAAAGAGCGTTAACTGCTTTTCAACAGGTTTCACAGAACAAACACAAGATGCAAGAACCCTTGTCAGGCATTTTTCAACCGCTTAGAACTATGTCAAAATCCGTAACAAGATCAAATCCAAACAGGAGGGCCGGATCCATTTCCGGGGCCAACATATTGAAAAAACAAACATCGCTTGCATTTGTCCTGTCCGCCGTTTCTGCAATCTCGCTTGGTGCCACACCAGGTTTTGCCCAGTCCGCCGGCCAGATCGTAACCAAACAATACGACACCGGCGGTGTGTACGAAGGCACATTCAAGGATGGCAAGCAACACGGGATCGGCACCTATCGTTTGCCAAACGGCTATGAATACAGCGGCGAATGGGTTGAAGGCGTGATTCAGGGCAAAGGCACGGCACGGTTTCCCAACGGGTCGGTTTACGAGGGCGACTTTGCCAATGGCAAACCCGAAGGCACCGGCAAAATTACCTTTGCAGATGGGGGCACTTATGAGGGCAGCTGGGTCAAAGGGAAAATATCCGGACGCGGCGTGGCCAAATATGCCAATGGCGTGGTTTATGAAGGCGAATTTTCCGAAGCCCAGCACCACGGCAAAGGCACCCTGACCAGCCCGAACGGATTTCGGTACGAAGGCGATTGGGAGAGAGGCGAGAAAAACGGCATCGGCAAAATTACCTATCCGGATGGCGCGACCTATTCGGGCCATGTGGTTGCCGGCGTGCGCGATGGCAAAGGCGCGATGACCACACCGGATGGCATGACCTATGACGGCGACTGGAAGAACGGCCAGATCACCGGATACGGCGTCCTGAAACAGGCCAATGGCGATGTCTACGAAGGCCAGCTGGTCAAAGGCCTGCGCAATGGCAAAGGCAAGATCACCTATACCAACGGTGATATTTACGAAGGCCAATTCAAAAACCACAAACGCAACGGTGTTGGTACCTTTATCGGGGCCGGCGGCGACAGCTATACCGGCCAATGGGTCGACGGCGTGATCGAGGGCAAGGGAAAAATCACTTATCCGGACGGGTCTTCCTATGAGGGCGATTTCAAAAATAACGTCGCCGACGGCTTTGGCAAAATTACCTATGCAGACAAAAGCACCTACGAAGGCCAGTGGGTCAAAGGCGGCATCGAAGGCAAAGGCATTGCCCGCTATCCCAATGGCGTTGTCTATGAAGGCGAATTCCGCGATGCCCGCAATCATGGCAAGGGCAAGATGACCCACAAAGACGGTTATTCCTATGATGGCGACTGGGTGGATGGCGTGCGTCAGGGCAAAGGCGTCGCCACCTATCCAGACGGATCCGTTTATGAGGGTGACTTTGTGAATGGCAAACGCAGCGGGCAGGGTAAAATCACCATGACCGACGGGTTCAGCTATGAAGGTGACTGGAAAGACGGCGTGATCGAAGGCACCGGCACAGCCACCTATGCCAATGGCGATGTCTATACCGGCAGCTTTGCCAACGGGCAGCGTCAGGGGGCGGGAAAAATGACCTATGCCACCGGCGAACAATATGACGGTTTCTGGAAAGACGGCAAACAATCCACCAAGGCCGAGGCTGGCTCCGAATAAACCCCTGCCGAATTTTCCTCTTTCCATTGGCAAAAATCCGGCTATAACTGCGGACATGGTACAAAGCGCACATAAGTCTGTTATTCTGGTTGCTCCTGCAACCGGTCTCATTGCGCGCCTACTCCTTAGCCGCCTCTGAGCGTGTCGGGGTTTTCGACGCGTGCGCTCGGAGGAGTTGAATTCGCGTCGGAACATCACCCACAAAGCTAAGCAAAATTACAAGAGACATCGTTATGACCAACAGTTCTGAACAAGACCACGTCTTGATATTCGACACGACCCTGCGCGACGGCGAACAAAGCCCGGGGGCCACCATGAGCCACAGCGAGAAGCTGGAAATCGCCGGCTTGCTTGATGACATGGGCGTCGACATCATCGAGGCCGGTTTTCCCATCGCTTCCGAAGGCGACTTTGAGGCCGTCAAGGAAATCGCCCGTCAGTCCAATAATTCGGTCATCTGTGGGCTGTCACGTGCCATTGATCGCGACATCGACCGTTGTTGGGAGGCCGTAAAACACGCGCGCCAGCCACGTATTCATACTTTCATCGGCACCTCACCGCAACATCGCGCCATTCCGGACCTGACCATGGATGAAATGGCCGATGTAATCCACAACACCGTTACCCACGCGCGCAACCTGTGCGATAATGTGCAGTGGTCCCCCATGGATGCCACCCGCACCGAAGAAGACTACCTCTGCCGGGTTGTGGAAATCGCCATCAAAGCCGGGGCAACCACCATCAACGTCCCCGATACCGTCGGGTACACCGCCCCACGCGAAAGCGCTTCCCTGATCCGGATGTTGCTGGAACGGGTGCCGGGCGCAGATGAAATCATTTTTGCCACCCATTGCCACAATGATCTGGGCATGGCCACCGCCAATGCCCTGTCCGCAGTCGAGGCCGGTGCCCGCCAAATCGAATGCACCATCAATGGTCTGGGCGAACGCGCCGGAAATACCGCATTGGAAGAGGTCGTGATGGCCATGCGGGTGCGTAACGACATCATGCCCTACCACACCGGCATAGACACCACCAAAATCATGAACCTGTCACGCCGTGTGGCCACGGTTTCCGGTTTTCAGGTGCAATACAACAAGGCTATCGTCGGCAAGAACGCCTTTGCCCACGAAAGCGGCATCCATCAGGACGGCATGTTGAAAAATGCCGATACCTTTGAAATCATGCGCCCCGAGGACATCGGCCTGTCCGAAACCAATCTGGTGATGGGCAAACATTCCGGCCGTGCGGCGTTGCGGTCAAAATTATCGGATCTGGGCTATGAGCTTGCCGACAATCAATTGCGCGATGTGTTTGTCCGGTTCAAGGAACTGGCCGATCGCAAAAAGGAAATTTATGACGATGACCTGCTCGCGCTGGTCAACGACGAAGGTACGCTGGCTGCCAATGACCATATCAAGGTCAAGGAACTGACCGTTGTTTGCGGCACCAACGGCCCGCAAACCGCCGATTTGACCCTGACCATCGACGGGCAGGACAAACAGACCAAGGTCATCGGTGACGGCCCGGTAGATGCGGCCTTTAAGGCGGTCAAGGAACTGTTCCCCCACGGCGCGCGCTTGCAACTGTATCAGGTTCATGCCGTGACCGAAGGCACCGATGCACAGGCCACCGTGACTGTGCGCATGGAAGAGGACGGCAAAATCGTGGTCGGCCAATCCGCCGACACAGACACGGTTGTCGCCAGTACCAAAGCCTATGTGAACGCATTGAACAAGCTGCTGGTGCGGCGCGAAAAGAGTGCGCCAGCGCCGGCCTAATCCGGCAGACCATGATTCTCATGTGATTTCCCAACGGGCGCAGTTTTTGTGCCCGTTGTTCGATTTGTGCTATTAAATTGTATAATTACCCCCTTTGGCTTGGGTATATAGGCGGCATAATGCCTATTTTTTCGGCCACCGCCCCCTTTACCCAATCCCCCCACAAGCCTTATAAAGACCTATCTTGCTGGCGCTCACGCCTTGCAACGAACCCACCATGGCAAAAGGCAGCGCACACAAATGTTTGGCATTCTTAGCAATATGTTTTCCACAGACATGGCAATCGATTTGGGGACCGCAAACACACTGGTCTATGTCAAAGGCAAGGGCATCGTTTTGAATGAACCCTCTGTTGTGGCCTATCAAGTCAAAGACGGCGTGCGGCGGGTTCTGGCCGTGGGCGAAGACGCCAAATTGATGCTGGGCCGCACCCCCGGATCGATCGAGGCCATCCGCCCGATGCGCGACGGAGTGATTGCCGATTTTGACACGGCCGAAGAAATGATCAAACATTTCATCCGTAAGGTTCACAAACGTTCCATGCTGACCAAACCGCGGGTTCTGGTCTGTGTGCCACATGGTGCAACACCGGTTGAAAAACGGGCCATTCGCCAATCGGTTCTGTCGGCTGGCGCGCGCAAGGCCGGCCTGATTGCCGAACCGATTGCTGCGGCCATCGGGGCCGGCATGCCAATCACCGATCCCACCGGTTCTATGGTTGTAGACATCGGCGGCGGCACGACCGAGGTTGCGGTGCTGTCCCTTGGCGACATCGTTTACGCACGTTCTGTGCGCGTGGGCGGGGACCGTATGGACGAAGCCATCGTCTCCTATCTGCGCCGCCAGCAAAACATGTTGGTAGGCGAGAGCACCGCCGAACGGATCAAGACCTCGATCGGCACGGCCCGTATGCCTGATGACGGGCGCGGTTCCTCTATGGAAATTCGCGGGCGCGACTTGCTGAACGGGGTGCCAAAAGAAATCGAAATCACCCAGGCGCAGGTCGCCGATGCGCTTGCAGAACCCGTGCAACAAATTTGCGAGGCCGTGATGACCGCGCTTGAAAGCACGCCGCCCGATTTGGCGGCGGATATTGTGGATCGCGGTGTGATGCTGACCGGTGGCGGCGCGTTGCTGGGCGAACTGGATCTGGCCTTGCGCGAGCAAACCGGATTGGCAATTTCAGTCGCGGACGAGAGCCTGAATTGCGTGGCTCTGGGCACCGGCAAATCTCTGGAATACGAAAAGCTACTGCTGCACGTCATTGATTTTGACAGTTAAACACCCGTGCCAAGGGCACAGGTCGGGCAGCGATCAAACGGGGGCCTGAATGGCGGCACACCCAGACAACAACGCATATTTCGGGCGCTCGCTTCGGCGTGTGTTGATTGGTGTGCTGTGTGTGGTGTTGCTGGCGCTGTTTTTACTGTGGCGCATTGACAATCCGCGTGCGGAACGGTTCCGCATGGCCATTATCGACCGGTTTGTCCCCAACATGGAATGGGCGCTGACGCCATTGACGCTGGTATCGCGGATGGCCAATGAATTTCAATCCTATAACCGGCTTTATTCCCAAAATCAGGAATTGCGCCGCGAATTACAGCAAATGAAAGCTTGGCGCGAGGCCGCGTTGCAGTTGCGCCAGAAGAACGCCAAGTTGCTGGACCTCAACAAGGTAAAACTCAGCCCGAAGCTGACCTACACAACCGGTGTGGTTCTAACCGATAGCGGCAGCCCGTTTCGCCAATCCGCCCTGATCAATATTGGCCGTCACGATGGCATTGTCGATGGCTGGGCGGTAATGGATGGGCTGGGCCTTGTCGGGCGCATTTCCGGCCTTGGGCAAAATTCTGCGCGGGTGCTGTTTGTCACCGACAGTTCCAGCCGCATTCCCGTGCAGATCACCCCTTCTGGCCAAAAGGCTATTCTAACGGGCGACAATTCCCCTCTGCCACCGCTTGAATTCGTTGACACCGTTGATCAGGTTCATGCGGGGGATCGGGTCGTCACCACCGGAGACGGCGGCGTTTTCCCGCCAGAATTGCTAGTGGGGGCGGTGATTTTGGGGGCTGACGGACGGTTACGGGTCAAGCTCTCTGCCCAGTATCGCCGATTGGAGTTTTTGCGGGTGTTGCGTTATTTGCCCAACCCGCCGATCACCGATCCCGGTTCCCTGATCGGACCAAAAAAATCAGGGCAAACTCCGGTAGACAGCAATGGATGACATCAGCCCCTTTCAGTTCTGGATGCGGCGGGGAATTTATCTTGGCCTTGGGGTGTTGCTGTTGTTACAAGCGATCATTCCGCTGAACCTAGAGGCGACCCACATCCCCGGACCGGATGTTTTATACGCGATCACAATGGCATATGTCATCCGCCGGCCCGAATATGCACCGCTATGGGCCATCGTGGCGATTTTCTTTTTGCGCGACGTGCTCACTATGGCCCCGCTCGGGCTTGGCACCTTATTATTTCTGATCGCAACCGAAATTGTGCGCTCCAACCTTCAAGCATTTCGCGAATATTTCTTTGGTATTGAATGGCTCTGGGTGAGCGTGATTTATGGACTGATCCTGCTCGTTCAAACCTTGATTTTATCGCTCAGCGTCAGCTTTACACCAAAATTTGTTGACCTTCTGTACCAGTTCCTTTTTACCGCGCTGGTCTACCCTGTTATTGTGCTGATCATGCGCTATCTATTTGCCATAGATCGCCCGGCTGCGGGCAAAACCGATGCACGGGGGCACCACATATGAAACAGCCCAAAGGCCCCGGCGAAAAACGCCAAATCCTTACACGACGGTCCCTTGTTTTAGGGGGCGCGATGGGCGGCGTCATGACCATTTTGGGCTGGCGTATGCGCCAGCTCGGAGTCAAGCAGAGCGACCAGTTTCGTCTGCTGGCCGAAGAAAACCGGATCAATATCCGCCTCATTCCACCCACACGTGGCCTGATTTTTGACCGCCGCGGCATGGCGCTGGCCTATAATGAACCAGTCTATAAAATCGACATGGTGCGCGAGCAGGCCAAAGATCCGGAAGCGGTGTTGCGCCGGTTGGCCGATTTAATCCCGCTGAGCAATGAAGACATCGACAAAGCCTTAGCAACCATGCGCAAACGGCGGGCTTTTGTGCCGGTGACCGTGGCGCAGGATCTGGACTGGAGCCACATCGCGGCAGTGTCGGCAAACGCCCCTGCCCTGCCCGGCATTTCCCCCGAACTGGGCCATTATCGCATCTACCCCTATGCCGAGGATTTCGCCCATATTCTGGGCCGTGTCGGACCGGTGAGCGATTACGACCTGAAGAAAATCAACGACAAAGACCCGCTTTTGTTAATTCCGCGTTTTCAAATTGGCAAAACCGGTGTGGAAAACAAACTCGACCGACGGCTGCGTGGCGAAGCAGGTGAAAAACGCATCGAGGTCAATGCCATCGGCCGCGTGATGCGGGTTCTGAGCCGTGAAGAACCCAAAGCCGGTGCAAATTTACAGGTCACCATTGACAACCGCTTGCAAAAATTCGCGCTCAAACGAATCGAAGGCCAAAGCGCGGCCGTGGTGGTGATGGATGTCAAGAATGGCGATCTGGTGGCGCTGGCATCAGCCCCCGGATATGATCCAAACATGTTTGTACGCGGGATTTCTGTGGACAACTGGAATGCGTTGAATACGGACAAATACAAGCCTCTGTTGAATAAAACCGTAACCGGCCTGTATCCGCCGGGATCCACCTATAAAATGGTGTCGGCTCTTGCCGCACTCGAAGGCGGGTTTATCAAGCCCGAGGAGAAAATCTATTGTGGCGGTTATGTCGAGGTCTATGGCAACCGGTTTCATTGCTGGCGGCGCGGCGGACATGGCAAGATCGATTTAAAAAATTCGCTCAAGCAATCCTGTGATGTATACTACTATGAGCTGGCCCAACGTATTGGCGTTGAAAATATGTCGGCAATGGCACGCAAGCTCGGGATCGGGGTGGAACACGATCTGGCCTTGCCCGGAGTGCGCGAAGGTGTGGCCCCGACGAAAGAATGGAAACGCACACGCAAGAAAAAAGACTGGGTTGTCGGGGATACCCTAAACGCAGCAATTGGTCAGGGCTATGTTCTGGCCTCGCCGATGCAACTGGCAGTGATGACGGCACGCATTGCCTCTGGCACCAAGATTTCGCCGCGTCTACTGAATGCGGTGGATGACCGGCCTCAACCTGTCATCGGGCGGGAACCACTTGATATAAAACCTGAAAGCCTTGATCAGGTGCGCCGGGGTATGTTTGCTGTGGTCAACGAACCCGGTGGTACCGCACGGAGATCACGGCTCAAGATCAAGGGCATGAAAATGGCCGGAAAAACCGGCACATCCCAAGTCCGGTTTATCACCAAGGAAGAACGCGCACGCGGCGTGATCCGCAACAAGGACCTGCCGTGGGAACGGCGTGACCACGCCCTGTTCGTGGCCTTCGCCCCCTATGACAACCCGCGTTTTGCCATATCCGTGGTTGTTGAGCACGGCGGTGGCGGCTCCAAGGCTGCCGCTCCGATAGCCAAGGATGTGATGAGTTTTGCGCTCGAGCTCGAAGAAATGAATTACAAAAAACCGGAAACGATCCGCACAGGAATACAGGCCACCAACCGCACACAAAAGGCGGACAAAGCATGAGTTATCTGGACTATAACCTGAAAACCGCGCCAACCGGCCTGTCCAAGATCCTCTATTTCAACTGGGGGCTGGCGCTGCTGCTGGCTGCGGTCAGCTGTGCCGGTTTTCTGATGCTCTATTCGGTGGCTGGCGGCGATATGGAACGCTGGGCGCGCCCGCAAGTCATCCGCTTTGCCATGGGTATGGGGGCAATGGTGGTGATCGGATTTGTACCGCTGTATGTCTGGCGCGAAATGTCGGTCATCGCCTATGGTTTTACGCTGTTGCTGTTGATTGCGGTGCCGATCGTGGGATCGACCTCTATGGGGGCGCAGCGCTGGATTGATCTGGGGTTTATGCGGCTGCAACCTTCCGAGCTAATGAAAGTCACCTTGGTGATGATGCTCGCGCGATACTATGACTGGCTGGATGTGCGCAAAATTTCACGGCCCTTGTGGGTGATCATCCCGGTTGTTCTCACGCTGGTGCCGACGTTTCTGGTGCTCAAGCAACCGGACCTTGGCACAGCACTTCTGTTGGTCGCCGGGGCCGGTGTGGTCATGTTTGTGGCTGGCGTAAGCTGGCTTTATTTCGGGGCGGCCATCACCGTTATTGTCTTGCTGGTCACAGCGGTGATCCAGACCCAGGGCACCGAATACCAACTGCTGAAGGATTATCAGTACAAGCGAATTGAGATCTTTCTGGATCCATCCTCGGATCCGCTCGGCTCCGGTTACAACATCACACAGGCGCAAATTGCGCTTGGCTCGGGCGGTGTGTCCGGCCGCGGGTTCATGCAAGGCACCCAGAGCCGGTTGAACTTCTTGCCGGAAAAACACACCGATTTTATCTTTACCACCCTGGCCGAGGAATTCGGCTTTGTTGGCGGGATGATCCTGCTGACGCTTTACGGGCTGATCCTGTTGTTTTGCATTTCCTCCGCCTTGTCCAACCGTGACAGGTTCGGGGCATTGCTGACCATGGGGGTTGCGGCCACGTTTTTCTTTTATTTTTCGGTAAACATGTCGATGGTCATGGGATTGGCCCCTGTGGTTGGCGTGCCTTTGCCGCTTGTGTCTTATGGCGGATCTGCCATGCTGGTGCTGCTCGCTGCCTTTGGGCTGGTGCAGAGCGCCCATATCCACCGTCCGAGGTAAATCATGTCACTCAAAGTCCTGTTTTGGGCCAAGCCGGATCAATGGCCGCTCTATGAACCCGCCTTGCGCGATGAATTCAACCGGCGTGGTATTCCAGTGGATCTGGTCAATGAAACCGATGATCCCGCCAACATCGAATACATCATCTATGCCCCGACGGGCAGTGATGACGATCTGTCACCCTTTATCAACACCCGCCTGATCCAGAGCCTCTGGGCCGGACCGGACAAGCTGATTGCCAACCCCACCCTGACCCAGCCGCTGGCGCGGATGGTGGATCGGGGCATGGCCGAAGGCATGGTCGATTATGTGGTCGGGAACGTGTTGCGCCATCATTTGAATACCGACAGGTTTACACAGGCAAAGCCGGGCGACTGGCTGCAACAACACGCCCCGCCATTGGCCCGTAACCGCGTGGTCGGGGTGCTGGGCGTTGGCGCGCTTGGCATGGCATGTGCGCGGGCAGTGTATCGTCACGGGTTCAAGGTCATGGGCTGGAGCCGTTCCCCCAAGGCCGACGCGGACATCCTGTGCTTTGACGGTGCGGCCGGCCTGAACGCCGTGTTGCGCAGCAGCGATATTCTGGTGTTGCTCACCCCGCATACGCCGGAAACCGAAAACCTAATCAACGCACAGACCCTCGCGGTGATGCAGCCCGGCACCTCGATCATCAACCCCGCCCGTGGCGCGCTGATCGACGACACCGCCCTGTTGGACGCCCTGAATAGTGGCCATATTTCACAGGCCACGCTGGATGTGTTCCGCACCGAACCTCTGCCCGCCGACCACCCCTATTGGACGCATCCAAACGTGCTGGTGACCCCGCATATTGCCTCTGAAACGCGGGTGGAATCTGCGGTCGAGGTCGCGGTTGAAAACATCCGCCGCGCCGAAAACGATGAAACACCGCGTTTTCTGGTGAACCGGAAACGGAGCTATTGATGTGGGATATTCGGGACTTCACCCCGGAGGATGCGGCCAGTTGCGCACAGATATTCTATGACGCGGTGCACCTTGGCACCAAAGAATACTATTCCCCCCAACAACAAAATGCATGGGCCAGCCAGATCCCCGAAACCGGCAAATGGTCCAAACGCTTGTTGGGGCAACAAACCCTTGTGGCCCACAAGGGCAAAAAAAGCGTCGGGTTTATGACACTGGCCTCCACCGGCTACATTGATCTGGCCTTTGTTGCCCCGCAATACACCGGACAGGGTGTTGGCCGATACCTCTATCAATCAATCGAACAGCGCGCCAGACAAGCACAACTGCCCCGTCTGCATACACAAGCCAGCCGCGCCGCCAAACCGTTTTTCGAAAAGATGGGCTGGATCGTGTTGGCGGCCCAAATCATCAAACGTGGTTCAGTAGATTTGCAAAACTATCAAATGGAAAAGCAACTGCCCCCACATGATCCAACTGGAAACAACAATGTCCCGCATCATCCTGTTTAACAAACCCTTCAACGTCCTGTCGCAATTTACCGACAAAGGCACGCTCGGCAGCAGTCGTAAAACCCTGTCGGAATTCATTGACGTGCCGGGTGTCTATACCGCCGGCCGGCTGGACAAGGACAGTGAGGGCCTGTTGGTTTTGACTGACAACGGCAAGCTGCAAAACAAGATCGCCAGCCCGCGTTTTCGCACTGCAAAAACCTATTGGGTTCAGGTAGAGGGCACCGCCACGGACAGCGAAATCAAGGCCCTGCGCCAAGGGGTGCAGCTCAAGGACGGGATCACCGCAGAGGCTACCGTTCAGGCCATAAACGAGCCGGCCAACCTCTGGCCCCGCACCCCGCCGGTACGGTTTCGAAAATCGGTGCCCGATTGCTGGCTGTCGATCACCATCACCGAAGGCCGCAACAGGCAAGTGCGCCGCATGACCGCCGCCGTGGGTCTGCCAACCCTGCGCCTGATCCGCTATTCGGTGGGGGACTGGACCATCGACGGCATTGAAAACGGCGCGTGGAAATCAGTCTAGACTGATTTCGGCCCCCTCGGCCTGCATCCCCGCCCCCGCGCGATCCAGCCGCAAATAGGCAATCGCCTGCCCGCCGGATTGCGTGAACAGCGTGCCCACCAATTTTCCATCGCGCTTGATATCTGACCCCACCGGCGCGCTGCCGGTGATGCTGACCACGCGCAGGCCTTTGCGCAGTTCGGTTTTATGTTTCATGCGCGCGGTGACCTCTTGGCCCACATAACAACCCTTGCGGAAATCTACCCCGTCAAGGTTCTCAAAACCTGCCTCCAGTATGTAGGTGTTATCGGGGATCAGTTCGATTCCCGTTTCCGGAATGCAATGGACCACGCGGATTGCGTCCCAATCGATGGCGGACGCATCGGCGGGGGCGGCGTCATAGCTGCGCCAGCCCAGCGCCACATGGCGCGGGTCCATCTGTGCCTGCGCAGGGGCATTGTCCTGCCCACGATTGACGCAAATGTCGGTGGCGTCGATCTGCACATCCGCACGCAAGCGGTACATGGTCAACCGCTGTGCCAATGCTGCTGCACGATCCGATTTTACGTCCAGCAGGATGGCCCCGCCTTGTGACAGCAGGAAAAAATCAAACAGATACTTCCCCTGCGGTGTCAGCAGCGCCGCATAAATCATCCCCTGATCCAGCTTGCTCACGTCATTCGTCACCAGTCCTTGCAGAAAGCTATGTGCATCCGCACCGGTGATTTTCAATACGGCCCGGTCTGTAGCCTGTTCGCCAACCATGGTTTTCCCCTTAAAAAACTATCGCCCCAAGGGCGTTCATGGGATAAGTAGCGCAGAGCACCCATTCTGGCTAGGACAACATGCGCGCACCTGTTTCTGTCATCATCCCCACCCTGCACAGCCCGAACATCGGCCCCACTCTTGCCAGTGTCTTTGAAGCCGTCGAGGCAGGCTTGCTGGCCGAGGTCATCCTTGCCGATGGTGGCAGCGGCGATGCCATCACCACGCTGGCCGATGAAATCGGGGCCGAACTGGTGGTGACAGACCCCGGCCGCGGCAAACAATTGCGCGCAGGGGCCGATCTGGCACAGGGGCAATGGCTGTTATTCCTGCACAGCGATACCGTTCTGTCCCCCGGCTGGACCGAGGCCGCCCGCACCCACATGACCACCGGCAAAGCTGGTTATTTCCAGCTGCAATTCGACAGCACCGGTTTCGCCGCCGGTTTTGTCGCCGGCTGGGCCAATCTGCGCGCACGTCTGTTCGGGCTGCCTTATGGCGATCAGGGCCTGTTGCTGCCTGCCGCGCTCTATCGCAAAACCGGTGGCTATCCCGACATTCCGTTGCTGGAAGACGTGGCCATCGCCCGCGCCCTGCGGGGACAATTGCGCGCAATCAACGCCAGTGTGATCACCTCTGCTGCCCGCTATCAGCAACAGGGCTGGCTCGCGCGCGGGGCGCATAATCTGGGCACACTGGCGCTGTATTTTCTGGGTGTCGCACCGGAAAAACTGGCTAGGCGGTATCAGAGCCACCAAAAAACCGGCTAATCCGTTCCATCATGCCGCGTTTGCGGCGCGGGCTGGAAAACGACTTGCTGTTGCGGCGTTTGCCATTGGACGGGGACAAATCGAATTGCAGTGAAAACAGCTCCGCATAAATGCCGTCGTGTTCCAGCAATTCATCATGCGTCCCCTGATCCACAATCCGCCCCTGATCCATCACCACAATCTGATCCGCATCCAGAATGGTTGCCAACCGGTGCGCGATCACCAGCGTGGTGCGGCCCTCGGACAAATCATCCAGCGCCGCGCGAATGGTGTTTTCCGATTCCGCATCCAGTGCCGAGGTCGGTTCGTCCAACAACAAAATCGGCGCATCACGCAAGATCGCACGGGCAATCGACAGGCGCTGCCGCTCGCCACCGGAAAACGCATGTTTCGCCGGATCAATCGGTGTATCATAGCCCTGTGGCAGCTTTTCAATAAACTCATGCGCCGCCGCCGCCTTGGCCGCCGCAATAATCGCATCGCGGTCAGCGGATTTGCGGCCAAAACCGATGTTTTCAAGAACGGTTCCGGTCAGCAAAACCGACTCCTGCCCCACCACTGAAATCTGGTTGCGCAAGCAAGAAAGAGTCATGTCGTTGATATTGCGCCCGTCAATTTTCACCTGCCCGCTGGTCGCGTCGAATAAACGCGGCAGCAGGTTGAAAACCGTGGATTTCCCCGCCCCCGAACGCCCGACAAAAGCAAAGGTTTTGCCCGTGGGAATTGTCAGATTGATTTCGTGTAACGCCTGATGGCCATCCGGATAGGTAAAGCCCACGTCCTCAAACGAAATATCGCCTTTGGCTTTCTCGCCCTCGGGAAAACTGAAATCCCCGTCATTGATGGTGTTTTCCACATCGAACAATTCGTAAACTCGTTCAAGCGCCGCCATCCCCTGCAACCCGATCGCATAGGCCCCTGCCATTTTACGCGCCGGATTGGTGGCCACGCCCAGCGCAGAAATCAATCCGATAAATCCGGCCAGATCAATCGCCCCGCTGGATATCCGCCAGGACACCAGAAACAGCAGAATAGCAATCGACAGCCCCGCCAGAATTTCCACCATCGGCGTGACCATTGCCTGCCATTTAATCAGCGAAATCCGCAGCCCCAGCAGCCGGTCAAACACCGCATCCGAAGACCGGCGCACCCAGTCTTCCAGCTGATAGGTCCGTACAATGCGAATACCGCTCAGGCCTTCGTTTACGGCCTCGGTCATATGGGCGATTTCTTTCTGGGTGTTGGTTGACAGTTTGCGTACCTTGGCTCCGGTCAGACCAATCGGCCCGAAAGCCAGCGCAAAAACTCCCAACAGGGTCAGTGCCATCACCCAGTCAATCGACAGCACCACCCCGATCACCGCCACCAGCGTCAGCACGGAGCGCACAGAGCCGAAAACATGGGTTGTGGCATTGCGGATCAATTCGATATCCGCCGAAAACCGCGTCGCCAAAGAGGCCGGAGATTCCGCCAGCAAATGCGCCAGATCCATATTGATCAGCCGCTTGAACATCAGCTTTTGCATATCTGCCTGAACCGTGGACAGGACCCGATTCTGCACCCGCTGGTTGGCATAGCTGGCCAGCGCACGCGTCATGGTCAGGGCGATAATCCCCAAAGGCCCCCACCAGATCACCCCACTGTCGGGTTGATCCAGCCCGGCAATCACCCATTCCATAAATTTCGCATAGCCCGCACTGGCAAAGGCCACGAGGGCCATCAACAGCATGGACAGCAGCATCTTGCCCCAGTGGGGCTTGAGCCAATCCCGCCACAAACGCCCATAGGCCGCCCGCGCGCTCATTTGTTTCGCTTGTGGTTTACTCATCGGTCCCGCATTCCAATTCCGGCCTGTCTTTTAGCATGCCATACACGGATGTCCAACGCGCATACGAAAAGTTTTGACGCCTGCCGATTTCACCGTTAGCAGTAAGAAACATCAAACACGGTATTCTTTATGGCACTTAATTTCGGACGTCCCCAGCTCTCTATTCCCGGCCCTTCCATCCTCCCCGATCGGGTGTTGGCCGCAATGCATCGCCCTTCGCCCAATATCTATGAAGGCGAAGCGGTTGAAAGCGCAAAAACCATTTTTCCGGACCTGAAAAAAGTGGCCCGCACCAAAGGGCAAGGCGTTATTTATATATCCAATGGCCATGGTGCCTGGGAGGCCGCGCTTGCCAATTGTTTTTCCAAAGGCGACAAAATTCTGGTGCTGGGTACCGGTATTTTCGGGCATGGCTGGGCGGATTTGGCCCGCGCCATGGGGCTTGATGTAGAGGTACTGGATTTCGGCCCAGCCAGCGCGGCAGACCCGCAGGTTGTGGCCGGGCGTCTGAAGCAGGATGTGAATTTTGATATTCAGGCGGTGCTGACGGTTCAAACCGATACCGGATCCTCGGTGCAAAACGATATCCCTGCCCTGCGCCAAGCCATTGACGATAGCAGCCATCCGGCACTGTTTATGGTGGACTGCATCGCATCATTGGGGTGTGAACGGTTTGAAATGGACGACTGGGGCGTGGATGTAATGGTTTCCGGTAGCCAAAAAGGCCTGATGGTGCCCGCCGGTCTGGGGTTTGTGTTTTTCACCGATCGCGCTGCGCTGGCACGGAAATCCGCAAATCTGGTAACCCGCTATTGGGACTGGATCCCGCGCGCCCACCCCAAGCGGTTTTATGAACGTTTCGCCGGCACCCAGCCAACCCAGCATTTGTTTGCCCTGCGCGAGGCGCTGGATATGCTGGTATATGAAGAAGGCATTGAAAATGCCTGGGCGCGCCATGATACCTTTGCCCGCGCGCTCTGGACGGCGGTTGATGTTTGGGGACCAGAGGCCCTGCGCCCCAACATTATCAATCCGGCCGAACGCTCCCGTGCCGTTACCACCCTGATCAGCGAAGCCGACAATGCTGCGCGTTTGCGCAAGTGGTGTCAGGAAAAAGGCGGGTTGACGCTGGGGATCGGATTGGGCCAAGAGGCCGATGGCTGGCCCCCTGCCGATGCCCTGCTGCGGGTTGGCCACATGGGACATTTGAACATCCCGATGATGATGGGCACCATCGGCACCATGGATGCGGGGCTAAAGGCCTTGGGGATTCCCCATGGCAGCGGGGCCATAGAGGCCGCCGCCAAGGTGATTTCAGAGCATAATTTCTAGGGACCGGTCAAAGAAAACCTCTTGCAGGTTTTCCCCCGGCCCCATGCGGTCCACCACCAGAAAATTCTGCGCCTGTTCCAGCACCAGCAACGGATGATGCCAAACGCCGGTACGGTATTGCAGCCCCTGATGCCCCTTGCACAGGAACGCCCGACAGGCCGCCGGTTCAGGCGTTTCGGCCACCACAGCCAGCCAGTCATGCCCGTTCAGCGGCATAAACGCTTGTGACCCCTTGGGATGACATTCCAACATCGCAACAGTCAACGCGCGGGGGCGTCCCTCGAAGATCGACAGGATCACATCGGCGTCGGTTTCAACCTGTGCCAGCGCGTGATGGCGGGTGGTGAAACCGTCGTTAATGTCAAAAAATTCGCCCGCGCCGGCCTCGATCACATCCCCGAAAGGCGCAAATGCGGCGGCTGTCAGCGGTTCCACCCGTATCATAGGGTCAGATCCACATGGCGGTTTACGTCCTTGTACAACAGATAGCGAAACCGCCCTTCCTCGACCCAGCAGGCCTGTGGGCAAAAGGCGCGCAACCACATGAAATCACCCGGCTTCACCCCGACCCAATCGGTGTTCAGCAGATAATCCGCCCGCCCCTCCAACACATACAAGCCGTGTTCCATCACGTGGGTTTCCGGAAAGGGGATCATGCTTTTACCTTGAAATGTAACAATATTGACGTGCATATCATGGCGCATATCCGTGGGGTCCACGAACCGCGTGGTCGACCATTTCGGCGTGTCCGGCATCGGGGTTGGCGGCACATCCGTATCCGATGTAATCAACACGTCCGGCTCCGACATTCCCGGAACCGACTGATACCGCTTGCGAATCCAGTGAAATGTCACCGTGTTATCGGTCGGGTTGTGTACTTTCCACTGTGCAGAGGGTGGCAGGTAGGCATAGCCCCCTTCGGCCAAGACATGATCGCGACCCTCCACAGTCAGCACCAGAACACCGGACACAACAAACAGGACCGCCTCTGCCCCCGCATCCGGTTCAGGTGCATCACTGCCCCCGTTTGGCGCGATTTCCATAATGTACTGGGCAAAGGTCTCGGCAAATCCCGACAAAGGCCGCGCAATAATCCAGCCCCGGGTGTTCACCCAACCGGGAAACAGGCTGGTGACAATATCGGTCATCACTTCATGCGGCATAAAGGCATAGGCATCGGTAAAAACCGCCTGACGCCCCACCATTTCACCCTGCGGTGGAAGGCCGCCAACAGGGACCGGATATGTATAGTTCATGTTTTGTTACCTTGTCTTTGCACCTGCAACCAGAATTGCACCCTTGGCCTTGGTTGTCTAAAATACACAGTAGTCAGGTCTTAGCTATTTTATCCGCTTACGTAAAGCCGCACCACGCCCCCGACGATTCGCCTGTTATTCGCAGGTCGCAAAACGGGTGCCACATTTTCGCCATATTTTGGTAGCAATTCATGCACAATCCTGCCTCATTGTGAACGACTATTTCTCTCGGCGAAACTATATATGCAAATATACTTATTTTCTTGCATTTTAACTAATTTGGACCATAACTGCCCGTGTAAGCGTTTAATATCGAGTGTTCCCAAGGAATGGGAAGTGTAAAAAGTAACCTGCGTTTCAGGGACATTTACAGTATTTGCTGCCATACAGATTCTGGCGAAGTACGCCGAGCAATGTTCCCTGAACCTAACGCTTCTACAGGTCTGTTGGCGGTGGTTGCAATCCTTGCTGCTATCTTATTTGTTCAGGCGCATCGCCGCCACCAGACCATAATAAAACGCGGTAATTCCGGCAGCGTTAAGCGGTGGAACTCGGATGCTCCTGCCGCCAATGGCGGGCGATATCCAGACGCGTGCTCACCCAGACATCGTCAAACCCGGCCACATAATCCAAAAACCGCCCCAACGCCGCCGCGCGCCCCGGCCGCCCCACCAATCGGCAATGCAGCCCTACCGACATCATCCGCCCGCCCTCGCTGCGCAGCACATCCAGACTGTCACGTAGATAGGTTTCGAACTGATCACCGGAATTAAACCCCTGCGGCGTGGCAAAACGCATGTCGTTGGCGTCCAGCGTATAGGGTACGATCAACTGGCCGTTTTCATAATAAGGCAATTCATCCGCATAGCTGTCTGCCGAGTATTCAAACCCCAGTTCAGCACAGATATCGCGGGTATTCAACGATGTACGTCCCTGATAAATCCCTGCCGGACGGGTGCCGGTGACCTCGGTGTGAATGGCCATGGCCTTTTTCAGATCGGCCCTTTCATCCGCATAGGAATAATCCTTGTAATCAATCCATTTCAAACCGTGGCTGGCAATTTCCCATTCCGCCGATTTCATCGCCTGCACCGCATCCGGATTACGTTCCAGCGCGGTTGCCACACCAAAAACTGTCACCGGCATATTGCGCGCGGTAAACATCCGGTGCAGCCGCCAGAAGCCAGCCCGCGAACCGTATTCATAGATCGATTCCATATTCATGTGTCGCTGGCCAGGCCATGCCGCCGCGCCGACGATCTCCGATAAAAAAGCCTCGGATGCGGCGTCCCCGTGCAGGATGCAGTTCTCGCCGCCTTCTTCGTAATTTACCACGAAATTTAGCGCCACTTTAGCCCTGTTTGGCCAGTTTGCGGCGGGCGGGTTGGCCCCGTAACCGATCATATCGCGCGGATAGTCAGACATCTGCGGCCTCCAGTGCCAATGGAAAGTATAGCTCGAACATGTCCAGATCGGATTTCGCCCCGACCGACAGACGGATACAGCGGTTTTGCGGCACGCTGAATGGCATACGCACAAAAATGCCGTTATCCACCAGATGCGTCAGCACCCGTTTGGCATAATCCGCATCGCGCCCGCAATCGATTGCCACGAAATTGGTGGCCGACGACACCACCGACAGGCCCTGCCCCTCGGCAATCTGTGCGATCCGCGCACGGCCCTGTTCCACCAACGACACCACCTCGCGCAGATACCGCTGATCCTTGAGCGCCGCCAACGCGCCGGCCTGCGCAATCCGCGACACGCCGAAATGGTTGCGCAGCTTGTCAAAACTCCTGATCAGATCCGGTGCCGCGACCGCATATCCGATCCGTGCGCCCGCCATGCCATAAGCCTTTGAAAAAGTGCGGAAACGGATCACGTTCGGGTTGTCTGCCTGCATCTGCGGCGCGGTATCCTTGGGCGCGAATTCCAGATAGGCCTCGTCCAGCACCAGCAAGCAATCCGCCGGTACCGCATCAATCATTCGCTGGATCACCTCGGCGCTATGCACCGTGCCCATGGGGTTGTCGGGGTTGGCGATATAAACCATGCGCGCGCCGACCTCTGCCGCTTTGGCAATCAACGCGTCGGGGTCTTCGTGATCATCCTTGAACGGCACAGTGACAATCTCTCCACCGCACCCGTTAACATGGTAATTAAATGTCGGATAGCCACCGGCAGAGGTCACAACCTTTACGCCCGGCTCCACGAGCAACCGCGCCAGATAGCCAAGCAACCCGTCGATGCCTTCGCCTACCACGATGTTTTCCATATCCACCCGCAAATGCACGGCCAGCGCGTGGCGCAGGTCGAAATTTTCCGGATCGCCGTATTTCCAACACTCGGCGGCGGCCTGCGCCATCGCCTGAATGGCAATCGGGGACGGGCCGAACACGTTTTCATTGGCCCCGAGCCGCGCCACAAATCCGCGACCAGAGGCGCGTTCCTGCGTTTCAGGGCCGACAAAAGGCACGGTCGCAGATAGGGAATTAACAAGATCGGTATAGATGGGCATAGGATATCCGGTATTTAAGTTTGGATACACCCAATGCTATTTCCCCCTGTTTTTCAAGCTATAAATACCCACGCATCTTAAAGCATTTCGCGTTTCACTTGAAGCATCATCCATCACCTAACGCGTTGAAATATATGATTTCAGACAGCTTTTGATGATTCTGGTTTAACGCGAATTGCTATGGTATTTCCCACTCCGGTGACGGTCCATCGCAGCTTGTTCACGTCCTTCCTGCCAGTGCATAGTCAAACGAATGGTTTCCAAAAATAGCACGGTTGAGAACCATTGCCTCATGCCGTTGCAAACTTGCCATACAAGCAGGGCCGTAACCCTCACCGATATTGTCGGCAAGCTGTGGAAATAGATCTAACACTTCTTCACGGGCCGCAATATCCATCGAATTCAGCACGTATTCACCCGGATAAAAACTCTCACTCCACAGGTTATTTGCCAGAACGACTTGGTGTTCATCAAAAAGAATGTGGTAATAAGTAACCGATTCATTGCTTGTATCCAGTCGGACATTTCTTCCGTTAACAAGATCTTTCGCACAAACCAAAACCTCACGGGTCTCAAACAGCAATTCAGTAGACTTGTTAGAAACCACAATCCTATGCTGTGGGGACACCTCAAGGCGATCATGTTTCCCGAAAGATCCCGCATCAATAATCACTGGCGCATGGGCACCCTTGCGACGAGTCGTTCTTGAACCCACCCAACGCAACGTTTTAAACCCTTGTTTAGTCTTAATTTGATCACCAACTTCCAAATCTTCAATCAGCACGGAACCAGTTCTTGTTTCAATTTTGGTTCCGGCAACAAAACAGGGAACAGTGGTTTCCAAAGTAACAAATGCAACGTCTGTATTGCCACTCGCATCCTCGATCGAATAGGAAAAGCTGTTGGTGCCAATGTCTCCATCTGCAGTTGCACTCAATGTACCATCGGCATTTAAGGTAATCACTTCGCCTGTAGACAAGGTGACAGAATCCCCAACACTAACCGCAATTCCATTGATATGCGTTACAAACATCCCAACGCCGTTGTCATTTGCCAGCACATCGATATTTGTTGTGTGGTTGGCATAAACAGAGGCCGCATCGTCGTCTGCGATCAGAACAGATTGAATGCTGTCACCAACAATCAGCAGATTGCTATCCCATTCAGCATCACCCGCATCCGCAATTCCAATTCTAATTGTATTGTTTTGGCCAACATTGACCGGGGCCTTGACCGTCAGTGTAACGGTAAAGCCATCCATCTCTGTGTTATACGCGCTATTGGCATTATCAATATACAGGTTTGCATTCGATGTCGTGTTGATATTATCAATTGAAACATTGCCATCACCAATGGTTAATTCGGCTTGGACACCATTCACCCAAATGCCAACCGCATCATTATAGCCCGCATTCACATACTCTAGATACTCTTCAGAAGAGAACGTAAATTGCATTGTCAGGGTATCACCAACAGGGACAAAGGTTGCCTCGAAGATAGCAGCATCATAGGTGGCAAGACCTGCAATTGCACTCAACTGTGCATCGCCGTCCACACCAGAGGTATCGGTCGTTGTATCGCTGTTTTGGTTTGCCGTTCCTGAACTATTGGTGAAATCCTGCGCATTGCCGGTTGATAAAATAACCCCGGTATCCGAAGGCGTGGTTGCATCGGAGACTGAATCGCCATTGCTGTATATCCCCGAAGAATTATTATCCCCAGTGTAGGTTGCATTGATAATTGTCATTCCATCGCCAAACATTGCATTGGCCATATCCATCGCCGATGCAGTGATATCGATAGGTAATTCTGTTGCGGCTACCATTGTTTTACTCTCTTACTAATTAACGAATTACAGCGACGACAAAACCTGTTGTCCATTGTTTATTAACCAACAAGCTAGGCTATAATCAGTTCGAAAAACAACAAAAATAGGGCAATATCATTTTCACCCCTTAAATTGTGTACCAAAAAAGGCACACACCCATAGGGACACCATCGTAAATTAAGACATGTCATCCTTAACAGCGCCACCAGCACTGCAACAGGTTCTATTAAGCATAGTAAGGTGGTGGAGCGGGTAGCGCGTTAGCCACCCGCCACTCCTTTTACAGCGCCGAAACCCGCGCCAATGCCGCCTGCAGGGTTTCCATTTCCTCAGCCCCGGTTTCAAGCCGCGCGCGGTTTTCCGCGACCACCGCCTCCGGTGCTTTGGCAACGAAATTCTCGTTCTGTAACTTGCGCTCGATACCGGTCAATTCCTTGGTCAGCTTGTCGATTGCTTTGTTCAGACGGGCCTTTTCCGCGTCCACGTCGATCACATCCGCCAATGACAGGCAGAACGAACCGCCCTCGACCGGAATTGCCACGGCATCCTTGGGGGCTTCTGTGGCGACGGACACATCGTTGATCTGCGCCACCCACTGGATCATGGACAGATTGTTTTCCAGCGCACCCTGCCCCGCCGTATCCAGATCCAGCCGGATCAGCGGGATTTTCGCGCCGGCATTCACCCGCATTTCCGCCCGCAGGGAACGGATTTTCTCGATCAGGGTAATCACCCAGTTCATTTCCCGATCCGCATCCGCATCAATCAAATCGGCGCTATAGTCGGGCCAATCCGTATGCACCAGCATCTTGGGCCGGTCCGCAATATCCCCCCAGAGCTGTTCCGTAATGAACGGCATGATCGGGTGCAACAGGATCAGACACTGGTCAATCGCCCAGGCCATAGTCGCCTGCGTTTCCGCCTTGGCCGCCGCATCCTCCCCCTGAAACAGCGGCTTGGCCAGTTCCACATACCAATCGCAAACCTTGCCCCAGACAAAGGCGTACAGGCCCATCGCCGCATCATTGAACCGGTATTGCTCCAGCGCCTTGTTGACCAGCGCGCCTGTGCGGGCGGTTTCGCCGACGATCCATTTGTTGACCGTCTGTTGTACCGCAGCCGGATCGAAATCCGCGCTTGGTTTACAGTCGTTCATTTCGGCAAACCGCGCCGCATTCCACAGCTTGGTGCCAAAGTTGCGATACCCCTGCACCCGCGCGGTGGACAATTTCAATGTGCCGCCAATAGACGCCATCGACGTCATGGTAAACCGCACCGCGTCGGCCCCGAATTCATCGATCATGTCCAGCGGATCAATCACATTGCCCAGCGTTTTGGACATTTTCACGCCCTTTTCATCGCGCACGAGCTGGTGCAGGTAAACCGTGTCAAACGGAACATCGCCCACGACCTCTAACTGCATCATCATCATCCGCGCGACCCAGAAGAACAGGATGTCCTGACCGGTGATCAGGCTGGAGGTGGGGAAGTATTTCTTGGTCTCGTCGGTCCAGTTCGGCCAGCCAAGCGTGCCGATGGGCCAGAGACCGGAAGAGAACCATGTGTCGAGGACGTCGGGGTCGCGGGACAGTGTTACACTTGTTAGACTTGGAGGATTATCCCCCCAACTTGCCCCACTCGCCATAGGCATTGGTTCTGTTCTGTTACCTTCTGATTTATCTTCAAAGGGAAGAATTCTAATTTCAATTTCCCTGCCCAAGATATCGAGATAATATTGCTTGGCTTTAGCCAGAGCTTCATCTTCCGATGCCGCACAGAATTGCATGCCCATCAAATCAATGGTTTGGCCAGTATTGTCAATGGACGGCCCATGCCAAACCGGTATCTGGTGCCCCCACCAAAGCTGCCGCGAAATGCACCAAGGTTCGATATTGTTCATCCAGTGGAAATACACCTTTTCGCCGCTTTCCGGCATGATCTTCACCCGACCGTCCGTGACCGCATCGCGGGCGGGACCGGCCATTTTGGCAGCGTCCACATACCATTGATCGGTCAGCATCGGCTCCATCACCACCTTGGAGCGGTCACAGAAAGGCTGCATGATCTTCTTGTCCTCGACCATGATCATCAGGCCCTCGGCATCAATATCGGCGATCACCTTTTTACGGGCGTCAAACCGGTCAAGGCCGCGATATTCATCCGGCACCAGATTGATTTGTTCGATCTCGGATTCGACAAAATCCGCCCCTTCGGAAATCGCCTTGGCACGGGTAGCGGCGGATTCGTAATCCATGCCGTCCGTCCGCATCTGCGCCCGCGTGTCCATCAGGCGATAGAGCGGAATATTGTTGCGCTTGGCCACGCCGTAATCGTTGGCGTCATGCGCGCCGGTGATTTTTACTGCACCGGATCCGAAATCCATATCGGGGTATTCATCGGTAATAATCGGGATCAGGCGACGGTGTTCCTTTGGTCCCACCGGAATTTCACACAGCTTGCCCACAATCGGCGCATAGCGTTCATCATCAGGATGCACCGCCACCGCGCCATCGCCCAGCATGGTTTCAGGCCGCGTGGTTGCAATAGAAATATAGTCCCGCGTTTCGCGCAGGGTGACGTTGCCGTCTTCGTCCTTTTCGATGTATTCATAGGTCGCACCGCCGGCCAGCGGGTATTTGAAATGCCACATGTGGCCATCAATTTCGATGTTTTCGACCTCCAGATCGGAAATCGCGGTTTCAAAATGCGGATCCCAGTTCACCAGCCGCTTGCCCCGATAGATCAGACCTTTGTTGTAGAGGTCGACAAAAACCTTCAGCACCGCCTCGTGGAAATTATCATCCATGGTAAAGGCATTGCGATCCCAGTCACAGGATGCGCCAAGGCGTTTCAGCTGATTGATGATGGTCGAGCCGTATTTTTCCTTCCACTCCCAAACTTTTTCGATGAATGCCTCGCGCCCCATCTCGGCGCGGGTCGGCCCGCCCTCTGCCGCCAGCATTTTTTCCACCTGCAACTGGGTGGCGATCCCCGCGTGGTCCTGCCCGGGCTGCCACAGCGTGTCATCGCCCTTCATCCGGTGCCAGCGGGTCAGGATATCTTGCAGCGTGTTGTTGAATGCATGCCCCACATGCAGCGCACCGGTCACGTTTGGCGGCGGGATCATGATGCTGAAACTCTCGGCCCCGTCACGCGCATTCGCACCGGCCCGAAAAGCGCCCGTTTCTTCCCATTTTTGATAAAGCGCCGCCTCGGCAGCCTGTGCATCAAAGTTCTTTTCCATCGCCATAATCAGGTATCCCGCATCAGTGTTCCGCCGCTTATTACACAAGCCCGCGCACAAGGGAAACCCCCTTGCAAACCCGCTTTGATAGCGTAACAACAGAACCGAATACAGCTTGGGAGAACCGGTTATGCCAGAAGCGATTTGCCAGTCGGAATTACCGATCAAACCATGGCTGGATCCCCGTTTAAACCGGATGCCCGGGATGATGCCGCTGGATTGGTCAGACTGGATCATCCGTGACGATGCCTTTGACGCACAGATGGCCTATCGCGACCGGTTGTTGGATCAAAAGCGGGAAGCGGTTTTCGCCTGTCACGCCAGCGCCGATATCGCCGCGCGTGAATTGCTGGCGCGGGTGCTGGCGGTTTTGCGGCAGGATCCAGAATACGGTTTTGACGGGGGGCAGGTCACACGGCCTGACGGGGTTTGCGTGGACACATCTTCGAATCATCCACTGTGGGCAATCGGACGATTGGCACAAGAGGATTATTGCATTTTATTATCCGAAAACAGCCAGCAAGTCCTGCGGGGGGCGGTGTTGTGTTTTCCTGCCAGTTGGACCCTGAGCGAAAAAATCAACCGCGATATGTTTGCCATTCATCAGCCGGTTGACAGCTATGGCACGGAAATGGGCAAACGGGTTGGGCGGATGTTTAACATGATCCGCCCCGACCAACCGCTTTGGCGGGCCAATAACCTGATCTATTCCAATCCCGACCTGTTCCAGCCACGTATAGAAGGGGAAAAACGGGTGATAGAAACCGGTAAACGCTGGGTGCGGGTGGAACGCCAAACCGTCATGCGTCTGCCCGAAAGCGGGGCGCTGGTGTTTGGCATCCACACGTTTCAAGTACCACTCGAAACGTTAAAAACCGCAGAAACAGCGGCGCTTTTGGCGATCAAGACCGGCTAAAACGTTTACCCCCCAAAGGGGCACAAACTGGCCATCAGGTTTCACCGTAATCCTTGGTCCAGTTTTCCCGCTTGCGGTAGATGGTCGAGGGCGATAGATCCAGATGGCGAGCCGCGCGGGGGACAGACCCCTTGTAGCGTAGCACCGTGGCCTCGATCAATTCACGCTCCAGATCGGCCATGGTAAGGCCGGATTCAACCAGTTCGCTTACGGCCTTTTCCACGCCATAGCCCCCCGGTTGAATGTCGGCCTCGAACACCGGTATTGCAGGGCTTTTGGCGGCGGCCATATGGGTTGTCATCGCCGACAGGAATTCCGGGGCCAGCATCGACAATTCAATCGTGTTTCCCTCGTTCAGCACCACAGCGTTACGCACAACATTCAGCAGATGCCGAACATTTCCGGGCCAGGGATGAGCGGCAAACACCCGCTTTACATCCCGACTTAAGGCGTTGAATTCACGGCCTTCTTCTTGTGAAAACTGCCGCATGGAATCTTCGGCCAGCTCAATAACATCCTGCCCCCGTTCCCGCAGGGGCGGCAGATGGATCGGCACCACATGCAGCCGGTAAAACAAATCCTCGCGAAAACGTCCGGCAGCGACTTCCTTTACCGGATCCCGATTGGTGGCGCAGATAATGCGCACATCCACCTTGCGCGGGGTGACCGCCCCCACGGGCTGGATGGTGGAAGTCTGCAAAAACCGCAACAGTTTGGTTTGCAATGCCATATCCATTTCACAGATTTCATCCAGAAACAGCGTGCCACCATCCGCTGCAGCCGCCGCCCCGACCTTGTCATAGATCGCGCCGGTAAAGGAACCTTTGAGGTGACCGAACACCTCTGACTCGAGCAAATCCCCCGGAATCGCGCCACAGTTCAACGCAATAAAAGGTCCCGTTGCCCGGTTTGACACCTGATGGATAGCATCCGCACAGAGCTCTTTGCCGGTGCCGCTCTCTCCGGTAATAAAAACCGTGGCCGTGGAACGCCCGATGCTGCAAATCTTTTTGTAAACCGATTGCATCACCGCAGAAGAACCGATGAATTTCTGAAACCGGCCCTCTTCGATCCCGCGTGGTGCCGGTTGCGCCCCGATTTTAGCCAAATCGGTGAGCGCGTTGCTAACAGAAGACAACAACCGTTGTTCGTCGAACGGTTTCACCAGAAAATCAAACGCGCCCGCCCGCATCGCAGAGACGGCCCGATTGATCGACCCGTTTGCGGTGATAACGATGACTTTGACCTCCGGTGCTTCCTTCAGGAAATCGGCCATCAGCTCCAGCCCGTCCCGATCCGGCAACAGCAAATCCAGCAGCACAACCGGATGTTGCTGGCCGGCAAAAATACGCGCGCCCTCGGCGGCGGTATTTGCACAATCCACCTCATAACCCGACTTGGTCAGAATTGCTTCGTACACCATCTGCAAGGATGGTGTATCTTCGATCAAGAGTATCGGATCGGACATTTAGCCCCCATTAATTTCATTGCGAACAGTTTCCAAATACTCAATCAACTCTCTTAATAGGGGCAAAATAGACCACTCGCTGGACGTTAAGTCAACAGATTCAGCACACTGCATGGCTGTATTAAGCGACTGGGCCGCCTTAAGCAATTCCAATGCGCCCACTGCCCCCGCCAAAGAGATCAAAATATGACTCGTATTACGCAATTGTGACGGATCCTTGTCTGCAAATGCCTTCTCGATAGTCGTTTGCGCCCCCGACAAATCAATCAGCAATTTGTCCACCAATCCCCCGAATGCAGCCGGTCCCATGGTGCGCTCAAGATTGGTATAAATTTCAGAATCCACCGGGCAATTCGTCTTGTCAGCCGGGCCGTCGAAACCACAAAATCCGTTGATCGCCGTCCCCAATGCCTGAATATCCGTGAGCGGTTTGGCAATCACACCGTTGGCCCCAGCCGCCATGATCCGGCTTTGATGATCCGATAGAAAATACGCCGTCAACGCCACCAGCGGCATCCTTGCAAAAGGCAAATTCGAGGCACGGATTTCACGGATCAGATCCACACCGGATTTTCGCGGCATTTCAATGTCCACCAAAGCCAGATCAAAGGCTTGCTCACACAGAATATCCCACGCTTCTTGCCCATCCTGCGCCAGCGTGACCTCTGCCCCTAAAATTTCCAGCATATGGCCGGCCACCAGCTGATTGGTTTTATTATCTTCGGCCAGCAAAACCTTCTTACCCTGCAATTGCGGGGTCACGAATTCAGGTTGCTCCAAGGCATCTAATGGCACATCGGTATTACGGGTTGGCAACATCACGGTGACGCACCCCCCCGCATTCAGGGCCGGCACCCATACTTCGCCTTGTAGCTGTTTGGTTATTTTGTAGACAATATACAAACCAAGCCCGGACCCCGGTACAATCGAAGATTCAGGACGCCCCTCAAAGGAAAACAGTTTTTCACGAGCCGCCGCACTAAACCCAGGCCCTTGGTCGCTAATTCTCAGCTGAAGAAACCCGGAAGCCTCCTGTACATCCAGGGTGACTTCTCCTCCTTTCGGGGAAAATTTAACGGCATTATCCAGTAAATTGGACAAAATGCGTTCCAGATCAAGCGGCGTGCAATCAAGACAACATTGTTCCGACACCATGGAATTGACCCGTAATTCCACCCCCACATCCGCAGCCCGCCCTTGCCAACGTTGGTCAATCTCTTGCAAAAGCGGGGCCACAAAAAGCGGCCCTGCCCCATGGATACCCTGTGGGGGAGATTTTCTTTTCACCACATTCAGCAACCGTAAGACCATGTTTGCCGCAGCGGCAATCCGCGCCAGTTGAATTTTATTCACCTCGCTCAGGGTTTCATGTTCCATCAACTGAACCCCGCCCACGATATCGGACACCGCCGAGCGCAGATCATGGCTAAGCATCCTATTCTGCTCCGCTTGCAAAGCAGCATCCGTTTGTTTTTCCATATGGCCTCTTTTTATTTCCCTACAGTCCATACGCACACGCAATCGCGCCCACCGATAACCGTCTCCACATCAGCCCAATATGTGTATGCGCAACAGGATACTCATCTTTATTCAGGACTTAAAGCACTTACTTTACTCTCACGACCTTGCCTCCGCACTCACACCCGCAAAACGGGTGCCATCCTAGAGAAAAGGTGCCACCTTTAGCGCAGTAATATCAATCGGCAGACTAATTTGTCCCTCATATCGGGATTTGTCCGAAGGGGCCCCAAGTGCCACAAAATTTGCCTCCGGATACAGCGCGACAAGCCGCTCATAGGTTTGATGTTCAAATGTCCCCCCGGCCTCAATAATCACCGTATGCACCGGATCTGTATCATCGGGTTGAAACATTCGCACCGGAAACGAGGCCATCGCATTTTGGCAAATTGCCGCGAGCGCCTGCGAGCGGGTCTCAAGACGCACAGTAATCGTATCGGTTTCCAGAGCCACCAGCGGCACATTAACGTGGACAGCTGCCTGACCTTGCCCGGTTGTGACACTTTGATGGCTCAGAGAGCCGTTCATACGGTTGATGAACCCACAAGCGATTTCAGTTCCCAGCTCGCTTTTGGCAAAACGATCATCGCTGCCCTGTTGATTTACATTGATAAAATGGGGCAACCAGCCATCACCCAGATCCGTTTGATCATAATAAAGGCTAACTCCCAATTTCCCGTCGTGATAACCAATGAACACCCGCACATCCCGGCGGCTCATAATCGCCAAATAACGCGCCATATGCACCAGTGTTTGGCGCAACCGCAACAAATCCCCCCGCATCCGGAGCGGACATTCAGGCGCGCATTCCACCTGAAAATTCACACTTTCCGCTTGCCCAACCGACCTCAGCGCTTTGTCAATCTGCGCACAGAGGACCCTGATCAGGAAGGGTTTATTCAGCAAATCCACATTCGCGGTTTCCAGATCGGCAAACTCCACAATATCCAACAACATTTCGTTAAGCTGTTGGCTCGATTTCTCAGCAATGCTCAGCATTTCCGCCTGTTGCGGGCTCCCGCCCTGTTGTCTGGCCAGCGCAATCATTCCCGAAATACCGTTCATTGGCGTGCGCAGCTCATGGCTCATCATATTTAGAAATGCCGATTTGGTACGGTTAGCCTGCTGCGCCTGCCGGAACAACGCGGCATTTTTCTGGCTCATTTTCCGGTGTAAACGGGTTTCATAAGCAAAATACATCAACAACAAGAATGAAAATACCGCCGCTCCGTTTCCCAGTCGAAACAATAATGCCTGATTGGCAACCAACCCTCGCCGCAACTCAGCACCGGCCTCGACCTCGCCATGCATAACAATCCGGTTAAACCTGCGAAACTGATCCTCATAAGCCTTGAAATCCCGCCATAATGCCAACGCCGCCGCGCGATCCCCGTCTTGGAGTGCCTCGATCGTTGGCTCTGCCTGTTTCAAACTTTCAAAAATGCGTTCGACATAACCCTCCGCCCCGTTAAACCCTTCGATTCTCTGCGCAGTTTTTGTGTGCTGGAACAAAGCGACCCTGCTCCACAAAATATTAAACCGGCGATTGACCTCACCACGATCAACCCCGACCTGCCCGCCCGCCATACCGAGTAACGTTTCCAAAAACCGCTGATATTCAATATTCAACTGCGATGATGACCACAAAAGGTTTTCTTGCCAATTGATACGAATACTTTCAATATTATTGCGAACCGCGCCAAAGGTGAAAAACGCAGTAACAATGGTCACAAGAACCGTAGAAAACCCTAAAAATCTAAGTGCCCCCCCCCAGTTTTTCACTTGAACACAATCCGGGTGAGCTGCCAGATCAGACGGCCGTTGTATTTTGGATCTTGTAGTTTTTTATGACTACTCATCGGGTAAATCACCCAGATCGGTCCCTTACCACGCGGCGAAAATGCCTCACCATCCACGGAAAGCGCCAAAATCACATCATAGGCAAAAAACTCGTGCATTGGGATTTCAACCGTATAGTCATTTTCCGCAACCATATAACCAAGGCTCAAGTCTTCAGCCCCAAACTGTGTAACCAAGTCTCGAAGCAGTGGTCCTTCAAAGGTTTTCATGCCATCCACATAGGCATTTTCTGTTTTTATCTGATGCAAACCCATTGCATGTAATTGATCTGCATCAAAAGTCACACTAGAGGTGACTTTTCCGTCGCGCTCAACTTGAACCGTCAAAATTTCTTGGGCGCTCGCGACACTTACAAAGAAAGTCGCCAAAATAGCAGCCACAAACATACGAATAAAACACCCCACGCTTCCACCTCCGATAGCACTTACTACCTAAGATATTGAAAAATAATATGCTATCTAGCACATTATTCCCAATTTCCCTTTCTTTTGGCATTAAATGCACCAGATTCGCGAATTGCGACTCAATTCGCAATTCTTGCGTGCGCATTGGGCAATCTATCAAACTATAGGCCTGCCCAATAAACCTTATTTAGCGCCTGGATAGCCCAACTCGGCCAATGCAACGGTGATTTCATCCAGAATCACCGGATCATCAATCGTTGCCGGCATTTTATAGGGCTTGTCATCCGCAATGTTCACCATGGTTCCGCGCAGGATTTTACCGGAGCGGGTTTTCGGCAAACGATCAACAACACAGGCCGTTTTGAAGGCCGCAACGGGGCCGATTTTTTCGCGCACCAGTTTGACACATTCCCTGACGACCTCATCATGGTCACGGCCCGCACCGGCATTCAGGCACAAAAAGCCCAACGGCAACTGCCCCTTAAGGTCATCCGCCACGCCGATCACCGCACATTCGGCCACGTCGGGGTGGCTCGACAGAACCTCCTCCATCGCGCCGGTAGACAGACGGTGACCGGCAACGTTGATTACATCATCCGTGCGCGCCATGATGTATAGATAGCCATCGTCATCGATCATCCCCGCATCGCCGGTTTCATAGTAGCCGGGAAACGTATCCAGATAGGATTTGATAAACCGATCTTCGGCATTCCACAAGTTGGGCAACGTCCCCGGAGGCAAAGGCAACTTGATCGCAATCGCGCCCAATTCACCATGGGGTAATTCATGGCCGTCATCGCCCAGCACCCGCACATCGTAACCGGGCATCGGCACCGTGGGCGAGCCGAGCTTCACCGGCAGTAACTCCAGCCCCGCCGGATTGGCCGCGATAGAATAACCGGTTTCCGTCTGCCACCAGTGGTCGATCACCGGCACACCCAATTGATCCTGCGCCCAGATAATGGTATCTGAATCCGCCCGTTCACCCGCCAGAAACAGATGGCGCAGGCTCGACAGATCGTATTTTTTCACAAATTCACCTGCCGGATCTTCGCGTTTAATCGCACGAAAGGCCGTTGGCGCGGTAAAGAAAGACACCACCTTGTGATCCTGAATCACCCGCCAGAACGTTCCCGGGTCCGGCGTCCCGACCGGCTTGCCCTCAAACACCACCATGGTTGCACCGTAAATCAGCGGCCCATAGGCGATATAGGAATGGCCCACCACCCAGCCCACATCGGATGCGGCCCAAAAGACCTCTCCCGGGTTGACATCATAGATGTTTTTCATGGTCCAGTGCAGCGCCACCGCATGGCCGCCATTGGGGCGGATCACGCCTTTGGGTTGGCCGGTGGTGCCAGAAGTATACAACACGTAAAGCGGGTCATTGCCCTTGACCGGCACACATTCTGCCGGCTCTACACCCGCCTGAAAACCGTGCCAATCCACATCACGTGGCCCCATTTTTGCAACTTCCTGTTCCCGTTGGAAAATCACACAGAAATCGGGCTTGTGGCTGGCCAGTTCAATTGCACCATCCACCAGCGGTTTATAGTGGATCACGCGGCCCGGCTCCAGACCACAGCTGGCGGCAATGATCGCCTTGGGCTTGGCATCGTCAATCCGCGTGGCCAGTTCGTTTGCCGCAAACCCGCCAAACACCACGGAATGAATCGCGCCGATACGGGCACAGGCCAACATGGCCTCGATCGCCTCGGGGACCATCGGCATATAGATGACCACGCGGTCGCCCTTCTCCACCCCTTTGGCACGCAAGGCACCGGCAAGGCTGGCGACACGATCCCGCAATTCGCTATAGGTCAGTTTATGTACCGACTTGGTCATCGGGCTGTCGTGGATAATTGCCACCTGATCGCCTTTGCCCGCTTCGATGTGGCGGTCCAGCGCATTGTAGCAGGTGTTCATCACCCCATCCGTATACCATTCATACAACGGCGCGTTGCTGTCATCCAGCGCGCGCGTCGGTTTTTCATACCAGTCAATTGCCTTGGCGGCCTCCATCCAGAAGGCCTCCGGATCATTTTTCCAGCTGTCGTATACGTCGCGATAGGTCATGCTACTCTCCCAAGTTACCCGTATTGCGCTACAGAAGTCCCCGCCAAAGCGGCGATATTCAACAACCCGCGCGCGGTGATTGACGGCGTCACAATATGCGCCTTGTTGCCCATTCCCATCAGAATCGGCCCAACTTCCAGCCCGCCGGCCTTCACTTTTAGAACATTTCGCACCGCGCTTGCCGCGTCCGTATGGGCAAAAACCAGCACATTTGCTGCACCTTGCAGACGCGAGTTCGGAAATATCCGATTACGCAATTCCGCGTCCAGCGCGCTGTCGGTGTGCATTTCGCCCTCATAAACAAAATCCAGTTTCTGCGCATCCAGAATATCCATCGCCCCGCGCATCCGCCGGCCTGAATCGGTGTTCTGGTTGCCAAACTGTGAATGTGAACACAGGGCAATTTTGGGTTCCACCCCGAAACGGCGCACATGACGCGCGGCGGCAAAAACCGTGGCGGCGATCTGCTCGGCATCGGGTTCGGCATGCACATGCGTGTCAGCCACAAACAGCGGCCCGTCTTCGTGGATAATCAGCGACAAAGCCCCGATCGGGTCCAACCCGCCATTACCAAGCACCTGAGTGACATAATTCAGATGCCACAGATATTGGCCAAAGGTACCACAAATCATGCTGTCCGCATCGCCCTGCTGCACCATGATCGCCGCAATCGCGGTTGTGTTGGTCCGCATCACCGCCTTGGCCAGATCCGGCGTGATCCCGCGCCGTTCCATCAGCTTATGATAGGTTTCCCAATAAGGGCGATAGCGCGGGTCGTCCTGCGGGTTAACCAGTTCGAAATCCTTGCCCGGTTCGATGCTCAGACCGGCCTTCTCCAGACGGTAATTCACCACTTCGGGACGGCCAATCAGGATCGGGCGATCCACGCCTTCCTCCAGCATGGCATTGGCAGCCCGCAACACGCGTTCGTCCTCGCCCTCGGAAAATACAATTTTCCGCACGGCAAGGCGCGCCGCGTCGAACACGGGACGCATGATAAAGGCGGATTTGAAAACCGAGCGGTCCAGATCATCCTTGTAAACAGCAATATCCGGCACCGGCCGTTTGGCCACGCCACTGTCCATCGCCGCCCCCGCCACAGCCGAGGCCACAATCCCCATCAGCCGCGGATCAAACGGTTTCGGGATCAGGTAATCCGGCCCGAATGTCATCTGCTCGCCCTTATAGGCAGCAGCGGCCTCGGCGCTCGATGTCGCGCGGGCCAGTTCGGCAATACCTTTGACACAACCGATTTGCATCACATCATTGATTTCCGTGGCCCCCACATCCAGCGCCCCGCGAAAAATGAACGGGAAACACAGTACGTTGTTCACCTGATTGGGATAATCGGACCGGCCCGTGGCGATCAATGCATCCGGTGCCACGCTGCGGATTTCCTCGGGCAGGATTTCCGGCGTTGGGTTTGCCAGCGCAAACACAATCGGCTGCGCCGTCATTTTGGCCACCATTTCCGGCTTCAACACGCCCGGCCCCGACAGGCCCAGAAACATATCCGCACCATCAATGACATCCATCAGTGTTTTGGGTTCGGTCCCTTGGGCAAAAGCGGCCTTTTGCGGGGTCATCTCCTCGACACGGCCCTCATATACCAGACCGGCAATATCGCAGAGCCAGACATTTTCCCGCTTCACACCCAGTTTCAGCAGCATATTCAGGCAGGCAATCCCCGCCGCGCCACCACCAGTGGAGACGATCTTGATATCCTCGAACCGTTTACCCGCCACATGCAAGGCATTGGTGGCCGCCGCCCCCACGACAATCGCGGTGCCGTGCTGATCGTCGTGGAACACCGGAATTCCCATGCGTTCACGGCACAGTTTTTCGACAATAAAACAATCCGGGGCCTTGATATCCTCAAGGTTGATCGCCCCGAATGTGGGTTCCATGGCGCAAACGATATCGGCAATTTTTTCGGGATCGGTCTCATCCAGTTCAATGTCGAAGCAATCGATGTTGGCGAATTTTTTAAACAAAACCGCCTTGCCTTCCATGATCGGTTTGGACGCCAGCCCACCGATATTGCCAAGGCCCAGCGCCGCAGACCCGTTGGTGACAACCGCCACCAGATTGCCGCGTGCGGTGTATTTTTCCGCCAGCGTCGGGTCGCGTTTGATTTCCATACAGGTATCCGCAACGCCCGGGCTATAGGCCAGCGACAGATCGCGCTGGTTGGCCATGGGTTTTGTGGCGCGGATCTCCAGCTTCCCGGGGCGGGGAAATTCGTGATAATCAAGGGCGGCTTGGTTCAAATTGGATTTATCAGGCATCATTATTCCCCCTTGTTTTTCACAAATAGATTGCCGATTTCCTGCGGGGAATCATACCGGCCAGAGGCCAGCGTTTCCTCGATCTGGCCCGCAATTTTTTTGAACGGTTTTTTCAACGCGCCCTTGCTGTACTCCCCCGCATAATGCGCCTTGATCCGGCGCAGGGTTTCGTCAGCATTGGCGCGATTTTCGCCGGCTTGCCGAACCTCTCCCCGCTGAAAAAACACCCCCGTGGTATTGCCGCAACGATCCTTGGTTTGCTCCAGCTCCACCAGACCGGCCATACCGGCAACGGCGCGCACGGTCCACGGATTGAAATTGAAAATATGTCCGAAATGGAACATGTTGCCGCGACTGTGGTAATGGCACATCTGGTCGATGTCCGGGATCTCCACATAGATCACGCCCGTATCGGACAGCCAGTCCCGCAACAACGCCAGATAGCGCACCGGATCGTTCAGGTGTTCCAGCACATGGTTCAGCAGGATCAGATCAAAACTGCCCGCCGGAAAAACATCCGGATGAAAATGCGCGGTGGTTACATCAAGTCCCAGCTCATCCTTACAATATTGAGCATATTCCCTGTTCGGCTCGATCCCTTTGGCGGATTTGGCAATTTTAGAGGCCAGATACAGAAATTCCCCCGACCCGGCCCCCGCATCCAGAACCGTTTCCACGTTTTCCATCACATCGGCGTATTTGTCATAAAACACAGCCGCGCGGCGAAAGTTGCGCAGGATCTGGCGTTTACGAGGCCGCGCCTGCCCCTTGTATTCCACGCGGTAATCTTCGGAATAGAATTTGGCCAGCGTTTCGTCATCGGGAATCGGGTCATTGCGCACCAGCCCTGTACGCATGTCGATAACAGTGCGCAGAGGTTTACCGTGCCGGTCTTTTTCCGACACGGTTTTCAAATCCTCTGGCTGTCCAATAACCCAATCCATTTTTCGTTCCTTTTTACCGTCGCCCGGAATCAACCCTGGGCGGGTGTTATCAATTTCAGGATATTGCGCGCCGCATCGGGAATATTGGTTCCCGGCCCGAAAATCGCCTTTACCCCGCGTTCGTACAGGTAGTCATAATCCTGCTGTGGAATCACTCCGCCGCAAATCACAATGATATCTTCTGCATCCTTGTCCTTTAACGCCTGAACCAACTGGGGGGCCAGCGTTTTATGCCCTGCGGCCTGACTGGAGATGCCGATTATGTGCACATCATTGTCCACCGCATCCTGTGCGGCCTCCTCCGGGGTCTGGAACAGCGGGCCAACATCCACATCGAAACCGATGTCGGCGAATGCCGTGGCGATCACTTTGGCCCCGCGATCATGTCCATCCTGTCCCATTTTCACCACCAGCATACGTGGACGGCGACCTTCGGTTTCGGCGAATTTTTCCACATCCGCCTGAATTTGCTCATAGCCCGCATCGCCTGCATAGGCTGCCCCGTATACGCCTGCCAATGTTTTTACCTCCGCACGATGGCGCCCGAACGCCACTTCCATTGCATCCGAAATTTCCCCGACAGAGGCCCGCGCCCGTGCCGCATCAATTGCCAGTTCCAGCAGGTTGGATTTCCCGTCCTTGGCCCCTGCCTCCAACGCCTCCAACGCCGCCTTGCAGGCCGCATCGTCACGGGTTGCACGAATTTCCGCCAGCCGCGCCACCTGGGAATCGCGCACGGCAGTGTTGTCGATTTCGCGAATGTTGATTTCCGGCTCGTCCGCGACCTGAAACTTGTTCACCCCGACGACAACCTCGTCCCCGCGATCAATCGCCGCCTGTTTGCGCGCGGCGGCTTCCTCGATCCGCAGTTTCGGCATGCCAGAGGCAACGGCCTTGGTCATGCCGCCGATCTCGTCCACTTCGCCGATGATTTTCCAGGCTTCATCCACCAGTTCCTGCGTCAGCTTTTCGATGTAATACGATCCGGCCAGCGGGTCGACCACATTGGTCACGCCGGTTTCATTTTGCAAAATCAACTGCGTATTCCGCGCCAACCGCGCGCTTTCGTCCGTGGGCAGGGCGATGGCCTCGTCAAAGGAATTGGTATGCAACGATTGCGTCCCGCCCAGCACCGCCGACATGGCCTCATAGGCCGTGCGAATGGCGTTGTTATAGGGATCCTGCGCCTGCAGGCTCACGCCCGAGGTCTGACAATGGGTGCGCAGCATGCTGCTTTTGGCGATCTTGGGGTTGAATTCATCCATCACCCGCGCCCACAACACCCGCGCGGCCCGCAGCTTGGCAATTTCCATGAAGAAATTCATCCCGATGGCAAAGAAAAAGCTCAGCCGGCCGGCGAATACATCCACATCCATGCCCCGCGCAATCGCGGTTTTGACGTATTCCTTGCCATCGGCAATGGTAAAGGCCAGCTCCTGCACCAGATTGGCCCCTGCCTCCTGCATGTGATAGCCTGAAATGGAAATGGAGTTGAACTTCGGCATTTCATTCGAGGTAAATTCGATAATGTCCGCCACAATCCGCATGCTCGGCTCCGGTGGATAAATATAGGTGTTGCGTACCATAAATTCCTTCAGCACATCATTCTGAATGGTCCCCGACAGCTTGCCCCGCGCAACGCCCTGCTCCTCGCCTGCCACAATGAAACAGGCCAGCACCGGAATAACCGCACCATTCATGGTCATGGACACCGAAATTTTATCGAGCGGAATGCCGTCAAACAGGATTTTCATATCCTCGACACTGTCAATCGCCACGCCGGCCTTGCCCACATCCCCCACCACGCGCGGGTGGTCGCTGTCATAGCCGCGGTGCGTCGCCAGATCAAAGGCCACCGAAACCCCCTGTTGCCCTGCCTCCAGACCGCGCCGGTAAAAGGCGTTGGATTCCTCGGCTGTGGAAAACCCGGCATACTGGCGAATGGTCCAGGGGCGCCCCGCGTACATGGTCGCCTTCACCCCGCGCTTGTAGGGGGCAAAACCGGGCAGATTGTCCAGATGCTCAACCCCGTTCAGATCATCGGCACCGTAAACCGGCTTGACCTTGATCCCCTCGGGCGTGTCCCAGTCCAGCGCCTCGAGCGGCTTGCCACGCAATTCTTTCTCGGCCAGCGCTTGCCAGTCTTTCTTGTCATTGCTCATCTTGTGCACTCCATAAGGGCCTATTGCCCGCTATCCAGAATTTTCAATTCGACGGTTTCAGGCAGGCTTGGCCCAAAATCCTTTAACTTGTTCACGATCCCATCCACCACCGCAGGGCTGGTTGCATAAAACGTCACGGTGCGCCCGCCCAATGTCCCTTGCGGTATGATCAGCTGCAGCTCGGCAACTTCTACCCAGCTTGGCGGGATCCGGTCCACAAACCAGTGTTTATACAGCATCGCCAATCGCACACCGCGCGCCTGTGCCAGCCGATCCATCCACAACGGATCATGCCCCCGCAGGCGCGCTTCCAGTGCCTCACGAGAAGCCAACCCCCACATATCCAGCACATAATACGGGTTGCCATAGGCCACATGCCCCAAATCATTCACCGCCACAGGGGCCTGCCAATAATCATCGACAAACCGCCCCATTTGGCGTTGTTGCGCATAAATCCCCGCAGAGCCGTTCGGCATGTCGGTAAAGGCCACAACCGGATATTGCACCCCGCCCCAGAACAGGCCAACCAGCAACATCGCAGGCGTCAAATCTGCAGGCCCCTCTTTGGGCAAGAATGCAACCAACACCGCAAAAGCGCCGATAAAAAAGGTCCAGACATAGGGTTCATAGCGAAAGAAATCTGCGACAGCCCCAAGTATCACATGACCAAATGCAGCCAGAACCGCCGCCCAGCCAATCAACGCCCAAACACCTTTGATCCAGTGACGCGCCAAAAACAAACCCAGCGCGCCAAAAAACACCGCCCCGATCAGCATCCGCCCCGTGGGGTAATACAGGGCCAGCCGCCAGGAAAACAAAATCCGCGTCAACCGGCCGCCATCATGCTTGTCACCGCCCCCCACGACCGCCGCCTTGGCGTTCACCGAATTGGGCAGCAGATCCAGCCCGATTGCCGACATATGCCAGAAATGCGCCGCCAGCGGCAGCGCTGTCAGCCCCAGCAACACCAATCCGGCGCGCCGCCGTCCGCCAAAAAACAAAACGCCACAGGCCAGCAAGGCAATCGCCATGCCTTCAAACCGCAACAACGGATTGGCAACCACCCCGACCACCAGCATCCAGCCAATGCGCCCTTCACGGGCGAAATCCAGCAACCCGTTCAACACCAGCAACGCCGCCACGATATGCAGCATATGCTCCATCCCGATCAACGCCATCGCCGGATGGTGCATGAACAGCGGCGCTCCCAGCGCCAAAACCACCAGCATCCAGACCGGCGCGCCCTGTAATCGGGCTATCCACAACACCCGCCCCCACAAAACCGCCGCGCCAACCAGCCCCCCGATGCCAAGAACCAAAGGCCACCACACATGAAATGCGGTTCCCACAAAAGGGGCCAACAAATAGGAATACAAAATGGAAGACGACGCCGAGGCATATTCCCCCGGGTTAACCCCATAGCCCCCCTGCGCCAGTTGTTCGGACATGGCCAGATGGATATACACATCATCCAGCGCATATTCCCAAATCCCGCCGGTCCGCATCAGGGTCACCCCGACCAATGCCAACATCGGCACCAAGGCCCCGATCAGGCTCAGCCCCGCAAATCGCAGCAACGCCCTATCCATAGAACCGTTCCTCCAGCTTTTTCATTTTCCCGAAAGACCACCGCAGGAGGAGACTGCTTTTCATGCTCAAAACCGCCCGTGAAAACCCCTCACGGACATTTCCCCCCTCGCAATTCCGACCAAAGCGATTAAGTTGCCTAGGGAAAGGACACCGAATGCCCCCAAGAATACTGCTTGCCACACTCCTGTGCGTCCTGACGGCCCCCGTGGCCACAGCACAGGATTTATCCGAATACCTCTGGCTGAAACGCCCATTGGTCATCTTTGCCGATACACCGAACAACCCGCATTTCAAACGCCAGCTGGAACTGCTTGAGGAAGATCCGCAGGCGTTGACCGATCGCGATGTGGTCATCATCACTGATACCATCCCGCAACCCCTGTCGCCGCTACGCGAAAAACTGCGGCCGCGCGGGTTTTCGTTGGTGCTCTTGGGCAAGGATGGCAAGGTCAAGCTGCGCAAACCGCGTCCCTGGACCGTGCGCGAAATATCCCGCGCGATTGACAAATTTCCGTTACGCATAGACGAATTGCGCGCCCAGCGGGGAAAATAGGCGGCGGCATTGCCCATCGGCAAAACTGCCACGAATGCCCGAATTTCCCCGCCCGGACGCATCGGTTTATTCGAACTCCATGATGATTTCATCCACCGCAAGGCTGTCGCCCACCTTGCAGGTAATTTTCGACACGATGCCCTTTTTCTCGGCCCGCAACACATTTTCCATTTTCATGGCCTCGACCGTACACAGCGCCTGCCCGTCCTGCACTTCGTCGCCTTCGGCAACCTCGAGCGCGATAATCAGGCCCGGCATCGGACAAAGCAGCATTTTCGACGTGTCCGGCGGCAATTTTTCCAGCATCAACCCCGCCAGTTCGGCATTGCGCGGACTGCGCACCCGCACCTTCAGGTCCGCGCCGCGCGACCGCATCCGGTATCCCGCCGAAATCGGCTCTACCTTCAACACCAGCGTTTCGCCGTCGACCTCCAGCGTGGCCAGCAAATCCCCGGGTGTCCAGTCTGATGCCACCCGATGCACCGTACCATCGGCAAAGGTCACGGTGGAGCCGTCCTTGTCCGCATCAATCGTCAACGGGAAATTCTGCCCTTGCAGGCTCACCACCCAATCACGCCCCACCTTGCGTTCGTGGTTGTCCATCCGCCCCGACACCCGCGCACGGCGGATTTCGGCAACGCGGTACATGGCCGCCGCAGAGGCCGCAATCCGTTTCAGGGCCGCAGTTGGCAGTTCAACACCATCAAACCCGTCAGGGAATTCTTCCTCGATAAAAGCGGTGGTCATTTCACCGCTGGTGAATTTCTCATGGTCCATCACCGCGCTCAGGAACGGCAGGTTGTGGCCGATGCCCTCGACCTCGAACCCGTCCAGCGCGTTGCGCATCACCTCTATCGCCGCTTCGCGGGTTGGTGCCCAGGTACACAGCTTGGCAATCATCGGGTCGTAATACATCGAAATCTCGCCGCCCTCATACACGCCGGTGTCATTACGCACGACATATTCCGGCGTGGATTCCTCGACCGGCGGACGATAGCGCGACAGCCGGCCAATCGACGGCAGAAACCCGCGATACGGGTCTTCGGCATAGAGCCGGTTTTCAATCGCCCAACCGTTGATACCGATGTCATCCTGCGTCATCGCCAGTTTTTCACCATCCGCCACCCGGATCATCTGTTCCACCAGATCAATGCCGGTGATCAGCTCGGTCACCGGATGTTCCACCTGCAGGCGGGTATTCATTTCAAGGAAGTAAAAATTTCGCTCTCCGTCGACAATGAATTCCACCGTGCCCGCACTGCAATAATCCACCGCCTGCGCCAGCGCCACCGCCTGTTCGCCCATGGCCTTGCGCGTGGCCGGATTGAGGAAAGGCGACGGTGCCTCCTCCACTACTTTCTGATTGCGGCGCTGGATCGAACACTCGCGTTCGTTCAACCACAGGCAATTGCCGTGTTTGTCGCCCAGCACCTGAATTTCGATGTGGCGCGGCTGGGTGATGAATTTCTCGATGAAAATCCGGTCATCCCCGAACGAAGACGCCGCTTCGCTCTTGGACAGCTTGAACCCTTCGCGGGCCTCGTCGTCATTCCAGGCCACACGCATGCCCTTGCCGCCCCCGCCGGCAGAGGCCTTGATCATCACTGGATAGCCGATCTGGGCGGAAATTTTCGCCGCCTCGTCCGCATCCGCAATCAGGCCCATGTAGCCGGGAACCGTGGTCACGCCGGCCTCTTGTGCCAATTTTTTCGAGGTGATTTTGTCGCCCATGGATTCAATCGCGCCCGCCGGTGGCCCGATAAAGGCCACGCCGGCGGCCTCCAGTGCTTCGGCAAACAAACGGTTTTCCGACAGAAAGCCATAGCCCGGATGCACGGCTTCTGCGCCGGTTTGTTTGACCGCATCCATGATTTTGTCGATCAAGATGTAGGATTGATTCGCCGGTGGCGGGCCAATATGCACCGCTTCATCCGCCATCCGCACATGCAGCGCGTTTTTATCAGCGTCAGAATAGACCGCAACGGTCTTGATGCCCATTTTCTGTGCCGATTTTATCACACGGCAGGCAATTTCACCGCGATTTGCGATCAGGATTTTCTTGAACATGCGCTCAGACCTTCTTTGAGAGTAAAGGGTGTATTTTCGGCATTTGCTTCAATTCAATGAAAGCCGGGAGGTGTTTTCTCCGCCCCAAGCCGCGATTTAGGGAGACACAAACATCACGCTTCAACGATCGTTCGGTCAAATCAGTATATTTTGCCAAAGCACCAGCACGGGGCGGCAGCATGCCTGCTTGCACAAGCACCCGCCGCAACCACGAAAAAAGCCCCTTGTGCGATGGCACAGGGGGCAAGTTTAGAGGGGAAATGAAAGGGGCAGTCGGCTCGGGGGAACCAATCGTCCCTGACTGTTCAGTATTTGCTGGTGAGAGCACCAACCGCGCCACCGACAACAGCGCCTTTAATGGGGTTGCCGCTGACAATCGCCGCGCCAATAGCCCCAATGGTTGCGCCCGTTGCGGCGCGATTGGCTGTGCGGTTGTCGAAGCTGTCACAGGCCGCAAGGGCCAACAGAACAACACAGCCGGTAATGATTTTAACTCGCATGATTTGCCTCTTGTTTGATGCAAGGACTGATTGTATCGCCCCCGCTTGGGCATACCGTAGCGCGCATTGAATCGCAGGCAAAGAGGCGCTGTCAAGCACAGGCCTCTTTGGGCAGAACCCTGCCAAAACCTTTGATTCATAGGCAAAATCACGCCGATTCATCCTCCGGCAGGTCGGTGATCACATCGGGAAAGGCAACCATGACCTTGGGCACGTCGATACGCAGCAATGCTTCGTAGTTTTCGGGATCGAATGGATCTTCGGCGGGGATGACCTCGCGGCCAAACAGCCAGCTCAGGCGGCCCGCATCCAGATTACCGCGTTCAAACGGTTCCTCGCCAAAATATTCCCACAGCGCCGTCATAAACGCCAGATCGGCGCGCCGGTCTACGGCCTTGCGGTCGGCATAACGTTCACGCGCCTTGAGCGGCGTTGCGCCTTTTTTGTTGGCACGTCGAATAACAAATTGAAAATCGGAACTGGGCATACGTCCGGGAAACCCGCGATGCTTGATCATAACGCCACCCCCGTTCCAAGGTGTGGAGTCTGCGAGGCGCGCAGAACGCGCCTCGCAAGGGTATTATTAGCCCAGTTTGGAAGAAGTCGGCTCTGGCATGATTGGTGCTGGAGCTGGCTCTTCTTGTTGTGCGCAAGCTGCAACAGCGAGAGCAACGAGAACGAGGGCAGTCGTGATTTTGAAGGACATGTTAAATTCCTAGTCTTTGGTTTGTCTTGGATTTTACTTGCGTAAAACGAGGATTCAGTCACAAAAATGCAACCTGACTGGACGCTAGCAGAGATTCGCAAAAATTCATACCGTTGCCGTGGCCGCAGCCGTAGAAAAGTGGCGAAAACCCGCAGATTAGGTGCATTTACACCACAATTTTGCGTGCAGAGCCTTGAAAATAAGGTGGACGGGGCTAATGCCATACGCATTCTCCTGATACAATTTCGTAAAACCCCATGAACTGGGCGACCTCCGGGTCGACTTCGCCGTATGCCAGAGGCTGGTCGGCAATGCGAATGGAAACTTCACCGATTGGAATGCCTTGACGCCCCTGAACAGCGGCTTCGGGCAGAGCCAGATCCCGACACAACGCATCCATATCCTCGGCTGCCGCATCATATCCCTGCGGGTCCAGCGTTTTCGCCAAGACCCCGACAAACAACAAATTTTGATCCGACGGTTGCGTCACCACCTCAAAGGAATACAGCTCGAGCACCTGCCCCGACGGCACGGATATTTCCGCCAGCGCGGGCTGGGCAAGCAACAGGGATATCAGAACAGCAGGCAGTTTCACGGTTTTTCCTTTCACAGGGACACCCCCTTACAGCGGAATATTGTCGTGTTTCTTCCACGGATTTTCGAGCTTCTTGCCGCGCAACGACGCAAAGGCACGACACACCCTTACGCGGGTATTTTTCGGCATGATAACCTCGTCAATAAACCCGCGTTCGGCGGCCACAAACGGGTTGGCGAAACGCTTTTCATAATCGGCCACCCGTTCGGCGATTTTTTCCGGGTCGCCCAATTCGGAGCGATACAGGATTTCCACCGCGCCCTTGGCCCCCATCACCGCGATTTCCGCAGTGGGCCAGGCATAGTTGAAATCCCCGCGCAGGTGTTTAGAGGACATCACATCATACGCCCCGCCATAGGCCTTGCGGGTGATTACCGTCACCTTTGGCACCGTGGCCTCGCCATAGGCGAACAGCAGCTTGGCCCCGTGTTTGATCACACCGCCGTATTCCTGCGATGTTCCGGGCAAAAAGCCGGGCACATCCACCAGCGTCAGGATCGGGATTTCAAAGGCATCACAAAACCGCACAAACCGCGCGGCCTTGCGCGAGCTGTCAATGTCCAGACAGCCGGCAAGCACCATCGGCTGGTTGGCAACAACGCCCACGGTCGATCCCTCCATCCGGACAAAGCCGGTCAGGATATTCTTGGCGTAATCCGCCTGAATTTCATAAAAGTCACCCTCGTCCGCCAGCTTGGTAATCAGCTCTTTCATATCGTAAGGCGTGTTCGGGTTTTCCGGCACCAGCGAATCCAGCGAGGATTCAGCGCGGGACACTTCGTCAAAGAACGGCCGTACCGGTGGTTTCTCGCGGTTGTTCAGCGGCAGGAAATCCACCAGACGGCGCACTTCCATCAGGGCTTCCATGTCGTTTTCAAACGCCGCATCGGCCACAGAGGACTTCGACGTGTGGGTTTTCGCCCCGCCCAGTTCCTCGGCGGTGACCTGTTCGTTGGTCACGGTTTTCACCACATCAGGCCCCGTAACAAACATGTAGGAACTGTCGCGCACCATAAAGATAAAGTCGGTCATCGCAGGGGAATACACCGCCCCGCCGGCACAGGGCCCCATGATCACGGAAATCTGCGGCACCACGCCCGAGGCCAGCACATTATTCTGGAACACATCCGCATAACCGGCCAGCGACGCAACGCCCTCTTGTATCCGCGCGCCGCCGGAATCGCTGATGCCAATGATCGGCGCGCCGTTGCGTACGGCCATTTTCTGCACCTTGCATATCTTTTCCGCGTGGGTTTCAGACAGTGATCCGCCAAACACGGTAAAATCCTGACTATAGACATAAACCATGCGCCCGTTGATTGTCCCCCAACCGGTGACCACCCCGTCACCCGGATGCTGGTTTTTCTCCATGCCGAATTCGGTACAGCGATGCGCCTTGAACATGTCGAACTCTTCAAAGCTGCCTTCATCCAGCAACACCTCGATCCGCTCGCGGGCCGTCAGCTTGCCTTTGGCATGCTGGCTGTCGATACGGCGTTGGCCACCGCCCAGACGAGCAACATCGCGTCGGGCTTCCAGCTCCTGAAGAATGGTTTGCATGGGCTGTGCTCCTTTGTTCGACCCCGAATTTGAACCAGACTACCGCGCCAGCGCCTCGGGATACAGGGGAATCTGGAATATTTGCAAACTATAGCTGTGTATACTTTTGAATATTGAATATTTGCAAACCCCTCCTGCGCCACAGGCGGCTTGATCTCTTCAATCTGCACAGGCACAAAATCTATGCCATCTAAACTGGGTAAAACCAACTTGCCCATCCGCGCCATGCGTCGCCAGTCTGAAACGCTGCTGGGTATTACCCCATATCGCTTGGCCACCGCATTTACGGTTGCACCCTCGATCAGCGTTTCCGTTACAATCCGCGCCTTCAGTTCAAGAGGCCAGCGCCGCTTGCCGTCTGAACCGCGTGGGGTTTTGGTGAGAAACTCATTCGTAGCTTCCATATAGAAACACCCTTCAAATCTATGAAGGGACTGAATCGCATATCAGCACGCTGAAAGGTATGTGAAATTGCCGCACCGCTAACGGTGATCCCCGTAGGGTGTGCGTTCTGCGCACACCTTTTACTGACAGTGCAAGGCCCGTTTCACCGACGCTGGCCCCCTATAGCGGCCCAGTCCGGTCTTGCTCAACTTATCCACCGTCAACCGCACCGCCAACACGTCGCGCCAGCCGGCATCCACCATCACCATTTCCGGCCCCGCTCCACAGTCGCGCACACCGCCGGTAATGATTTCGTCGCCAATGTTATGGTTGCTCACACCAGGCAGCTTGGCAATTTCCTGCAACTTGCCATCCTTCAGGCTCCAGACCCGCAAGGTTTTCGCCAGATGCGGCCGATCCACATAGGCAAAATCCATCGCCCCGTCGCCATTGAAATCCGCCACCCCGACCGGTGCCAGCCAGCGATATGCCGTGCCAATATGGGGCGTCGCGGCCAGCAGGGTCATTTTGCCTTCGCCCTGATCCACCGCATAAATGGACAGACGCGCCCCACGCCGAATATCCGTTTCCACGACCACGATCTCCGGGTTGCCATCCCCGTCCACGTCCACCAGACGCGGGGTGATATCCTCGAATATCCGATTATCCGGCAGGGTATATTCCGCAAACACATACGGCCCGTGACGGGGGCTACCCTGCACCAGAAATTGCAGTGTCCCCCATTCAGGGGTATCGCCCAAAATACCATGGCCATAGCGTTTTACCGGATTGGCCAACAGGGCATGAAAACCCGGACGTAAAGAACCATCGGCATCCACACCACCGGTGCGACAGCCAATCGGTGCGTCCACCGGATACCAGCAATCCGCCGTTTCTGCCGCCAAAGCCCCTTGCCCCAGCAACAGCACCGCCAGAAGGCTGGCAATCCGTTTCATCAGATCTGTTTTTCCGGCATATAAACCACCAAACCATCCAGATCATCGGTAACCTTGACCTGACAGGTCAAACGCGAGCGCGCGGCATCCGGTTCCCAGGCGAAATCCAGCATGTCTTCTTCCATTGCGTCCTTTGCAGGCAGTTTTTCAACCCATTCCGCATCCACGTATACATGGCAGGTGGAACACGCACAGGCACCACCACAATCGGCCTCGATGCCCGGAATATTGTTATCGCGCGCACCTTCCATAACGGTCATTCCGTTGGCAACGTCGACAACATGTTGTTTACCGCCGTGTTCGACATAAGTAATTTTGGCCATGGCCTGCATCCTTTGAAATCATTATCTGCGGCTTGTTTAATACGGCTTTTATCCTTGCGCTACGGTTTTTTCAAAAACCTTGGCTGGCTTGGCAGAAGCGGCAGCGTGCTCTATATTTATTCCCATGCCGGAACCACGCCTCCCCCCGCAAACAAATCCCTTTAAATAAAGGCCGCAAGCGGTTACATTGGCCAAAACAAGAGGCCAGAATGGCACCGAGCAGGCACAGATTTATCTCTACCCTCTGCGCAATTTGCGTGGTTCCGTCTTTTTTGGCGGCGGGAACGGTTGTGTCTGTTTTAAGCGATCCGGATAATCCCGGCCTGCCCAAAGATGCCCCGCGCGACAGTTGTTTTGCCCATGAAATCGAACCCGCCGTGATCGAGATCGTCACCGAACGCACACCGTTACTGCCGGAACGGCGGGCCGTGAACATCCAGACCGGTGAAACCACGATCCTGCAAGAGGCCACGTTTGATACCAAGATAATGCCGCGCATTATTACCGAACGCAAAGAGGTCTGGTTTGAAACCATTTGCCCGCACCTGTATTCCGAACGGTTTGTGCGCAGCCTGCAACGGGCGCTACGGGCGCGGGGGTATTATTCCGGTAAGTATAGCGGAGTGCTGGACGCGCAAACCAAACTGGCAGTAAAGCTGTACCAGCGGACAAAATCCTTGAACTCGGAGATTTTGGCGCTGAGCACGGTCGAGGAATTCGGCCTGATCCCGCATCGTGATTTCAAAAAAGCGCGCCGTAAAGACAAATAAAGCGGCCCCCGCAAGGGCCGCTTTGGATTTGAAAATATGTCTGTCTATTTGTCCAGAGACAGGGCCACAAACCGTGGGTCCCCCCCGCGACGCACCAGCAACAGAACCGATTTACGCCCTGCTTCACGCGCGGCGTTAAAGGCCTCGCTCACGTCTTTGGGGCTGGAAACCGGCTTTTGCCCGACTTCGGCAATCACATCACCCGAGCGCAGGCCCTTTTCAAAAGCGTTACTGGTTTCATCCACAGCCACAACAGCCACACCATTTGCGTCTTTGTCCAGACCAAGGCTATCACGAATGTCATCGGTCAGCCGGGTCATTTTCAGGCCCATGGCTTCGGCTTCTTTGGTGTCAGGCTTGGCAGAGGCCGGCACCACAGCAGGACGCTCGGCATCTTCGCGACGGCCCAATACCACCTTGAGGGTTTTGGTTTGGCCATCCCGCAGAACTACGACACGTACGGTTTTACCAACTTCGGCAGCGCCAACAGCGCGCACCAAACCGCGGGTGTTTTTGACATCTTTACCGTCAAAGCTCAGGATCACGTCACCCGATTTGATGCCGGCCTTTGCTGCAGGTCCGTCGGGAACATCGCTCACCAATGCACCGGCGACCTTGTCCAGTCCCATGGCTTCGGCAAGACCTTTGTCCACTTCCTGAATGCGCACACCGAGCCAACCGCGCCGTGTTTCGCCAAATTCCTGCAACTGGTCAACAACTCTGGAAACCACATTGGACGACATGGAAAAGCCAAGGCCGATTGACCCACCCGTCGGGGAAATAATCGCCGTGTTCACGCCGATAACCTCGCCGTCCATGTTGAACAGCGGACCACCGGAGTTACCCTTGTTGATCGCCGCATCGGTTTGGATAAAGTCATCATAGGAGCCGCGCAAAGACCGGTTGCGGGCGGAAATAATCCCGGCGGACACAGAGAACCCCTGCCCCAGCGGATTACCCACAGCCATCACCCAGTCACCCACACGGGCGACATCGCTGTTGCCAAAGGAAACGAATGGCAAAGGCTTGTCGGCCTCGACCTTCAACAGGGCGATATCGGTTTTTTTATCGCGGCCGATCAATTTGGCCTCGAGCTTGCCGCCTTCGAACAATTCGATCACGATTTCATCGGCCCCGTCAATCACATGATTGTTGGTGACAATAAAACCATCCGCAGAAATGATAAAACCGGACCCCAGCGCAGTTGCTTTGCGCGGGCGGGATTGGCCTTGGCCTTCGTCCAGAAAATCCCGAAAGAAATCCTCGAACGGGGATCCTTGGGGAACCTGTGGGCGAATGCCATTGTTACGGCCAGCAACAACCGTGGTTGTGGTGATATTCACCACAGCCGGGCTGGCGCGTTCGGCCAGATCGGCAAAACTGTCAGGTGCGCCGCGCGCCACCGACACCGATGCCTGAGTGAAAATAAATGCCAGCGTCATCAATGCGCCAAGCGCATAAGGCAAGGCCCGCTCTGAACGCAAAATGCGGCTCGGATTGATTAACTTCAAGATTTCGTCTCCTTAATTTCAACGATGAATATCTGTGTGCCGTATGCCAGCACTACCCTATGTATTTTGTATCATTATCACCGCATTCAAGGTTAAACATCTGAAATGATAATGAACATTCTGTGAATGCGCCGTGATTACCGGTGGTTGTTTCAGAATTTATGCCAAATTATGTTTAAACTTTATCAAAGAACACGGAATTTCACAATCCCGCACAAAAAAAGGCCGGCAGTTTTGCCGGCCTTGGTTTTATTCAAGCAAGATTATTTACCGTCAGCGGATTTCAGATAGTTGAAAAACTCGCTGTCTGGCGAAATAACCATGGTGGAATTATTGCCCTGAAGCGCCCCCTCATAAGCCGATAGCGACCGGTAAAAGGCAAAGAATTCAGGGTCACGCCCATAGGCTTCTGCGAAAATCGCATTCCGTTTGGCGTCGGCCTCACCCCGCACGATATCCGCATTTTTTTGCGCCTCGGAGGTGGTTTCAATCACCGTACGATCCGCCTGCGCCCGAACCCGCTGCGCGGCTTCTTTACCACGGGCGATTTCGTCGGCAGCTTCGCGGTTCCGTTCGGCGCGCATCCGGTCAAACGTGGCCGCAAGGTTTTGTTGCGGCAAGTCGGCACGTTTGATCCGTACGTCAATCAGGTCCACGCCCAGATCAGATGCCTGCAAACGCGATTTATCGCGGATCTGGTTCATCAGCGCCACACGGTCGGCAGAAAGGATCGCCCCCGATGTCACCCCGCCCAGCACTTCGCGCAGGTTGGCATTCAGGATTTTGCCCAGACGGTCACGCGCGGTGTTGACACCACCCGCCCCAACCGCACGACGAAATGTTTTCGGATCGGCAATACGCCAGCGCGCAAACGCATCCACAACCAAGCGCCGGTCATCCAGCGGCGTTACCTCGGCAGGATGGCTGTCGAGCGCCAGAATACGGTCGTCATATTTAACGATTTCATGCAGCATCGGCACCTTGAAATACAGGCCCGGATCGCTGATTTCAGCCGTAACCTCGCCAAACCACAGGCGCAGGGCCTTTTCGCGCTCATCCACGATATAAACCGAGGACGCCACCGCAATCAGCACCACAAACAGCACCGGCAGGATCATTTGTATCCGTTTCATCAGTTGGACCCCTGCTTTTTCGTGAGTTCATTCAACGGCAGATACGGCACAACGCCCTGCCCGCCACTATTTTTATCAATGATAACCTTGTTCACACCGCCCAGAACCTTTTCCATGGTTTCCAGATACAGACGTTTTCGCGTTACTTCTGGTGCTTTGGCGTATTCGGTATAAACCGCGTTAAACCGCGAAGCTTCACCTTGCGCCTGATTGATCACCTGCGCGCGGTAACCTTCGGCTTCTTCTTGCAATTGCGCCGCTTCACCACGGGCCGCCGCCAGTTTCTGGTTGGCGTATTTATCGGCTTCTTTTTCCAGCGTATCGCGGGTTTGTTCCGCGGCCTGAACCTCGCGGAAGGCGTCGATCACCTCCATTGGCGGGTCGGCCTTTTCAAAGTTCACACGCACCACATTCACGCCCGCATGATAGGAATCCAGCGTCGATTGAATCAGCGCCTCGAGTTCCTGCGTAATCACCCCGCGATCCCGGTTCAGGATCGGTGCCAGATTGGAACGGGCAATAATTTCACGCATGGCGGATTCGGATACGGCGGAAATTGTGTCTTCCGGATCGGCCAGATTGAACAGGAATTCTTGCAGGTTGTTGATGTTCCAAACCACCTGAAAATCGATGTCGACGATATTTTCATCACCCGTCAACATCAGCCCCGCATCAGAGCTTGACCCCCGACCGACACCGATATCCACAGTCCGTTCCTGTGTTACCGGAATAATTTCCTTGGTCACAATCGGCCAAGGCGCAAAGTTGAGTCCTTCTTCGCCGGTTTGGGAATATTTGCCAAACATCAGCTCGATGGATTGCTCCGATGTATCCACCCGATAAAAAGATGCAAACGTCCACACAGCAACCGCCGCCAGACCGATCAGCACAAATCCCCCCTTGCCGATGTTGCCACCGGAAGGCAGGCCACCGCCGCCACGATTATTGTTGCCTTTGCCGCCCATCAGAACACGTAGTTGTTCCTGACCTTTGCGCACGATCTCGTCGATCTCGGGCATTTGCGGGGGCTGGCCCGGCTTTTGGTTCTGTGGTTTACGCGGCTTATCGTCATTACCACGATTACCGCCACCGCCGCCCCAAGGGCCGCCTGAATTGTTGCTCGTCATCTTTCGAGAATGTCCTTTCTTGCGAACTCTATAGGGCCATCTGTGCCCTTTTATCAAATAATCAAGCTATCTGACAGGTGTTTTCATTGTAACCAGTTCTTCGGCGGCTGTCGGGTGCACCGCAACCGTCGCGTCAAAGTCTTCTTTGGTTGCGCCCATCTTCACGGCAACCCCTGCCAGCTGAATCATTTCGCCGGCCCCATGGCCCACAATATGACAGCCCAACACCTTGCGCGTGGCCTTGGAAACGATCAGTTTCATCAGCATCCGTTCGGAACTGCCGGCCAGAATATGCATCATCGGGCGGAAAGTTGCCTCGTAGACCTCGATGTCTTCGATATCGCGGGCGTCTTCTTCGCCAAGCCCCACGGTACCGATTTCCGGCAGGGTGAACACGGCAGTCGGGATCAGGTCGTGGTCGGGGCTGCTGGGGTTGTCATGGAACACGGTTTCCACAAAGGCCACGCCTTCGCGGATGGCCACCGGCGTCAGGTTCACCCGATCGGTCACATCCCCCACCGCATAAATCGACGGCACAGAGGTTTGCGAATATTCATTCACCGCGATTTCACCTTTGCGACCTTGCGCGACACCCGCAACATCCAGCCCCAGATCCTTCACACAAGGCACCCGCCCCGTGGCGTACAGGATGGTGTCAAATTCATGTTTCTGGCCATTTGTACAGGTCACAACCAACGTGTCGCCCTGTTTATCAATATGAGTCACATCCGTGCCCACATGCAGATTAACGCCCTTCTGGCGCATTTCCTCGGCCACGAAACCGCGGACCTCGCCATCAAACCCGCGCAGGATTTGTTCGCCGCGATAAAACTGGGTGGCTTCAGTGCCCAGCCCGTTCATAATACAGGCAAATTCACAAGCGATATAGCCCCCGCCCACCACCAGCATCCGCTTGGGTTGGCGTTCAAGATGGAAAATCTCGTTCGACGTAATCGCGTGTTCGCTGCCCGGCACCGGTGGCACAAACGGGGTACCGCCCGTGGCCACCAGAATGGTTTTGGCCGTAAACGTCTGTCCAGTGGACAAAGCGACCGAATGGGGACCGGTCAGGGTCGCACGGGCGTCAAACAGCTCGACCCCCGCTCCCTTGAGGTTTTTGGCGTAAATTTGTTCCAGCCGGTGGATTTCATCATCCTTGGCGGCAATCAGTTTGGACCAGTCAAAACGGGTTTCCCCCACAGTCCAGCCAAACCCTTTGGCGTTTTGAAACGATTTGGCAAATTCCGAAGCATAGACCATCAGCTTCTTCGGCACACAGCCCCGAATAACACAGGTGCCGCCATAACGGTATTCTTCGGCCAACCCGACCTTGGCCCCAGTATTGGAGGCCAACCGCGCCGAACGCACTCCGCCCGAGCCGCCGCCAATCACAAACAGGTCGTAATCATAGTCCATGTACTTAATCCTCGATGTCCGCAAACAGATTGTCATTCAACAAAATGTCAATTTGTTCATTTTCAACGGTTCCGTTGTTGATATCCCTGACTTCGACCCGACCGTCACCATGTCCAATCACAATCGCATCAGCCACATCCAGAAACAGGCCGTTTTCCACAACTCCCGGCACCTGATTAAGGATCAAAGACAGCTCGCGCGGGTTTTCGATCCGTTTCAAATGCAGGTCCAGAATATAATGGGCCTCGTCCGTCAGCAACGGGCCGTCATCCTGCATCCGCAGGGAAACCGCTTCCCCCAACACACTGACATTGCTCAGGCATTCCTCGATCAGCTGCTTGGTTGTTTGCCAGCCGAATTTCACCACCTCGACCGGCAGGGCAAAGGCCCCAAGCACATCCACGGATTTGGATGCATCCGTAATCACCACCATCTGATCCGATGCCGTCGCCACGATTTTTTCTTGCAACAACGCCCCGCCGCCGCCTTTGATCAGGTTCAAACCCGGGTCGAATTCATCCGCCCCGTCAATGGTCAGATCCAGCCATTTGACCTCGTCCAGCGTATACACATCAATCCCGACATCGCGCGCCAGCTGCGCCGTGCGTTCCGAGGTCGGCACCGCGCGGAATTTCAGGCCTTCGTCACGGAGCAGTTCGCCCAGAATTTTCACCATCCACGCCGCCGTAGATCCGGTACCCAGCCCTACCCGCATACCGTCTTCGACAAAATCCACCGCCCGTTTCGCCGCGACAAATTTCGCCTTGTCAATTGGAGAGAATTCCATGCCTGATCCGCCCTGTAAACCGTGTTCGTTTTCTTATACGGGCAATCCACGCAGGCAGTAAGGGTGAATTCGTCGCCCTTTGCGAAAAACTGTCCGCAAGGACCGTCAAAACGGCTGTAAAATGTCGTTTCTGGACTTTCTTAACCGGCCCTGATGGCGCATTCAGGGCCAGTTAATAAGGACTGTTTTCATGTTTCTCAGCATCTTTGAAATCTTCAAGGTCGGCATCGGGCCGTCGTCCTCCCATACCATGGGGCCGATGACAGCGGCGGGACTGTTTCTGGATACGTTACTGGAACACCGGATCAAACCGGCACGCCTTGGCGCATCGCTGCATGGTTCGCTCGCCTTTACCGGCACGGGGCACCACACCGATCGGGCGGTGGTGCTTGGGCTGGACGGGTTCACCCCCGAGGATTTTGACGCAACCGCCGCAAAAGCAGCAGAAAAACGCATAGCCACGCGGCGGCAGGTACAGCCAAAGGGCCATCCACCCTATGATTTCGACCCACAAAAAGACTTGAAATTCGATTATGATCTGGAACTGCCGGGCCACGCGAACGGCATGCGCCTGTTTGCGTATGATGCTTATGGCGCGCTGCTGTTCGAGGAAACCTACTATTCGGTCGGCGGGGGATTTGTGCTGACTGCAGCGGAAATCAACAACGTCGAACAGGTACTGGATACCCGCGGCAAGGTTCCCCACCCGTTTCAGAATGCCGACCAGATGTTGGTGATGGCTTCTGCCAGCGGCAAGACCATCGCCCAGATGAAATGGGAAAACGAACAAGCCAGATCCGGACCGGAATGCTTGCGCAGCCGGATTGAACACCTGTGGGAGGTGATGAACACCTGCATCAATGACGGCCTGCAAACCAAAGGAATCCTGCCCGGCGGGTTGAACACACGCCGCCGCGCGATGGATATCCACGAACAACTTCTGGCAGAACAGGGCCAGAACGTGACCCCCCCGCATGTGATCAACGACTGGATCGCCGCCTATGCCATGGCCGTAAACGAGGAAAACGCCGCCGGTGGGCGGGTTGTGACCTCGCCCACCAACGGGGCGGCGGGCGTCATTCCGGCAACCCTGCGCTATCATCTGGACCACGTGCCAACGGCGCAGGCCTCGGATGTGGTGGATTTCCTGCTGACGGCCTCGGCGATAGGCGGGGTAATCAAACACAACGCCTCCATTTCCGGTGCCGAAGTCGGCTGTCAGGGCGAAGTCGGATCAGCCTCTGCCATGGCGGCGGCGGGTTTGTGTGCGGTTCTGGGCGGCACACCGCAACAGGTGGAAAACGCCGCTGAAATTGCGCTGGAGCATCACCTCGGCATGACTTGCGACCCGATCAAGGGGCTGGTGCAGGCCCCTTGCATTGAACGCAACGGGCTTGGCGCGATCAAGGCTGTCTCTGCCGCATCGCTCGCACTGCGCGGGGATGGCAAACATCTGGTACCGCTGGATCACTGCATCCAGACCATGCTGCAAACCGGCCTTGATATGCACAGCAAATACAAGGAAACCTCGTTGGGTGGTCTGGCTGTAAACTTGCCAGCTTGCTAAACAACTCATATCCGCAAAAGATGAGCATTGGCTCCGCGCTTGCAAGTAATGTTTCACATTAGAGTCAGGACCGGCAGCACGCCTTTTGTTTGATTTTCGAATTCGTAAAAAATATCCCCGCCGGAGGCACAAAACTTTTATGCCTCCGGCGGGGATATTTAGACGAATTCGAAGTAGAACAGGTGCTTTACAGCGTGCGTTCTACCATCATCTTTTTGATTTCCGCGATTGCCTTGGCCGGGTTGAGGCCTTTGGGGCAAGTCTGCGTGCAATTCATGATCGTGTGACAACGGTAGAGCTTGAACGGGTCTTGCAGTTCGTCCAGACGGGTGCCGGTGGCTTCGTCGCGGCTGTCGATGATCCAGCGATAGGCATGCAACAGGGCCGCCGGGCCGAGGTAGCGGTCGGAATTCCACCAATAGCTCGGGCAGCTGGTAGAGCAGCTGGCACACATGACGCATTCATAGAGACCATCAAGTTTTTTGCGGTCCTCGATGGTTTGACGCCATTCCGTTTCCGGCGCGCTGGTCACGGTTTCGAGCCATGGCATAATGCTCGCGTGCTGGGCATAGAAGTTGGTCAGATCGGGGATCAAATCCTTGACCACCGGCATGTGGGGCAGTGGATAAATCCGCACATCACCCTTGATTTCATCCATGCCGAAAATACAGGCCAGCGTATTCTTTCCATCAATATTCATCGCACAAGACCCGCAGATGCCCTCGCGGCAGGACCGCCGGAAGGTCAGTGTCGGATCGATTTCGCTTTTGATCTTGATCAGCGCATCCAACACCATCGGGCCGCAATCGTCCATATCGACGAAATAGGTATCCACGCGCGGATTGGCGGTGTCATCCGGATTATAGCGGTATATTTTAAAGGCCCGCACATTGGCACCTGCCGGTTTTGGCCATGTTTTACCCACGGTCATGCGCGAATTTTTCGGGAGGGTCAGTTCTACCATGGTAAGTCTCCGATTGGCGGAATATTGGGTCTGTTTATTTTATCGGGGATACCACGCATCATTTGCGCAGCACCTTGTTCAGGCTAAAAACCTTGCTCTGGTTCAACACGAATTTTTGCGGCGGGTTTACCCCTGCCTTTGCGTGATAACAGGAGCGGTAAAAATCCTGCACTTGCAGCAAGCCCGGAAATTCACCGGAAGCGCCGCGTAGGGTGTCGGCAAATTGCAAGCTGCGTTCGGAACACACCGCACGCGCCTGTTCGCCGGAAACCAGTGTACGATTATCAGCGCAAGCAACGATGGGAACAAGCAAAGCCGCCACCAAAGAATACTTAGCAATTTTCATTGTACATCCCTTTCCACTATTATTTCCAAACAACGCCGATGCTGGCGGAGCCGGAAATACGCAAACCGGTTTTGCGGGGCTGCCGCGGCGGATACTGCCCTGATTTTGCCCGTACACAACTGCGGTAATACTGTTGTTGACGGTCGGAATCGACGGTTTCACCGCCCTGACCAAACAGGGTATCGCCATAAGCAGAGGCAGATTGCGCGCATTGTGCCATGGCCGCAGCAAGCGGAATGCGCACGCCGGCGAACCCTGCCGATGTGCCAATCCCGAGGACGGCCAAAATGAACACCATAATGCGCACAGTCATTTCCTCTAGTAGACCCGTTTTTTCGGAGCCAGTTTTTTCATATCGATGCCACCATCCTTTTCGGCAGACAGCGGTTCCACATGAACGTTGCGATAGGTGAGCTTGACCTTGTTGCCGTCGACCTTGGCCAGCGTGTGTTTGCGCCAGGTTTTGTCATCGCGATCGGGGAAATCCTCGCGCGCGTGGGCACCGCGGCTTTCTTTGCGGGCCAAGGCACCGTGGATCGTCGCCAGCGCATTGGGCATCAGGTTGGTCAGTTCCAGTGTTTCCATCAGATCGGAATTCCAGATCAACGACCGGTCGGTGACATGCAGGTCATCCAGCTTGGCCGCGACTTTGGTCATTTTCTCAACGCCTTCGGCCAGGGTTTCCTCGGTGCGGAACACTGCCGCATCCTGTTGCATGGTCACCTGCATTTCGTTGCGCAATTCCGCCGTGGAAATACCGCCTTTGGCGTGGCGCAGATTGTCAAAACGCTCCATGGCCTGATCAACCGATGCCTCGTTCAAGGCCCGATTGGGTTCTTTGGGATCGACAATTTCGCCAGCCTTGATCGCGGCGGCGCGTCCAAAGACCACCAGATCGATCAACGAGTTGGACCCAAGCCGGTTGGCCCCGTGAACCGAAGCACAGCCAGCTTCGCCCACGGCCATCAGGCCGGGAAGAATACGGTCATGGTTGCGCGCGGTCGGGTTCAACACCTCGCCCCAATAGTTGGTGGGGATACCGCCCATGTTGTAGTGCACGGTCGGCAGCACCGGAATCGGTTCTTTGGTCAGGTCCACACCGGCAAAAATACGTGCGCTTTCGGTGATACCCGGCAGGCGTTCGGCAAGGGCTTCTGGCGGCAGATGGCTCAGGTTCAGGTGAATGTGGTCCTTTTTCGGCCCCACACCGCGACCGGCGCGAATTTCCATAGTCATGCAACGCGACACCACATCACGGCTGGCCAGATCCTTGTAAGTCGGCGCGTAGCGTTCCATGAAACGTTCGCCTTCGGAGTTGGTCAGATACCCCCCCTCGCCGCGCGCGCCTTCGGTGATCAGACACCCCGCACCGTAGATGCCGGTCGGGTGGAATTGCACAAATTCCATATCCTGAAGCGCCAGCCCTGCACGGGCAACCATACCGCCACCGTCACCGGTACAGGTATGGGCAGAGGTGGCGCTAAAGAACGCACGGCCATAGCCACCGGTTGCCAACACCACCATTTTGGCGTTGAAACGGTGGATGGTGCCGTCGTCGAGCTTCCATGCCAGAAGACCCTGACAGGAACCGTCCTCGGCCATAATCAGGTCAATGGCGAAATATTCGATAAAGAATTCGGCGTTGTGTTTCAGCGACTGGCCATAGAGCGTGTGCAAAATGGCGTGGCCGGTACGGTCGGCGGCGGCGCAGGTACGTTGCACCGGCGGGCCTTCGCCAAATTCGGTGGTGTGACCGCCGAAGGGGCGCTGATAGATTTTGCCTTCTTCGGTGCGGGAAAACGGCACGCCGTAGTGGTCCAGTTCGTAAACTGCTTTGGGGGCTTCGCGCACGAGGTATTCCTGCGCGTCCATATCACCGAGCCAGTCGGAACCTTTGACTGTGTCGTACATGTGCCATTGCCAGTGGTCCGGCCCCATATTTTTCAGGCTGGCCGCAATGCCCCCCTGGGCCGCAACCGTGTGGGAACGGGTCGGGAAAACCTTGGTAACGCAGGCCGTTTTCAGGCCTTGTTCAGCCATGCCGAGCGTGGCACGCAGACCGGCCCCGCCGGCCCCGACAACAACAACATCATAAGTGTGATCGACATATTCGTAAGCAGACATGATATTCTCCGATCAAGCGCCAAGGGCGATTTGGGCCACGGCGTAAGCGCCTGCAAAGCCAAGAAACAGACACCCCAGACGGGTGAGCACCAACAGCACCACCAAGGGGCCTTTGGTGTGGACGTAATCAACGATCACTTCCTTGAGGCCATCGGCCAGATGGCGAAAACCGACCAGCAAAAACAGGATGGTGCAGATCGCAACAAAGGGGTGCTGCAAGGTTGTGACCAATTCAGCGCGGGTGCCGCCGATTTGTGGCGCAACCGTGAACAGAAAAATCAGCGTCAGCGGGATCAGGGCCACAGATGTCAGGCGGTTGATCCACCATTCATGAGCGCCCTCGCGGGCAGAGCCAAGGCCGATCACACGGCCCATTGGTGTTTTGAAGCTCATCTTACCCTCCTACATCAACAACAAGGACAGGGCGGTCAAAACCACACTGCCAATGACCAGCACCCAGCCGGATTTATTGACGGTTTCAATGTCGTAGCCATAGCCAAAATCCATCCACAGATGGCGCAACCCGCCAAGGAAATGAAACCACAAAGCCCAGAGCGACCCGACAAGGATCAGCAGGCCAAGCCAGCTGGTCAACATGCCGTTGATATAATTATAGTAGCTCTCGGAAGTGGCGGCTGCGATCAGCCACCAAACAATCAGAAAACCGGCCAGCGCCATGCCGACACCGGTAATCCGGTTCACAATCGAGGTCATCATGTTGATTTCCCGCCGGTAAATTTCCATATGCGGGGAAAGGGGCCGGTTCGGAACGTTTGCGTCAGCCATGGGGTTCCCTTTTATAATAATAGTATGATCCACGGCCAGATTACCCTATTCACGCGGCGGATCAAAGGGTCTGCATACAGTTTTATACCGATAAATCGGGGTTTTTTGCCGATTTTTTACTCTCGTGATCACAAATTTTTTCAATGTGATCACATAAGAGAGACTCAGGCGGAATTTCGTTATTCTGTTACCTTGCGAGCTCAGGGGGCGTTGCCCCCCCGGCCCTTGCGGGCTTCCTCCGGGTTATTTCCGGCAAACAAATAGCAGGTCAGCCTTGGTGAAAAGCTCGCTGCAAATCCGCAATCAGGTCGTCGGCGGATTCAATACCGACGGAAAGGCGGATCATGTCTTCGCTGACACCGGCGGCCTCGCGCTTTTCGGCGGGGACTGTTTTATGGGTCAGGGAAGCCGGATGCTGGATCAGGCTCTCGACACCGCCAAGGCTGACCGCGAAACCGAACAGATCGGTACGCTTCAGGATTTGCTCGACCCGCTCCGGCCCGCCGTTGACCCGCAGGGTGATGATTGCACCAAAACCCGACATCTGGCGCGCGGCAATGGCGTGGCCCGGATTGTCCGGCAGGCCCGGGTAGCGCACCGAAGACAGGCCATAGGCGGACTGGTTTTCCAGCAAGTGTTCAGCAATGCGCCCCGCGTTTTCGCAATGGCGCTGCATACGCACCGGCAGGGTTTTGACCGAACGTAGCAGCAGCGAGGAATCCATCGCGCTCAGCACCGCACCGGTAGCGTTCTGCATATACCCGATACGCTCACAAACGCCCTCGGGCGCATGGGCAGCCACAGCGGCAACGCCGGCCATCAGATCGGAATGTCCGCTGAGGAATTTTGTTGCGGAATGGACCACCACATCCACGCCCCATTCGATCGGGCGTTGCAAATAAGGCGAGGCAAAAGTGTTGTCGCAAACCGTCATCGCCCCGCAATCGCGGGCGATCTGGGTGATTTTGGCGATGTCGATAATGCCCAACGTCGGATTGGAAGGGGTTTCAAACCACATCAGCGCGGTTTTGTCGGTAACAGCAGCGGCCACCGCATCCGGATCGGTGAAATCCACCTGTGTCACGTGATGACCATTGCTGCGCGGCATCAAATCATTGATCAGCCGGTAAATTCCGCCATAGAGATCATTATGCGCCACCACATGCGCCCCCGCATCCAGCGCCGCCAGAACAGAGGTCGCCGCCGACAGGCCGGTCGGAAACACAAAGGCGTCCTCGGCCCCTTCCAGATCGGCAAGGCAGCGCTCTATTGTCAGGCGGGTGGGGTTGCCGCTACGGGCATAGACATAGCCGCGATTTTTTCCGATCCCGTCCTGTACAAAGGTCGTGGCATGCACAATCGGCGTCACCACCGCGCCGGTTTGCGGATCCGGTTCCTGTCCGGCATGGATGGCGCGGGTTTCGAATTGCAACTGGTTGGATCGGGACATGGGGAACCTTTCTGAAAATCTACACATCTATTGTGGCATCAAGACCCAATAGTCCAGATCAAGCAGCACTTCGGGCAGGTATTTTCCATCCGCCCCCTTGAGCGGGAATGCAGAGGCATCGCCCTTGACCGCCACCAGACGCAAACGCAGTGCCCCAACGCCGGGGGCGGATGTGTCCGCCTTGTCCAGCACTTCCGACCAGGCCCGCACTGTGTCACCGGCAAAACAGGGGTTTGCATGGGCACCGGCATTGATACCGGCCACCATTTGCGCATTGGCCAGACCGTTAAACGACAGGCTGCGTGCCAGCGAAATCACATGGCCGCCATACATCAGGCGCTTGCCATCCGACCGCGCGGTCACATCAAAATGCACCTTGGCGGTGTTCTGCCACAGACGGGTGGCGATCATATGTTCGGCTTCCTCGATGGTGACCCCATCAACATGGTCGATTTTTTCGCCGATTTCATAATCACCCCAGCGGTGCGGCTCCCCTGCCAGTGCAAAATCGTAATTGCTGAAATCCAGCCCCTCCGGAATGGCCAGATCCGCCGGATCAATTGCCGCTGCAAGATCGGGGATCACGGTTTCAGGGGCCGGCGCATCCAGATTGTTTTTGCGCACCATTACCCAGCGTTTGTAGTCTATCACCACATCGCCATGCTGGTTCGTGCCCTTGGAGTGAACCCAGACCACGCCGTTTTTGCCGCTGGAATTCTGCTTCAGACCGATGACTTCGGAGGTGGTGGAAATGGTATCGCCCATATGGATCGGGCACAAAAACCGCCCTTCCGCATACCCCAGATTGGCTAGCGCGTTCAGCGACACATCCGGCACGGTTTTCCCAAAGACCACATGGAACCCGGCGATATCATCCAGCGGCGATGCCGCCAAACCGCAGGCGCGGGCGAATTCATCCGAGGAATACAACGCATGGCGCGCCGGATAAAGCGCATGATACAACGCCCGCTCGCCACCGGAAACCGTGCGCGGCACCGCATGGGTCAATACCTGCCCGATGCTGTAATCTTCGAAAAAACGGCCTGAATTTGTCTTTTTCATCAAAGTTGTCCTAATTTAACCTCGGGCGAATACTCACCCTCTGCTTGTTTGATAACCGCCTGCCCGCACCGCATCACACCGCGCGCCGCATCAAAGGCATAGCTGGGGGCGCCGTGCAGCTCCCAGCCGTTGGAAATTGCCTCGCTCACCCGATGGCAAAAGGCGGAGGTGTCGTCCTCGGTAATAAAACGATAGGCAATCATGCGAATGTCCCCAGAAACGGATTATGACCCAACCAGATGTGAATACCGGCAATGATAGCGAACAATACCAGCGTAATCACAGCCAGCTTGATATCCCCCTTGATCGGGCCGGGTTCAGGCCGCTGCCATGGCCCCTCGGCGCGGCTGATCAGCAGCATTTCCAGCAAGGCCCAAACGCCAAGGCTGCCAAACAGAATGATCGAGGCCAGATCCCCGTTCACCAGCAAATGCGCCCCTGACCAGATCACCACAGACCACAACATCGGATGGCGCAACCATGCCCGTGCGCGCCCCTTGGAATTACCGGCCCCGGACAGGAACAGCGCGACCAGCATCAGCAGATTATTCAGGTGTCCCATGCCGGGGAACGGCGTGTAAACCGGGTCATACGGTTCCGCACGAAAGCCCACAACCATCAGCACAATCGACAACACGATCACACCGGCAATCGCCCCGCGTGCCGGCCCTGCCCCCATGACCCGATCCATCGCCGCGCGCGCACCCGGTATCACGCGCTTAAAGAAATGCGCCGCGACCCACAGCAAAATTCCAACAATCATCACCTGCATTGCGGCTTACTCCCCATTAAAACCGGACAAACCCGATATTTTCATTTTCTTCGATTACCTTGCCAAAGAAACAGGCCCAGCTTAATCGGCAACGCCGGAAATCACCGCCGCTTTGGCCAGAACCTTGCGTGCGGTAACGATGTGCAGGTTCTCGACAATCCTGCCGTCCAGCACGGCAATCCCTTTCCCCGAGGCTTCGGCCTCCTCGAATGCGGCGATCTGACGGCGGGCCAGATCAATCGCTTCCGGCGAAGGGCTGAACACCGCGTTGCACACCTCGAGCTGGGCCGGATGGATCAACGATTTACCGTCAAAACCCAGCACCTGCCCCTGTTCACATTCCACCCGCAGCCCTTCGGCATCCTTGAACGCGTTATAGACGCCATCAATACAGATCAGCCCGTTTGCCCGCGCCGCCAACAGACACATCGCCAACGAGGTTTGCAGCGCCAGCCGGTCCGGTGTTTGCGTGGCCCCCAGATCCTTGAGCAGATCATTGGAACCGACCACCATCCCCGCCATCCGCGGCGCAGCAGCGATTTCGGCCGCGTTCAGAATGCCCAGCGGGCTTTCCATCATTGCCCAGATCCGCGTATGTGCACAATTTTCGTGGCTGTCCAGCACCGCAGCCAGCGCCACAACATCCGCCGCGTGGTCCACCTTCGGCAGCAAAATCGCCTCTGGTCCGGTGGCGCAGATGGCGGCAAGGTCCGCCTCGTACCAGTCACTCCCCTGCCCGTTCACCCGCACCATGGTGGCGCGACGCCCGCAATCGGCGCTGGCCAGCATCGCGGCCAGCGTGTCGCGCGCCACAGCCTTGCTGTCGATCCCGACCGCATCTTCCAGATCGAAAATGATCGCATCGCAATCCAGCGTTTGCGCCTTTTCCAGCGCGCGCTGTTTGTCACCGGGGATATACAGAACAGAACGAAAGGGGCGATTTTCAGTGGTCATGGCGGTCTCCGTCAGGTCGTTTTCCCTGATCAATCACAGAAATCCACCAAGAGCAAGTTTTCTACGCCGTGACCTTGCGTTTCCTTTGCGCCCGCGCTGTTAACCATTTCTTGGAGGTTTTGAGCCAGTGTCGGGATATTCCTTCACAGGGATGGAGGCCTGACCGTTCGGTCGTGCGGCGCAATTGGAGAGCAGCCCTGTGATCACTTCGGGTACGCGGCCCTGACCAGCCCGCCACCCTTGACGGAGACGACAGATGCAAAAAATTCTTTTTGCCCTTTCCCTTGGCATTGCCGGCGTGGTTTTGGCCCTGCATGCCGCCAACGCACAAACCACCACCGCCAGTTGTGCCGAACATAAACAGGTGGTTGAACGGCTGGCCAGCAAATACGGCGAGACCCGCCAATCGGTCGGGCTGGCGCAGAACAATGCCATGCTGGAGGTATTTGCTTCTGCCAAAAGCGGCACCTGGACCATTGTCATCACAATGCCCGATGGCATGACCTGCCTTGTTGCCGCAGGCGAAGCCTATGAGGCCGTAAACGAGGAAATCCTCAGCGGCGAAAAGGCCTGACAGGCAAACAGTGCAGCGGCCCTTACGCGGGCCGCTTGCATCCCCCCGCGCCGGCGGGACGTTAACGTTAACCATTCCGGCCTGATCACTTCTCCCCCATTGCCCCTTGCACCATCGCCCGATTGGCGGTAGCACAACTGCGAGATTCTGACACACCTTACATCGGGAGATAGAAACCATGGCCAGAGCAAAAATCGCATTGATTGGAGCCGGACAAATCGGCGGCACGCTTGCCCATTTGGCAGCGCTCAAAGAACTGGGCGACGTCGTTTTGTGCGACATTGCAGAAGGCATTCCACAGGGCAAAGCGCTGGATATTTCCGAAAGCTCCCCTGTTGACGGGTTTGATTCAACCGTGACCGGTACCAATGATTACGCCGATATCGCCGGCGCAGACGTGTGCATCGTCACCGCTGGTGTGGCGCGCAAACCGGGCATGAGCCGCGATGACTTGCTGGGCATCAACCTCAAGGTGATGAAGGCTGTGGGCGAAGGCATCGCCAAAAACGCGCCGAACGCTTTTGTGATCTGCATCACCAACCCGCTGGATGCCATGGTCTGGGCGCTTCGCGAATTCTCCGGTCTGCCAAAAGAAAAAGTCTGCGGCATGGCGGGCATTCTGGACAGCGCCCGTTTCCGCCACTTCCTCGCCGATGAATTCAAAGTGTCGATCAAGGACGTCACCGCATTTGTTCTGGGCGGCCACGGCGACACCATGGTACCGCTGACCCGTTATTCCACAGTTGCAGGCATCCCGTTGCCGGACCTGATCAACATGGGCTGGACCACACAGGAAAAACTCGACGCTATCGTACAGCGCACCCGTGACGGCGGCGCGGAAATCGTTGGTCTGCTGAAAACCGGCTCGGCGTTTTATGCCCCTGCTGCATCGGCAATCGAAATGGCCGAAGCCTACCTGAAAGACCAAAAACGCGTGCTGCCTTGTGCGGCAAATGTTGAAGGCGCATACGGGCTCGACAACATGTA
>CAMZLM010000020.1 GCA_947311485.1 uncultured Paracoccaceae bacterium
CCGGCCACCTGCGCCGCCATGATGAATTCGCGCTCCCACAGGGACAGGGCACCGGAACGGGTCAGGCGGGCAAAAACCGGAATGTTGAAAATGCCGATGGCGACAATGGCATTGGTGGCGCTGGCCCCGAAAACAGCCGTGATCAGGATGGCAATCACCAGCGAGGGAAAGGCAAAAATCAGATCGTTTCCGCGCATGATCAATTCGTCCAACAAACTGCCCCGATTGGCCGCCGCCGCAAGGCCGAGCGGCACACCAAGAGCGATGCCGATGCCCACCGCCACCAACGCAACAGCAATAGAGGTGCGCGCGCCGACCATGATCATCGAGAAAATATCACGCCCGAAATGATCGGTCCCGAGCCAGTTCACCGCATTGGGGGTTTTCAACTTATTGGCGATATGAAGGGATTCAACATCAAACGGCGTCCAGACAAAGGACACCAGTGCGGCAATCACGAAAATCAGCGACAGCGCCGTGCCGATAATCAGGCTACGCGAGCGCAGGGCGGAGGGGCGTTTGCTCATGTGCGGCTCCTTAGGCGGGGGTCCACGGCGGCATAGGCCAGATCAACGGCAAAGTTGACCACGATCACGGAAAACACCAGTAACATCACCACGCTTTCCACCACAATCAGGTCGCGTTGCGAAATCGACTGGAACACCAGCCGCCCCAGACCGGGCAGGAAAAACACCTGTTCGATGATGATAGAACCGGCCAGCAAGAAGGAAAATTGCAACCCGATAATGGTTAACACAGGGATCATGGCATTGCGCAGCGCATGACGCCAGAGCGCCTGTCGGCGGGTCAGTCCCTTGGCGCGCGCGGTGCGCATGAAATCTTCTCCCAGCATATCCAGCAACGAAGACCGCATCACCCGCGCAAGGATGGAGGCCTGCGGCAAGGCCAGCGCAATCGCCGGCAGGGTCAGGGCCTTCAGCCCGCCGAAAAACCCCTTGTCCCAACCGGGAAACCCGCCGGCCGAAAACCAGCGCAGATTTATCGCGAACACCAGAACCGCCATCATCGCGAACCAGAAATTAGGTACCGCCACGCCCAGTTGCGTCGCCCCCATCACCACCGCATCGCCCAGCTTGCCACGTCGCGAGGCCGCATAAATTCCCACAGGAAAGGCGATCAGAGTAGAGAGCGTCAACGCATAAATCGCCAACGGCAAAGAGACCCAGAGCCGGTCCCCGATCATTTTGGTCACCGGTGTGCGATAGGTATAAGACGTGCCAAAATCACCCTGCAGCATCCCCCCGACCCAATCCAGAAAACGCACATATTTGGGTACATCCAACCCCAGTTCCGTGCGCAGGGCGGCAACGGTTTCGGGCTGGGCGTTGATGCCAAGCATAAAGGACGCGGGATCGCCCGGGGCCACCTCGATCACCATGAAGATCACGAGGCTGGCGACGCAAAGGCTGATGACCAGCGACAGTAATCTTTTGAGGGTATATCGAAGCATAATAATTCAGTCCCCGGCCCGCCTGCGCAGGCCGGGGCATTTATCCTATTCTTTCCAGTAAACCGCCGTCAGATCGACCGCCTGTGTCGGACTGTTCTGCCACAGACCAACAACACCGGCCTTGGCAACAGACATGGAAGCCAGCTGAAACAGATAGCCGTTGACGTAATCCTCGGAAATGATCCGCTGGGCCTTTTGCAACATTTCTGTGCGTTTGGCCGGATCGGTTGCAAGGTTCAAATCTTCCATCAGCTTTTGGAAGTCTTTGTTGTCATACTGAAAGTAATAATCCGGATTTGCATAGATTCCGATATCCATAGGTTCGGTATGTGACACGATGGTCAGGCCGAAATCCTTGCCGCGGAAGGCCTGTTCCAGCCACTGCGCCCATTCCAGATTGCTGATTTCGGTTTTGATGCCGACTTCACGCAACTGGGCGGCGATGATTTCGCCACCGCGACGGGCGTAGGATGGTGGCGGCAATTTCAGCGTGGTGGTAAAGCCATCGGGGAACCCTGCTTCGGCCAACATTTTCTTGGCCAGTGCGGGGTCATATTTGGACAGGCCGGTCAAATCCACATAGGCCGGATTATGCGGCGCGAAATGGGTGCCGATCGGGGTGCCGTAACCGAACATCGCACCATCAATGATCGCCTGACGGTCAATGGCGTGGGCCATGGCTTCGCGCACTTTTACGTTGTCAAACGGCGGCATCTTGTTGTTGGTGGACAGGATGGTTTCGCCTTCGGTCGACCCGACCAAAACCTGAAAACGGGGGTCTGCCTCGAATTGGGGCAGGTTTTCAGGGGCAGGAAAGCCTGAAAACACGTCGACATCTTCGGCCATGACGGCGGCGAATGCGGCGGTCGGGTCGGAAATGAATTTGAACGTGGCATGTTCCAGTTTCGCCGGCGTCCCCCAGTAATCCGCATTGCGGGTCAGCTCGATCTTGTCACCCTGCACCCAGTTGGTAAAGGTAAACGCACCGGTGCCGACCGGATGGGTTTTGATGTTCTCGATGCTTTCGGGCGCGACGATCACCGCATCCCCCCAAGCGAGGTTGAACAGGAAATTGCCGGTTGGCGCGGACAGCGTCACCTTGACGGTTGTCGGGTCCACCACGGTGACATCGGCGATATTCTTGAACAGGCCTTTTTGCGCGTTGGTGGAATCCTCGGCACGGGCGCGGTCAAGGCTGAATTTCACGTCCTCGGCGTCCATGGTGGTGCCGTCGTGGAATTTCACACCGCTGTGCAGCTTGAACGTATAGGTCAGGCCGTCATCGGATACGGTCCAGCTCTCGGCCAGTCCGGGTACCACGGAGCCATCGCCCATAAAGCGGGTCAGACCCTCGAAGATGTTGGAGTACACCACATTGTCAATCGCACCGGCCGCGGCGCTTGTCGGGTCAAGGTGTGGCGGTTCCAGCTGCATTGCCACGGTAATATCGGTGTTGGCCGCCTGTGCCATCCCCATGCCGGCAATCAATGCCATGGCACTGACAAAGCTGGTTTTTGCGTTGATAAAACTCATATTTTTCTCCCTTTGGTTTTTCCTATTATCGTCAGCCTAGCCCTTGGGCATCAGCAAATCCAGCAGACTCATGGCCATAACCTGCGCACTGTCGACCATGTCGTCCACGCCGATATATTCATCCGGCTTATGCGCCATTTCCAGAATCCCCGGTCCATAGGCGATACAATTCTTCAACTTGCCGATCCGGTCAATGTGTTTCTGGTCATAAGTACCCGGCGAGGCGATATATTCGGCATCAACCCCCATGACATCGCGGATGGATTGCGCAATGGAGGTCACCACCGGCGCATCGCGCGCGGTCATGGAGGGCAGCACATGCATCATTTCCCGCATGGCGTAATCGAAATTCGGCCGGCTGTCGCGCAACCCGTCGAGCAGATCTGTCATCTCGTCGCGTACCTGTTGCAACGGTTCCTCGACCAGAAAACGCCGGTCAATCACAATACGGCAGCTATCCGGCACACAGGGCGCAGGCAGGGCGTTCGCATCGGCGGGTATTTCCGCCATGCCGCCGTGAATGGAATTGATGTTCATGGTCGAATGGCGCGCGCCCTCCGGCACCACCGGCATATCGGTGATGCGCTCGGCCAGCGCCGGATACAGCGTGGTTTCGAATTCATCCAGAACCGCCCCCATGTGGCGCACGGCACAATCGCCCAGAAACGGCATGCAGCCATGGGCAATTTCCCCGAATGTTTCGATTTCCGCCCACCAAACCCCGCGATGGCCAAGGCAGATACGGTCTTTGTGCAGGGGTTCGGGGATAATCACATGCTGCACCCGTTCCGGCGCGAAATAGCCTTTCTCCGCCAGATAAGCCACCCCGCCCTGTCCGCCGGATTCCTCGTCTGCGGTGCCGGAAATTTCAATGGCTCCGGCAAATTCGGGGCATTCCTCGATAAAGGTCTCTGCCGCGATGATCGACGCCGCCAGCCCGCCCTTCATATCACAGGTCCCACGGCCATAGATTTTACCATCTTTCAATTCACCGCCAAAGGGATCGAAGGTCCAGCCGGTGCCCACCTCGACCACATCGATGTGAGAATTGAAATGCACACAATCGCCGGCCTGCGCACCATCACGGCGGGCGACGATATTCCAGCGGGGATATTTGTCACTGTCCCCGACCGCGCCTTTGGCACGGATCAATTCACAGACAAACCCGCGCGGTTGCAGGCGGTTGCGCAGATATTCGCAGATTTCAAGATAATTATCACCGGGCGGGTTCAGCGTGGGAATCCGGATCAATTCCTGCGTCAACAAGATCAAATCATCCCGTTTATCCGCAATGCGCGCCTTCAGGCGGGCGCTCAAGCCACTATCCACTGTCATGTATCTTCCCCAAAACCTTCGGCCTTGACTTTGCGCGCAAACCGATACGGTATCAATACCGTATAACTACGGTAACCCTATGGATAAAGCCACACAAACCGCCTTTGATTTCGCTCCTGTCGGGTTGGTCATGACCTGTAACCGGATCATCCGCGCCTGCAACGAAACCTTTGCCAACCTGACCGGATACGACCAAACCGCCCTGATCGGCCAGTCGTTCCGCCTGTTTTACGGATCAGACGAGGAATTCGACCGCGTGCGCGATGTGGGGCTGAACCACTTGCGCCAGCGCGAAAATTATACGGATGAACGCATGGTACGCCATCAGGCGGGCCATTTGATCTGGTGCCGGTTTCGGGCGCGATCGCTCACGCCGGAAGCCCCGCTGCAACAGGTGGTGATGAGCTTTGCCCCGATTGCAGAAAATGCGCCTCCCCTGTCTTTGTCCAAACGCGAACGTCAGGTATTGGCGCGGATGCGGCGCGGCCAGACCAGCAAGGAAATCGCACGTGAACTGGGCCTGTCTCCGCGCACGATAGAAGACGTGCGCGCCCGTCTGCTAAAACGGTTTGCGGTGAAAAATGCGACAGAACTGTTATCAAAAATGACCAATCTCGGGGCGTGACACAGGGGGCCGGTTCTGGCATTAATCCGGCAAAGGAGTGCGCCCATGCCGTTAAAATCCCTACAAGACCACCCGAAACGGATCGCGTTATCCAATGAATTGCACGCGCGCCCTTTCCCCCACATCAGCGCCCCGGCCCGGGCTGGCGTCATCGCCATTGCCCGCGACCCGAACAACCCCGACGCAGACCGCCAGTTTCTGGTGCAGCTTCTGGATCATTACGGTGCCAGTCATCCGGCCCACGGTGCGGACCATCACTTTGCCGATCTGGGACGGGTACAGTTGAAATGGGAACGCCATTCGGAATTTTGCACCTTTATGCTGTTCAAGGACGGGGCAGCCCCCACCGGTTTTTCCGGCCAGATTTTCGAACATTTCCCTTCTGAATGGCTGGCGAATGCCCCCGGAAAACTGTTGTCCTCGTCGCTGGTGCGAATCGAACATGCCCACACCAAATCAGAGGTCGAATCCCGCATTGACCCAGAGACCAAGGACTGGTTCGTACGCGAATCCCGCGCCGTATCCTATGCCGCCAACGGCACCGCCGCCGTCGCCAGCGATTTCCGGCTGGATGAAAACGGCCACATCCGGTTTGTGGTTTATATGATCGGTGATGCCCTGCCCCACCGCACCGGCCGCACGGTGCAGCGGTTGGTGGAAATCGAAACCTATAAATCCATGGCTATGCTGACGCTACCCGTCGCACGGTGCGTGATGGGCGAACTGCAACCCCTGGAAGCCGAGCTATCCGGTATTGTTGCCGAGATGTCTACCAAAGGCACCAACCCCGAAGACGCGCTGAACCGGCTGCTGGATATTTCCGCACAGATTGAAAAACTGTCCTCTGAAGCCGCCTTCCGCTTTAGCGCCGGCAAGGCCTATAGCGCCATCGTCTGGCAACGCATTGATGTGCTGCACGAAGAACAGCTGCTCGGCAGTATGCTGATCCGCGATTTCATGAACCGGCGTTTTGCCCCCGCCATGCGCACCTGCACCGCCGCGCGTGAACGGCTCGATGCGCTTTCGGCCCGCGCCACACGAGCCTCGCGGTTGTTGTCCACGCGGGTCAATGTGCAGGCCAACGAACAAAGCCAGTCCCTGTTGCGCCAGATGGACAAACGCGCCCAGCAGCAAATCCATTTGCAACAAACTGTCGAGGGCCTGTCGGTTTTCGCCATCAGCTATTACGCGGTGATGTTGCTCGGTAAGCTGCTGAAACCGGCGGCGACCTATGGCGGCATGAGCGAAAAAATGCTGGGGGCGATTCTGGTGCCGCCGGTTTTGCTGGTGGTTTGGTTGATGGGGCGGCGCATTGCCAAAAGCATTCACAAGGATGACGACAAGTAACCGCGCGTCATGGTCACATAGAAAACCGGCGCACCACATTTGATGCGCCTATTTCATTTCGAATTCGCTTAAATATCCCCGCCGGAGGCATAAGAGTTATGATGCCTCCGGCGGGGATATTTTTACGAATTCGAAGATATACTCACCTTAAGGCAGCCTCGATGTTCCCGCCATCCACCGTCATGACATGAGCCGTGGTGCGTTCGCTCTGGGCCAACGCGACAAAGGCTTTACCCACATGCGCGGCTTCGACCTCGCGGCGCAGCAGATTGCCGGCCATATAGGTTTCTTCGGAAACCCCCCGCGCTTTGGCGCGTTCGGTGACGAAATCCGCATCCAGCAACCCCGAACGGATCCGGTCCGCGTTGATGCCGTTGACCCGCACGCCCTTTGGTCCCAGTTCCAGCGCCAGTTGCCGCAGCAGGAAGAACGTCGCCGCCTTGGGCAGGCCATAGGCCCCGAACCCCTTGCCCGGATTCACCGCCTGTTTGGACACATTGAACAGGATCTGCCCGCCGCGCCCCTGTTCCGCAAACAGATTGGCTGCCGCAGTGGCAAAATTGCGATGGGCAAAGAAATTCAGTTCGAAGCTCTTGCGCAGGGTTTCATCGGACAAGTCGGTCATTTCACCGGTCCATGCCGCACCGGCATTGGAGACCAGAATATCCAGCCCACCAAAACGGCGGATGCAGGCCTCGACCGCCTGATCGGCGGCACCGTCTGCAGTGATGTCCAGCGCAATACCGCCGTGATCCGTCCCGAGCACGGCAAGGGCCGTATCCAGCGCGGATTGTTCCAGATCGACGACAAAGATATTCGCGCCAAGTGCCGCGAATTCCTGCGCCGTCGCCAGCCCGATCGCACCGCCACCGCCGGTTATCATCACAATGCGGCCCTGCATCGCCGGTGGTTTGCCCTTGCCCAGTTTTGCCTGTTCCAGCGACCAGTATTCCATGTCGAACAGCTGTTCTTCGCTCACCGGAAAGAACCCGCCACAGGCCTGCGCGTTGGTCATCACATTCATATTCTGCGCGGCCAGATCGCTGGCGGCGCTGGCGGCCTTGGCATTTGCAGAAATACCGACCACCCCCACGCCTTCGATCCAGGCCAGATTGGGGGTCGGGGCCAGCATGGTCTTGATCCCGCCCAGCCGCGCATTGTTGGTATTGAAATAGTCGGTATATTCCGCAATGAATCCGTCCACCGCAGCCGCCACGGCATCGCGGCCCTCGGCCAGCATATCGGCGGTAATCAGCACCGGATAATTTTTGGTACGGATCACATGGTCCGGCGTTGCCACCCCGCGACGGGACAATTCCGCCAGATCGTCCCGCAGCAAGAACGCCTGTACGTCTTCGCCATTCCGCAGGCTCATCACCGGCATCGGCGCATCGCGATCGCCGCTGAATGCCGCGTTGCGATCGCCGATAATCCCGCGCAACATCGGCAGGATTTCCCCCGCATGCGAGGACATTTCCGCATTCTCGCCCACCGGCAGCGCCGGTACTTGCCCGCTTTGATCCTCAAGCCAGCTCTCGACCATATTGGTGTGTTCGATCAAGCGGTCATAGCTTTCCTTTGCACTGTCGCCAAAGGCAAAATGTCCGTGTTGCAGCAGCATCAGGCCTTCGACCTGCGGGTTGGCCTCGTAAACTTCGGCAGCGACTTTCGCCAGCTCGAAGCCCGGCATGATGAACGGCACGCAGACCATGCGGTCCCCGAAAATTTCGGCGACGACTTCTTCGGCGTTGGGCAGATCACACAGGGCCAGCATGGCCGATGCATGGGTATGATCCACATATTTATGCGGTAAAAATGCGTGTAGCAGGGTTTCGACCGACGGGTTGGGAGAGGTCGAATCAAGCAAATTGGCCCGTTGCAGGTTCACCATGTCCTCATCCGACAGCGCATCCAGTGCGCGCAATTCCTGCAAAGGCGCAAGCCGCACACCGGGCAAGCCGGCGGCCTCAATCACGCCCAGATCCCAACCGGACCCTTTAACATGCAAAACATCCTGCATTTTACCAAAAATATCAGGGCGTTGCAGCTTGCACGATGTATTGCCGCCACCATGTAGCACCAACGTCAAATCCCCCCCGATCAAACGCGAGGTATAGACCCGCAAGGCCAATTCGCGATCCGCCGGATCATCCCCCGCCGCATCCACAAATTTCTTTGCCTCTGCATCATTCCATCTGTTAAGGACCATTTTCATACCTTTCGTACACTGCGCTTGTGCCCTTTAAGCACATATTTTGACAAATGTCAGCTAATAGTGTCAAATAGCTAAAAGGAGGCCGCATGGCAACAGCAACACGCAGAAGAACCGTCGGACAGGTCAGTGGCGAAAGCATCGTGATCGAGGCCGCCTGGATGTATTACCATGACGGGTTGAACCAGTCTGAAATCGCCAAACTGTTGCAGGTGTCGCGCGCCACAGTTGTCAACTATCTGGCCGAGGCCCGCGAGCGCGGCTATATCCGTATATCCCTGTCGCCGGATGTATTCACCAGTCACCAACTGGCACAGGACCTGCGCGAGGCATTCAATTTGCAGGCGGCCTATGTGGTCCCGGGCGGCATCGGGTCAAACGAAGACACCCTGTTGCGGGTGGCACGCGGGGCGGCAGAATGGCTGCCGAGCCTTTTGCATTCCGGCGACCGGCTGGGCGTTGCCTGGGGGCGCACGGTTTACGAGGTCGCCGAGGCGGTGCAAAAAACCCGCATCGACGGCGTAACCGTCTCGCAACTGGTCGGGTCGATGGCCACACCTTACGGGTTTACCGCCGAAATCTGTTCCGCCCACATGGCGCTGAATCTGGGGGCGAAATGCATCAACCTGCATGCGCCGGCGGTGTTGTCCGACCCGGAACTGGCCGCGCGCCTGCGCGAGGAACCGATTATCCACGCCCAGCTAGAGGCCCTGTCCCACTGCAACAAGGCAATTTTTGCCGCCGGTTCCTGTGCCGCCAACAGCCACATCGTTTCAAGTGGCGTCGCCAGCGAAGCGGACCTGAAATGGTATGTGGAACAAGGCGCAACCGGCGTATTGTGCGGACGGTTTATCGATGCCGCCGGCAAACCGATCCCCGGTGCACTGGATGACCGGATGATCGGGGTTGAACTGGACAAATTGCTGGGGCTGGATATGGGAATTCTGGTGTCCGAAGGGGCCGACAAAGTCGCCCCGATGTGTGCCGCCATCGCCGGCGGTTTTGTCAGTCACGTGGTGACCAGCGATACAACAGCGGCAGAGATGCTAAAGCAGGCCTAAAACCTGAAGCACCAAAACCGTGCCGCACTTTTGGTGCTCTCAGGTTTTGGTGATACGATGCCTCAGGTTAAAGGCGAGATGCTCTAAAGGGCGCGTCAGGCGCGCCCTTTTCCGGATCAATCCAGCACCCGTTCCGGAAACAGGGCCGCCAAACCCTCGGGAGAAGCTTCACATACGCCGCGTTCGGTAATCAGACCGGTAACAAGCCGGCGCGGCGTTACATCAAACGCCGGATTGCCGCCCGGGGTGCCGTCGGGGCTGATCTGGACTTCGGTCACGGTGCCATCGGCGAGCTTGCCCTGAACGTGGGTGACTTCGGTGCCGGTGCGTTCCTCGATCGGGATTTCCGCGACACCGTCCTTGACCGTCCAGTCAATCGTGGGCGATGGCAGCGCCACATAGAACGGTACACCGTTATCCTGCGCCGCCAACGCCTTGAGGTAGGTGCCGATTTTGTTGCACACGTCGCCATGTGCGGTGGTGCGGTCGGTGCCGACGATCACCAAATCCACCCGCCCGTGCTGCATCAAATGCCCGCCGGCATTATCGACAATCAGGTGATGCGGAATGTCGTGGCTGTTCATTTCCCAACTGGTCAGCAGCGCGCCCTGATTGCGCGGGCGGGTTTCATCCACCCAGATATGCACGGGAATGCCGGCGGCCACCGCGTGATACATCGGGCTGGTGGCTGTCCCCCAATCCACCGTGGCCAGCCAGCCGGCATTGCAGTGGGTCAGGATATTTACCACCTCGCCCGGTTTTTTCTGTGCCGCAATTTTGCGGATGATCTCAAGGCCATGCACCCCGATCATCCGGTTGCTTTCCACGTCTTCATCGCAAATTTCCAGCGCGCGGGCATGGGCCACAGCGCCACGTTCGGCGACCGGCGTATCCCGCAGCAGATTGCGCATGTCATCCAGCGCCCAGCGCAGGTTGATCGCCGTGGGGCGGGTTTCGTGCAAGACCTCCCATGTTTCATCAAGGCTCGCATCCGACGGATCCGCCTTCATCACCTCGGCCACGCCATGCGCCGCAGTCGCCCCGATCAGGGGCGCGCCGCGCACCCACATATCGCGGATCGCATCGGCGAAATCGGCGCGGGTTATCAGGTCCACCACCCGAAATTCATGGGGCAACCAGCGCTGGTCGATGATCTGCACCCTGTTCGTGTCTTCGTTAAACCAGATAGAGCGATAATGTTGCTTGCCGACCTTCATAGCCGTGCCTCCCCTGCTATTTGACGGGCCAGATCATTCACGCTGGCCATATCCATTAGCCGCGCGCGATTGACCACCAATTGCCGCCCGAGGCGCAAGCCCCGTGCCTCGCAATCGGCCCGCATGTTTTCATCTTCGATCGTGTCGTTCTCTGCAATATGTGCAAGGCTGAGCGTGCGGCGGATCATTTCCACCCCTGCGAACCCCAGACAATCCTGCCAAATATGGCGCAACCGCTGCGCCAGCGCCTGCTCCGAGGCCAGATCGTGGCCCTGATCCTCGTACAGCGTTTTTTCATACAGAATGCCGGTGCGTTCCGTGCGCCACAGGTGGCTGAATTCGGCGGTAAAGCCGGACCAGATTTCGGCAACAACGCCCAAAATCCACTCCTGATAATCCGCCCGCGCCCCCGGCGTGTCCGCATGCCCGGGTTGGGCAAAATATGCCATCCAGAAATTGCCCAGCAACATACCGATATCAAACCCCATCGGCCCATAGATCGCGAATTCCGGATCGATCACCTTGGTTTCCGTATCCGTCACCATCACCGAACCGGTGTGCAAATCGCCATGCAGCATGGTTTCCGCATTGTTGCAAAATTTGGCCTTCATGTTGTGGGCCTCGACCTTGAGATCCACATCCGCCCGCAAGCGGGCCACGATACCGTCAAGGCCCGGTGTGTGGTGGTTGCGCTCTGCATCAAAATACGGGTCGGAAAACACCAGCGTTTCGGTTATGTCGGCCAGCTCGCTGCTCTCGGCGAACAGGCGCACATCCTTTTTGCGCTCTGCCGTGTCCATGGATAAATCGGACCCCCGAAACAGGGTGCGCGCGCAATACAGGCCCAGCACCCGCGCCATGCCATCATGCTTGCGCCCCGCCATCAGCGAATGGCGCAAAATAATATGCGGGGTGAAAAACTGCATCACGATCAGGCCCTGGGCCTCGTCAAAGTAATACACGTCGGGCACCGTACCCGGATCACGTGCCGCCTGACGGATCAGGGCATGGTATTCGTAATAGGCGCGTTTAAGAGGCAAAGGCCAGCTATCGCCAACCAACCGTACGTATGGGAGCGCCTGCTTGACGATCACACTGCCTTTGCCGCTTTGGACAATAAATACCAGATTAAGATTGCCATCCCCGACTTCCTTTACCCCCCAGGCGGACGTATCCACCCCGAGCCGATCCGTGATCGCGGCGATGCCGCCCAGTCGTTCGGGTAAACTCTCCACCGTCAAAGGGGCATAAGTCGTGTCGGTCGTGGTCATTTCAGCCTCCGGTCTGTCCAGTCCATGCGCATTGTGGGGTCAGTGTTTTCCAAATTCAGGCAAATGTCAATAACTGTTGACATATGACAGTTTAAACTCTTAACTTGCCCCAACAGAGAGGAAAACAGGTGCAAAAGACAGCTGTAAAACTGACCGGAATTACCAAGACATTCGGCGAAAACAAGGTTTTGCGCGGAATTGATCTGGAATTGGCCGCAGGACAGGTAACTGTGCTGATGGGGGCCAATGGTGCGGGAAAATCTACCTTGGTCAAAGTGTTATGCGGGGTGCATCGCGCAAATGGCGGCGACATCACCTTGTTTGACCAACCCTTTCACCCCACCACCCCGTCAGAGGCCATCCGCGCCGGTGTGGTGACCGTTCACCAGAACATCAACGACGGGGTGATTCCCGATCTGGACATCGCTTCCAACCTGATGCTGGACAATCTGGCCGCGCCGGGCAGCGGATTTTTTATCAACAACCGTAAAATTCGTGCGCAAGCCCGCGAAATCGCCGCACGCATGCAACTGGATGTGGACGTGCGCCAACCGGTCAGCGAATTGAACCTTGCCGACCGGCAACTGGTGTCGATCGCCCGCGCCATGGCCCATAAGCCCAAGCTTCTTATTCTCGATGAACCCACATCGTCGCTTTCGGCGACCGAAGCCACACGTCTGTTTGATCTGCTGGACCGTCTGCGCGACAGCGGTGTGGCGATTCTGTATATTTCGCACCGCATGTCCGATATCCGGCGTATCGCGGACAGGATTGTTTCCATGCGGGATGGCAAAATTTCCGGTGTATTCAACGAAAAACCGCTCGATTACGAAGCCGCCGTCAACGCCATGCTGGGCCGCGCCATGAGCGAGGTGGATATTCAAATCCCCGCAAAGGGCACCCCGATCCTGAGCCTGAAAAATGTGGAATTGCGCAGCGGTGCGCAGCCGATCAATCTGGATATGAACGAAAACGAAGTCATCGCCATTACCGGCCTTGTCGGCAGCGGCAAATCCGAACTGGCCAACCTGATTTTCGGCCTGCAAGCACCGGTTTCCGGCCAGATGCAATTGAACGGCACCCCGTACACCCCGCGCAACCAGCGCGAAGCGATTGCCAAGGGGGTCTTTCTCTGCCCCAAGGATCGTGGCAGCAACGCGGTGGTGCAGGGGTTTGACATCACCCGCAATATTTCCCTGCCCTTCCTGAAACGTCATTCGCGCGGCCAGTTCCTGCGCCCCCGTTCCGAACGGCAGACAGCACAGGCCAGCATCGAAAATCTGGGCATTGTGTGCCAATCGACCCATGACGATATCGGCGCGCTGTCCGGTGGCAACCAGCAAAAAGTCATGGTCGCCCGCTGGCTGGCGGAACCCAGCAACGTGCTGGTGCTGGATGAACCGTTTCAAGGTGTCGACATACAGGCGCGCCGCGACATAGGCGAAAAAATCCGCGAAACAGCCAAAGGCCGCGCCACAATTGTGATGGCCGCCGAAATGGACGAAGCCATCGAAATCGCCGACCGTATTATCGTGATGTTCGACCACACGATTGCCGGCGATCACCGCAATGAAAACATCGATCTGGGCCAGGTGCTGGCACAGGTCGCCGGACAAAAACAAACAGGCAATGAAACCCATGCAAACTGATACACACAAACGCCCCAAACTCGGCGCGCTTGATCTGGCGATTAAATACGGCTTTCTGGCCCTTCTGGTCGGTCTTGTGCTGTTTTTCAGCCTGTTTACCGAAGGCTTTGCCAGCCCCTACAGCGCTGTGTTCATTTTTCAGTCCGTGTCAATCACCGGCATTCTGGCGCTTGGCGTCACGGCAACATTGGTGGTGGACGGGTTTGACCTGTCGATCGGATCGGTCGCGACAACCGCGTTGATGCTGTCGTCCTATGTGCTGGTGGTCTGGGAAATGAGCGCCTTTGCCGCCGTGGTCGCCTGTCTGGTGATGGGCGCGGTTGTTGGTCTGATCAACGGTTTTTTGATCGTCAAAATGCGTGTGCCGGATTTGCTGGCGACCCTTGGCATGATGTTTTTGCTGGTCGGGCTGCAACGGATCCCGACACAAGGGCGGTCCATTTCCACCGGCATGACCCTGCCTGACGGCCGCGTCACCGAAGGCGTGTTTCCACCGGAGTTCCTCGCGCTTGGGCGTCACCGGTTCGATTTCTTCATTGATCGCCTGATTCCGGTGTCGGTCGTGGTCCTGTTGGTAATTGCCTTTCTGGTCTGGGTGTTCATGGAGAAAACCCGCCATGGCCGGCTGATGTATGCCATCGGTTCAAACGAACGCGCGGCAGAACTGGCGGGCACCAATGTCAACCGCTACAAGGTGTTGGCCTATGTGATTTCCGGCGTGCTGGCATCAATCGGCGGCATCCTGATGGCGGCGCGTCTGGGGCGCGGGGATATTGCCTCGGGGAACAACCTGTTGCTGGACTCCGTCGCCGCCGCCTTGATCGGCTTTGCTGTGCTGGGCGCAGCCAAACCCAACGCATTCGGCACCATTGTCGGAGCGCTGTTCATCGGCATCCTTTTGCAGGGGTTAACCATGATGAACGCCCCGTATTACACCCAGGATTTCGTAAAGGGGGCCGTGCTTGTCGTCGCCCTCGTCTTTACCTTCGCGCTGTCACGGCGCGGGGGCGGCCATTAGGGCCACATAATAACCACTAGGGAGAACTGAACATGAAACTATCACGACGCTTATTCCTCGGGCTGGCCACCAGCGCCATGGCCCTGACATCCGGCATTGCATCCTTTGCCGGTGAAATGCCTGCCCCGTTTGACAAGGCCAGCGACGTAAAAATCGCCCTGGTACGCTATCTGTCGACCGGTGATTTCTTTCAGGCCTATCTGTCGGGTGTTGAAACACAGGCCGCCGCCCTTGGCGTTGATCTGCGGGTATTCGACAGCCGTCAGGACGCCGCCCTTCAGGCCGACATGGTGGATCAGGCTATCGCTCTGGGCGTGGACGGTATCGTTATTCAGCACGGCTTGACCGAATCCATGCAGGCCGCCGCCCAACGCGCCATTGATGCCGGCATCAAGGTTGTCGCCTTTGATGTAAACGTTGAAAACCCCGCCATTCCACAGGTGGAACAATCCGACCGCGATCTGGCCCGTCTGGCGCTGGAACAAGCCATCAAGGATAACGGCACATCCTTCAAAGCCGGTTACGTTTATGTGCCCGGCATCGCACCACTGGACCGTCGCGATGAAACATGGGTAAAGGTAAAAGCCGCCAATCCCGGCATTGAGGAAGTCGCCGTGTTTGGCACACTCGACAACCCGATTGCCAATTCGGTTGCCAATCAGGCCCGTTCCGTGTTGCAGGCAAACCCGACCATCACCGTGATGTTCGCCCCCTATGACGAATTCGCCAAGGGCGTGAAAATCGCTGTGGACGAGGCCGGCCTGACCGACCAGATCGACATCTATTCCGCCGATGTATCCACCGCCGATATTTCCGCCATGCGTGAACCAGGCAGCGCCTGGGCCGCCACCGCCGCCACCAACCCCGCCGTTGTGGGCGAGGTCTCTGTGCGCACGCTGGCGATGCTGCTGGCCGGCGAAACGGTAGAACACAACGTGATTGTGCCGCCAACCCTGATCACCCAGAAAATGCTGTTGGACGGGGACATCAAAAACATGGCCGATCTGTCCGCCAAACTGCCACAATTTGCTCACGCAGATGTGTCGGTTCCCGCATGGATGCCACTGCCTAAACGTTAATCGGCAGTCACTTAATCTTGAAAACGGGCCGTGCAGGGAAACTTGCGCGGCCCCTGTGTATGTGGCAGCATGACGCACCCGCGGGGCAGGCCACTTGCCCAAAGGGGAAGCTTCGCTAGATTTACCCTTATCAGAAACACCGAAAGGAATGCCGCCATGACCACCCGACGCGATTTTATCAAAGGGCTGGGCGCAGGGCTCGCGGCAACCACCCTTCCCGGCATTACCCTTGCGCAAGGGGCCATGCAAACGCTGACCATGCCCCCACTGCTGGATGCCACCACCACGGGGCGGTTCGATCTGACCGCACAGGCCGGCGAAACCAATTTTCTGGGACGTTCGGCAACCGATACCTGGGGCTTCAACCAAAACTACCTCGGCCCAACAATCCGCGTGCGTAACAAAGGCGACGTCGCCGGTAGCGTGAAAAATACCCTGCGGGAAGAAATCTCTGTCCATTGGCACGGCGCGTTGGTGCCGGGGGATGTCGACGGCGGGCCACATCAGCCCGTCAAACCCGGACAAACCTGGAAACCCGTGTTGCCCTTTGACCAACCCGCAGGAACGCTCTGGTATCACAGTCATATTCACGGCGAAACCGGACGACAAGTCTACAACGGTCTGGCCGGTATGCTGCAACTGAGCGATGATCAAGACGCCACGCGAGGGCTGCCCTCCGATTATGGCATCGACGATCTGCCGCTGGTGCTACAAGACCGCAATTTCGATTGGCGCGGACGGGCCAAATATGATCTGGGTATGCACGAAAGCATGATGGGCTTTCTGGGCGACACCATGCTGGTGAACGGTCAGGCAAACGCCATTGCCCGCGTCCCCAAGGGCATCGTGCGCCTACGCCTGTTGAATGGCTCCAACAGCCGGGTTTATCTGCTGTCCATGTCCGATGGACGCCCGATGTTTCTTGCCGCTGTTGACGCGGGTATTCTGGACCACACGGTGCCTCTGAAACAGCTGGCCATGGGCCCGGGCGAACGCGCCGAAGTGTTGGTCGACTTTGGCAATGGCAAAGACGTGGCACTGGTATCCAGCGCCAACCCCAACCCCGGAATGGGCGGCGGCGGCATGATGCGCGGCCAAAATTCAGGTCAGGACACCGGCATGATGATCATGCCCTTTGCCGTGGACACCGCCCTCCCCGCCCGCATTACAAAAATGCCGACGAACCTTGGCGGCGATATGCCGGACCTCCCCGCCGAAGGCGCAATCCACCGCGAGTTCACGCTTGAAATGGGCATGGGCGGCGGCATGATGCGGATGCTTGGCATGGGCGGCAACCGGTTTTCCATCAACGGGGCCGCCATGGACATGAACGTCATCAACGTAGCCGTCAAACAGGGCAGCACCGAACGCTGGACTGTCTCGGGCCAAATGATGATGCACCCTTTCCACGTCCACGGCGCATCCTATCAGGTCATCAGCGAAAACGGCGGCCCGCCCCGCCTGCAAAACCGCGGCTGGAAAGACACTGTGCTGGTCAACGGACAGGTCGACCTCCTGATGCGATTTGACCTACCGGCAAACAAGGACAAACCCTACATGTACCATTGCCATATCCTCGAACACGAAGACGGCGGCATGATGGGCCAATTCACGGTTACATAGCCCGTTGTTCCATTTTCTTAAAATATCCCGGGGGTGAATTGGCCAAAGGCCAAAAGGGGGCAGCGCCCCCCCCTTTTTACTTAAGGACGCACCCCGAAACCAACCGGAGCGGCCCCGCTGCGCGCATCCAGCCGCTCCAGATTGATGATGGTCGATAACATCAGGCGATCATGGCTCCAATCCGTCGGCCGCTGTATCATCATCGCCACCAAAACCACCATCCCCATCAAAGGCACCATCAACAGCAAAGACACTTTTTGCCGTTCCCGTTCCGCATGATTGGACGTCAAAGCAATAATCCGGTTTTTCAACACAGATTGCTGGCCTTTGTGCAGGTTTACCAATGCAACGCTTGGTGTCGCCAAAGCCACCCCCTTCGCCGCCATCCCCCGCTGGCTGGCCCGTAGCAGACATTCGCAATAGGCCCGTAAATCAAACGACGACCGCACCGCGAGGCTTTGATCACAGGAATACTCCCGCAGCTCGCTCACATGTCGTTTCCAGCCATAAAACACCGGATTCCAGAAAAACAGTGGCCGCATGAATTCAAGCAGGATTTCCCATTCCACGTCCCGGCGGCGAAAATGTTCCAATTCGTGGCTCACCGCCAACCGCAAATCTGCGGAATTCCCCAACATCACTGAAGGGATCACAATGTAACGCCGCCGCAAACCGCGTGTTGAAAACGGCACCAGTACGGTATCGCTCAGCAAGAGCTGCACAGACCCGAACCGCCGCCACGCAAAGCACTGTTTAATAATACAGCGTAGTTTCAGAATGTTACGAATGATCCGCGCCGAAAACCAAATGAATCCGCCCCCCAGACCCCATGCCAGAGCCTGCGCCCAAACGGTCCCCTGTTCGGCAAGCGCGCGCACAAAACCGTCACGCAGCCCCAGCATATCCTGCAACTGCAAAGCCGTTAACTCCACATGCCCCGCCAAATATTGCGCCACCACAATATCGGAAATATTCATCGCATATCGCGTGGTCAATCCGCCCAGAAGCCAGACAAAAACCGGCGACATAAGGATTGCAACCATCCCCGCATTCAGCAACCGCAACTGGGAAATATAGGCGTGTTTCAACCCCGCCCGCGCCAACAAAAAACGCGCCAAAGACCACAAGGAATATGCAACCAACAACATGATGTTGGCATCAAGATACACATTCAGCAGGGTCTCAATCGACATTTTTTCCTAACCTTTTTTCCAGCAATGCGTGGATCTCCTGAAGCGCTTCTTCGCTTATATTTTCATCATCTACCAAACGCGCAACCAAAGAGGACGGCGTATTGTCAAACAGCTTTTCCGAAAGGTTCTGCAAGGATTTTGCCTGATAGGCAGGCTTGTCTACGGTCGGACGATACACAAACGATTTTTCGGCGCGCTCGGACGTTAAAAAACCCTTTTGCTCCAGAATGCGCAAAATGGTTGACGCAGAGGTATAGGCCAGCTGGCGATCATCGGCCAAATGGGCCATCACCTGCCGTACTGTTCCCCCGTTGATCCGCCAAATCGCGGTCATGAATTCCAGCTCCACTTCCGTCAAAAGAGTGCTTTTCTTCTTTTGTCGCATTAAACCCAGCGCCTGTATTTTTTCTATTAAAACCTTAGTAGCACAACCTGATGAATTTAGCAAAGCCTCCGCTCACACCTTCCAGAAGCAAAAAATGCCCCACAAAACCGCCCCCGCCAAGGGCCACCATAAAGGCGTTCCCACAATTCCCAGCCATGCCAGAAAAATATAACTCGATCCCAGCAGGGAAATAAACAACCGGTCCCCCCGCGTGGTCGTCAGCCCCAGAACGCCCTTGCGTTCCGCCCCGCCCGGGTGGCGGATTTCCAACACCGTCAACACCCCCATCGCCGAAAAAATCCCGACAAACACCAGCGCCGTTGGCCATGTCCATGCCATCCATCCAAACATCATACTCTCCCCATGGCGAAACCTTTGGCGATGTAGTTCCGCACAAAGTAAATCACAATTGCCCCCGGAATAATGGTCAGCGTGCCCGCCGCCGCCAGCAGGCCCAACTCATACCCCGCACTTGAGGCCGTTTTGGTCATGGTCGCGGCAATCGGTTTGGCGGCCACCGCCGTCAGGGTTTTGGCCAACAACAATTCCACCCAGCTGAACATAAAACAGAAAAACGCCGCCACCCCGACACCGGATTTGATGGCCGGAATAAATATGGTGGCAAAAAACCGCGGGAAGGAATAGCCGTCGACAAAGGCGGTTTCATCCAGCTCTTTTGGTACCCCGCCCATGAACCCCTCCAGTATCCATACCGACAACGGGATATTGAACAAACAATGCGCCAGCGCCACCGCGAGATAGGTGTCAAACAAACCAACCGCCGAATAGAGCTGAAAGAACGGCAAGGCAAACACCGCTGCCGGTGCCATGCGGTTGGTCAGCAGCCAGAAAAACAACTGTTTGTCGCCAAGGAACCGATAGCGCGAAAATGCATAGGCGGCAGGCAAGGCCACAGTGATCGAAATCACCGTGTTGATGGTCACATAGGCAATCGAATTGAAATACCCCCAGTACCAGGTCGGATCCGTAAAGATCACCCGGTAATTATCCAGCGTCAGCTCTTGCGGGAACAGCGAAAATCCCGACAGGATTTCCCCCGTGGTTTTAAAGCTCATGGCGATCAGCCAATAAATCGGCAACATCAGGAACAAAATATAGACAATCGGTAAAATGTGGCGTTTCTGCATGTTTATTCCCTCAATTCGCATCATCTTTGGTCATCAGCGTGTAAAACAGCCAAGAAACCAAAAGCGTAATTGCAAAGTAAATCAGTGACATTGCCGCCGCCGGCCCCAGATCAAACTGGCCCAACGCGATCTTGACCAGATCAATTGACAGCAAAGTGGTCGAATTCCCCGGTCCACCGCCGGTCAATACAAACGGTTCGGTGTAAATATTGAAACTGTCCATAAACCGCAGCAAAATCGCGATGGTCAGCACGTTTTTCATCTTGGGCAGCTGAATAAACCGGAACACCGCCCAGTTGCTGGCCCCGTCAATTTTAGCCGCCTGATAATAGGCATCCGGAATGGAAACCAGCCCTGCATAGGCCAGCAGCACCACCAGTGACGTCCAGTGCCAAACATCCATAACAATGATCGTGGCCCATGCCGCAACCGGGTTCTGGGTCATGTCATAGGGGATTTGCAACACATGGTTCAGGAAATACCCCAGCAGACCGATATCCGGCAGCGTGAAAATATTCCACATCGCCCCGACCACATTCCACGGAATCAACATCGGCAATGCCATGGTCACAAGGCACACCGGCACCCAGAACCCGCTGCGCGGCATTGCCAGCGCAATCGCGATCCCCAGAGGAACCTCGATCGCAAGGATCGAACCGGTAAACAAAAACTGGCGGCCCAGTGCGGCGTGGAACCGCTCGGAGCGCAGGATTTGTTCGAACCAGTCCAGTCCCTGCCAGAAAAACAGGTTGTTGCCAAAAGTTTCCTGTACCGAATAATTCACCACCGTCATCATCGGGATCAAGGCATTGAATGCCACCAGCAGCAGCACCGGCAACACAAAGAACCAGCCCTTGTTGTTCTGGGTTTTCATTGCGCCGCCTCCTGTGTTGTCGCCAGCCAGCCATCACTGTACAGGCGCGTCTGGCCGGTCTGGAACGTCAGGAAAACTTTATCCCCCTGTGCGGGCGTATCGCCCTCTACGACCAGCGCTATTTTCTGGTTCCCCGCCCGTGTTTCAACAATCGAATGGCGGCCAATATCGGCCACCTTGCGCACGGTGGCGGCAATCCCGCTGCTGCCCAGTGTAACAAATTCGGGCCGGATGCCGATTTGCGGCTTGCCGGTCATATCGGGGCGAATGGCCCCTTCCAGCGCCACATGCTGCCCCTGAAAAAACGCCCCCCCGTCACGCAATTCGCATTCCAGCACATTCATGCCGGGAGAGCCGATAAAATGGCCGACAAAAACGTGGTTTGGTCGCTCGAACAGCTCTACCGGCGTACCGATCTGTACGATTTCGCCGTCCTGCATCACCACCACCTGATCGGCAAAGGTCAGGGCCTCGGTCTGGTCATGGGTCACGTAAATCATGGTCGCACGCACCCGCTGGTGCAGCTCCTTGAGCTTGGAGCGCAATTTCCATTTCAAATGCGGATCAATCACCGTTAACGGCTCGTCAAACATCACCACATTCACATCGTCCCGCACCAAAGCGCGACCCATGGAGATCTTTTGTTTATTGTCCGGTGACAACCCCGCCGCGCGGGTTTTCAGCATGTCGGAAACCTCCAGCATCGCGGCGATTTCCGCAATCCGGCTGGCAATCCGGTCCTCGGGCACCCCGCGATTTCGCAGCGGAAAGGCCAGATTGTCATACACAGTCATCGTGTCGTAAATCACCGGAAACTGAAACACCTGCGCAATATTGCGCGCGTCCGGTGGCAAATGGGTCATGTCCTTGCCATCAAACAACACCTGCCCTTCAGACGGGGTCAACAGGCCGGAAATAATGTTTAATAACGTGGACTTGCCACATCCGGACGGCCCAAGAAGCGCATAGGCCCCGCCATCCTGCCAATCCAGATCAATCTGTTTCAGCGCATAATCATCCACCGTTTTCGGGTTCGGATAATAGCTGTGCCGCAAATTGGAAAGGGTAATTTTAGCCATCGTTACACCGCCCGCTTGCCATCTGGCCCAAAGAAGAAACATTTGTCCGGATCCATATAAAACCCGTGTTCCTGTCCAATCGAAAACGGATGCACGCCGTTGCTTAACGACACCCAGTTTTCCACGCCCATATTGAAATGTGCAGAGCTTTGCGAGCCGCTCAACTCTGCCACCAGAACCTTGCCCGTGACCGGCACAAAGGCCGTATCATTTTTGAAGGGCAGCACATGATTGGCCCGAACGGCCACCGTATACACGCCATCGGTCAACCCCACGGCATCGCCGCTCAGCTCCCAGTCCACACTGCCAAAAATCGCACGCGAACCTACCTTACGGACCTGTGCGGTATTGATCGGCGGGTCGGAAAACACCTGCGCCGACACGATATCCATCGGGTTGCGGTAAATATCGGCTGTATCGCCAAATTGCGTCACCCGCCCGTCATTCATCAACGCGGTTTTCCCGCCCAGAAGCAGGGCCTCTTCCGGTTCGGATGTGGCATAAACCACCACCGCCCCGCGACCGGCAAACAAGTCCGGCAGCTGGTCGCGCAATTCCTCGCGTAGTTTGTAATCCAGATTGGCCAGCGGTTCGTCCAGAAACACCGCATTGCTTTCCTTGGCAATCGCGCGCGCCAGCGCACAACGCTGTTGCTGCCCTCCCGACAGTTCATGTGGCCGCCGGTGCAGCATCGGGCGCAGTTGCAGCACATCCGCGGCTTCCTCGACCCGCCCTTGAATTTCGGATTTCGCCATTCCCGCCACCCGCAGCGGCGAGGCGATATTATCAAACACTGTCCAATGGGGATAGTTGACAAAAAACTGGTGCACCAACGCGATGTTGCGTTTTTGCGTCGACAGTTTCGTCACATCCTGACCATTCATCCGGATGCTGCCAGAGGCCGCTTTGTCCAGCCCCGCCATCAGCTTGATCAAAGAGGTTTTCCCAGATCCGGTTTCCCCCAGCAACACATTGAAATGCCCCGGTTCCAACCGCAGAGTGGTTTCCTTGATATGGGTCTGCCCACCCACCTGTTTCGTAATGCCCACCAACTCCAGCGCCATAGTCGTCTTTCTTGTAGCTCGATTAAAAGCCGGGGTCACAGTGACCCCGGCAAGGGCCTGCGCGGCATCAGGTCCGCGCAGGCAGGGAGGTTTATTTCATCGCCCAGCGGGCAACCAGATCGTCATAGTTCACGGTCACACCCTGCGGCTTTTCATTGGCCAGCTTGGGTTTTGGCGAACCCGGCTGATCCAGCCAGTATTGCGCATCGCGTTCCTCGTTCAGACGCGGACCACAGCCACCATAAACACCGGCCGCTTCGTCGGCTGCCTGCATACGGGCCATAACCGTATCCATTTCCTGAGCCAGCCGGTCCATTGCCTGTTGCGCAGTAAACGCACCGGAGTTCACATCCCCGATTTGCTGCCACCAGATTTGCGCCAACTTCGGATAATCCGGCACGTTAACACCGGTTGGGGACCACATCACCCGATCAGGCGAACGGTAAAACTCGATCAAACCGCCCAGTTTTGGCGCACGATCCGTAAAGCTCTGGTCGTTGATTGTGCTTTCCCGAATGAAGGTCAGGCCCACGTGGCTTTTCTTCAAGTCCACGGTTTTAGAGGTCACAAACTGCGCATAGAGCCAGGCCGCCTTGGCCCGATCCGCCGGTGTGGAAGTAAAGAAAGTCCACGACCCCGCATCCTGATAACCCAGCTTCTGGCCTTCTTCCCAATAAGGACCATGCGGGCTTGGGGCCATCCGCCACAGCGGTTTGCCATTGTCATCAACCGTGTTGTTGCCTTCGGATTTAGGTTTCACCATATCGGCGGTAAAGGCCGTGTACCAGAAAATCTGCTGGGCCACATTACCCTGACTAAGCGCCGGCAAGGATTGATAGAAGTCATAGGACGCAGCCCCCGGAGGCGCATAGGCCCGCAGCCATTCATCCCATTTGCGGATCGCATAAACCGCCGCAGGACCATTGGCCGCCCCGCCGCGCGATACAGATGCACCAACCGGATTACAGGTGCCCGCTTCCATCCGGATCCCCCATTCATCCACAGGCACCCCGTTGGGGAAACCCTTGGATCCCTCGCCGGCCATCGACAGCCAGGCATCCGTCATCCGCCAGCCCAGATCCGGCGCACGTTTTCCGTAATCCATATGGCCATAAATCGGTACACCGTCGATCATCTTCACATCATTGGTAAAGAAATCGGCAATATCTTCATAGGCGGACCAATTCACCGGCACACCAAGGTCATACCCGTATTTGGCCTTGAACGCCGCTTTCAGGTCTTCACGGTCGAACCAATCCTTGCGGAACCAGTACAGGTTGGCAAATTGTTGATCCGGCAGCTGGTACAGCTTGCCATCCGGCCCGGTGGTAAAGGATTTTCCGATGAAATCATCCAGATCCAGCCCCGGGTTGGTGACATCGGCCCAATCGCCCGACATTACATCGCTCAGCGTATAAACCAGCTTCAACCGCGAATGGGTCCCGATCAAATCACTGTCGTTGATATAACCATCGTACAGGTTCCGGCCGGTCTGCATTTGCGTCTGCACCGCCTGAACCACTTCGCCTTCGCCCAAAATCTGGTGGTTGACCTTGATTCCGGTAATTTCGCTAAAAGCCTTGGCCAGAACATCGCTCTCATAGGAATGGGTTGGAATCCCCTCCGAAAGCACATTGATTTCCATGCCTTTAAATGGCGCAGCGGCATTCATGAACCACTGCATTTCTTTCATTTGATTATCTTTGGACAACACGGATGGTTGAAATTCTTCATCAATCCATTTCTTCGCTGCTGCCTCATCTGCATAAGCTGCAGAATATCCTGCAATCACAGCCGTTACTGCAACCGCAGAGAGAAGATACTTACGCATCTTGAGCCCTCCCTAAGTTTCGTTTGCCGAACAATTCCAGCCTGTCCAGATTGAAGGGAAGATCACAGCCTTGTCAAACTAATTTTTTAGTAGTTTTTTAAACCATATTAATCAATGACTAATACCCACATACTCAAATATTCGAATTTCAAATGCAGATGGATAAGCCCCGAAACCTGCCGCTGAATCATTTCAACCAAAACGAAAGTTTCCCTGGAGCACACCCCGCCAAATCGAATTCGATTTGGCACCGCATGCTTTAAAATGGCACCCTTCATTTCCATTTTCTTAAAATATCCCGGGGTGAATTGGCCAAAGGCCAAAAGGGGGCAGCGCCCCCTTCTCCCGCGCGTCAGCGCTCACAGGATTGGCGCGGCACGCGCCCCCGTCAG
>CAMZLM010000021.1 GCA_947311485.1 uncultured Paracoccaceae bacterium
GGCGGTTTCCCAATGCGGGCGTCGCCGCCTTGGAGGTGCATCTGCACCGCTATTTGCAAGAGTTCAACGGCGGTTTTGCGGGGGGCTGTTTGGCCGTTGCCGGTGTGGTGGAGGATGGCAAGGTCAGCATGTCCAATCTGGACTGGCACATCGACCCGCCGGCAATCGCCGCGTTGACAGGGGCAAAGGATGTGCTGCTCATCAATGATTTGGTGGCCCTGGGTTACGGGGGTGCCCCCCCCGGAGTCGGGGGGGCGAGGCAGATGTTTGGCGGCACAGATCCGGCCAAGGGGCCACGTATGGTTGTCGGAATCGGCACCGGTTTCAATATTGCGGTGGTGCACGGCGTTGATACGCCGGAGGTGTTTGCGTCTGAATCCGGCTGCATGGCCTTGCCTGTGCTGGATAGGGAAATGTTGCAGCTGGCGCAGTTCGCCGCCCCGCCGGGCAAGGTTTGCGCGCTTGGGGATGTTTTATCTGGTGGCGGGTTGGAGGCTGTGTATCGCTGGGAGGCCGAAAGGCGCAGGCGGTCAGGGGGGCTGAGCGGAGCTGAAATCTGTGCGGCGGTTTCTGCGGGGGATGACCTGATTGCAGAAAGAGCTATGGCGCGGTTTGCGTGGATACTGGGCGGGGCTGTTGCGGATCTGGCGTTGTCGTATTTGCCGTTTGGCGGCATTTACCTTGCCGGTAGTGTGGCGCGCGGGGTGGCCCCGTTTCTGGAACGGTTCGGGTTTGAACAGGTCTTCACCGACAGAATCAGCGGTGCCGGTTTAAAGCAGGGTTTTGGTGTGGCGTTGATTGACGACGATTTCGCCGCGTTGCACGGCTGTGCGGCCTATGCCCAAAGCAGATGTATTTGATTGCAGAAAATCGGCCTATCGCAATACCCTCTTAACAATTCTGATATAATCGTATAAAGGTATTGGAATATGTTGCCAGATTGGCTGCGTGAGCCGGGAATAAGCCCTGCTTGCCGAGAGTAGGAGTTCCCATGTATCGACGCGTTAACAGTGGCCGTTCCATTGCCTTTGCCACGGTGGGTATTGTGATTGTCATGGCCGTTTTCACATGGGTGATGTACGGCATGGCACAACGGGTGTTCCAGATGGCCGATGTGATGGTAGAGCTGAACCAGAGCTTTAAAACCATGACCAAAATGACCGATGATGTGCATACGATTGCCCTGACAATGCAGGACATGAACCAGAGTATCACCGACATGAAAATCAGTCTGGTCGATATGCGTGACAGCGTTGGTGGTATGGCCGATAACGTGGGCGGCATGTCGCGCAACATTGACAATATGAACACGACTATGGTGTTGATGACCGACAATATCGGAAACATGTCGCAAACCATGCAGGTCATGACAGTGAACATGAACCGGCTGACGCGGGACATCGGGCAGGCCTCTTATGCGTTTTCCCAACCGATGTCTTATATGTGGGGTAATCCGTTTCCCTTCTAGGGCGGTATAAATTGCGGCTTTGATAACCACCGGCCACTGGCGCGGTGGTTTTTTGTGCGTTACAGGAGAATGCGCCGCGCGGGAATACCCCTGAAATGCGAATCAGCACAGGTAGAAAATGCCGCAAAATGGTCATTTGCATGAAGTTTACACAGGGTTTTGTTCTTTAGGCGCTGTAATACTGTGAAAAACGCCACTTTTTTCCCATAAGAACAACATATTCAAACATTGATATATAAAGATGCTTTTATTGTTGGTTAAGTTGTGGTAAAAAAATTCTACTAACCTAGCAGATGTGATTAAAAGAAGCGTGAACAACAAAAGCAAACAATAAATAGCGAAGACTAAGGGGAGCGTTATGAAAAAACTAAAACAACTTGCGATCACGACTTTTACCGCATTGGCAGTGGTGCCGGCCGGTTTGGCAATGGCCGAGCAGACCCGGACACACTTTAACACAGTATCCGTAACCACCTCGCTTATTGGCGGTGATGCAACGGTCGGCGGTACGGTTATCCCCTTCAAAGAAGTCACACTGGTGGCGCAAATGCCGGGCCGTGTGACTTTTATGGCGGGCATCGAAGGCCACAAGGCCAAAGACGGCGATGTGTTGTTCAAGATTGATGATACCGAATTGCAAGCGCGCCGCCGGGCTGCTGCGGCAATGGTTTATCAGGCGGAATCGGTGCTGCGGAATTCGCAAATGCAGTATTCCCGCGAATTGTATGCTCCCCGCACCAATTCGATTACCTCGGTGCCGGGCATGGGCATTCCGGCCACATTCGACCAGTTCTTTACCCGCGGGTTTGCCAACAGCATCGGCAACACCAACACCGGTCTGGAACGTCAGGCCGATCTTTATGCACAGGGTGCAGGCATTTCCCAAGCCCAAAGCGCGCTATTGCAGGCGCAGGCCAACCTTGATGCGATTGACGCACGGTTGCGCGATACACAATCAACCGCCCCGTTTGATGGCGTGTTGATTCAGAAAATGGTCGAGGTCGGTGACACGGTTCAACCCGGCATGCCCTTGGCGAAATATGCCTATACCGATTACCTGCGTATTGTCGCGGATGTGCCGGTACGTTTGGCCGCCGGCCTGACGGTTGGCATGATTGTTCCGGCCCGCATTGATGCGGCCAACGGTGTGGTCGAGGCCCGCGTAGCCCAGGTGTTTCCGACGGCGGATCCGGTCCGCCATACGGTGCGGGTGAAATTCGATCTGCCCAACGATACTTTTGGTGGTCCCGGCATGTATGTCGAGATCACAGTCCCCGATAATTCGGTGCCGACCCGATCGCAAGCGGCGGTCCCTGCGGAAGCATTGGTCTGGCGCGGCAGCCTGCCGTCGGTTTTCGTGCTCGAGGACGGCAAGCCGTCGTTGCGGTTGGTGCGGGTAGGCTATCCGATGGGCGATGGTCGTGTCGCGGTTATGTCCGGTTTGAAAGGGGACGAGCAAGTTATCGTCAATCCTCCTGCCAGCCTGGTTTCTGGTGAGTAATCAGAGACCAATATGCAAAAGGGGGAGGACAATATGACAAACGATAATAACGCAGAAGCGACCAAAGAACTTAGCACACAATTGGGTCTGGCCGGCAAACTGGCCAAGAACTTTATCAACTCACCGCTATCACCCTTGCTGTTGTTTGCCTGTCTGGCGCTCGGCATCATGGGATTGATCCTGACCCCGCGTCAGGAAGACCCGCAAATTTCCGTGCCGATGGTGGATATCTTTTTCTCCTATCAAGGCGCATCCTCGGAACAGGTTGCCTCTTTGGCGACGGATCCGCTCGAACGGATGATGTCGGAAATTCAAGGGGTTGAACATGTTTATTCGGTCTCCGGTCGCCAAGGCGCGATTGTGACCGTCCAGTTTGACGTGGGCGAGGAGCTCGGTCCGTCGCTGGTGAAGCTGAATGATAAAATCCAGTCCAACCTTGACCGTATCCCCCCCGGTGTGTCCCACCCGTTGATCCGCCCCAAAGGCGTTGACGATGTACCGGTGGTGACCCTGACCCTGTGGTCGCATCAGGTAGACGAAGCCGCCATGCGCGCCCTTGGTCTGGATGTGATGCAACGGCTCAAGGAAATTGATAACACCTCCCAGAGCTTCATCGTTGGCGGGCGCTCCGATGCCATCCGTGTCGAGGTCTTCCCCGAGCGGCTCGCCGGGTTCGGAATTAGTCTGGATCAGATTGCCCAAACCATCCGCACCGCCAATTCGGAACGGGCTGTTGGCAATGTCGAAATGGGCGATACGTCCTTTATGCTGACCACCGGGTCGTTTCTGCGTACGGCGCGGGATATTGAAAACCTGATGATCGGGTCGCGCGACGGCCAGCCCACCTATATTCGCGATGTGGCACTGGTTACCGAGGCCACGGATGACGCAACCAGTATGGTGTCCTATTACACCGGTCCGGCCTATGGTACGGAACAGGGCGGTGATACATTTGCCAGCGCCACGGGTGAACGCGCGCCAATCGGGGCCTCTGCCGTGACCATCGCCATCGCCAAGAAGGGCGGCTCCAACGGGGTGAGTGTTGCCAGTGAAGTGCTGGAGTATGTCGAAGGCCTGAAAGGCACCCTGATCCCGGAAGCCGTACATGTGGAGGTCACCCGTAACTACGGTGAAACTGCCAACGAAAAGGTTAACGAGCTGATCTTTAAACTGTTCGTTGTGACCGGTGCCGTGACCCTGTTGATCTGGCTGGCGCTGGGCTTGCGGGCGGCAACGGTTGTGTTGGTTGTTATTCCGGTTGTGATCCTGATGACGGTCTTTTCCGCCTATCTTTTGGGGTATACCATCGACCGGGTGTCGCTGTTCGCGCTGATCTTTTCCATTGGTATTCTGGTGGATGACGCGATTGTGGTGGTGGAAAACATCTATCGCCGCTGGCTCGAGGTCGGGCATACGGGTGATGAGGTCAGTGTCGATGCGGTCCGCGAAGTGGGCAATCCGACTATTCTGGCCACCTTTACCGTGATTGCGGCGCTGCTGCCGATGGGATTTGTCACCGGCATGATGGGGCCTTATATGCAGCCGATCCCGGCGCTGGGGTCCGTGGCGATGTTGATCTCTCTGTTTGCGGCCTTTGTGTTTACGCCCTGGTTGGCGCGGCGCATCCGTCCGTCGATGGAAAAGCTGGAAAAAATGCAACGCAGCGAGCACCGTCAGGCGGAAAAGCTGCATAACTTTTTCATCAGCGTGCTGGTGCCGCTGATCACCAAACCATTGGTCGGCTGGCTGTTTGCCGCGGGTCTGTTGATTACCTTTGGCCTGAGCCTGTTTTTGTTCAAGACCACCGACGTGACCGTCAAAATGCTGCCGAATGACAACAAGCCGGAATTCAACATCACCATCAACATGCCCGAAGGCACCGCCCTGCCGGTGACGGCGAATGTGGTGTCCCGACTGGCGCAAGAGGTCAAAAAACTGCCCGAAGTGGTTGCCTTGCAGTCCTATACCGGCACCGCGTCTCCGTTTAACTTTAACGGGTTGGTCCGCCATACCTACATGCGGGATCGCAGTTGGCACGGGGATATTCAGGTGCAGTTGGTGGGCAAGGGCGACCGGGAGGAATCCTCCCATGAACTTGCAGTGATCGCCCGTGAAATGCTGACGCCGATGGCCGAAGAGATGGGGGCCAATATCGAAGTCGTGGAAATGCCTCCGGGACCGCCGGTTTTGCAAACCATGGTCGCCGAAATCTATGGTCCTGATAACGCAACCCGCCGTCAGGTGGCCGCCGATGTGGCCGATCTGTTCCGCAAAGCCGACACAATCGTCGATGTGGACACCTACATGCAGGCCGATCACCAAAGCTGGCGTTTTGTGGTAAACCGCGAAAAGGCCTCGCGTCGGGGGGTGTCGGTTGACTCGATCAACCGTCAGCTGGAAATGGCGATGGGCGGCTTCAAGCTTGGCGATGTAAAGGTCGAGCGCGCGCTGGAACCCAAGTTCATCTATCTGCAAATTCCGCTGGCGTTGCGGGGTGAATTCGGTCGCCTTGGCCAACTGCCGGTGCCAACCGCATCGGGCAGCATGATCGCGCTGACCGAGCTGGGGTATTTTGAACAGTTCGATGTGGATGCCCCTGTGTATCACAAGGACCTGCGCGCCGTGGAATACGTGACCGGCGAAGTCACCGGCCGTCTGGGTGCGCCTGTGTATGGCATTCTGGAAATGGAAAGCCTGCTGGACGATTACACCTCGCCGGACGGGGTGCGTGTGGATACCAACTTTACCGGCCCGCCGGCCAATAGCCTGAAATCGGCCTTGGAATGGACCGGCGAATGGACCGTTACCTATGTGACTTTCCGCGATATGGGCATTGCCTTTGGTGTGGCGCTGATCCTGATTTATATTCTCGTTGTTTGGGAATTCGGTAACTTTACCATGCCGGCGATCGTGATGTTCCCGATCCCGCTGACCCTGATCGGGATTGTACCGGGGCATTGGTTGTTCGGTGCGCCGTTTACCGCAACGTCGATGATCGGTTTCATTGCCTTGGCGGGGATTATTGTTCGAAATTCGATCCTGCTGGTGGATTTTTCCCGCCACGCGGTCGAGGGCGGCATGGATGTAACCGATGCGGTGATCCACGCCTGTGCAACCCGGACCCGTCCCATCATTATTACTGCGCTTGCGTTGATTGTGGGGTCTTCGGTGATCCTGTCTGATCCGATTTTTGAGGGCATGGCAGTGTCGTTGATGATGGGGGGGCTTGTGTCCACCGTGTTGACGTTGATCGTGATTCCGCTGGGCTGCGTGAGCTTCCGCAAGGCACTGAGCGAAAAGGTTGCAACGGAAAAGGCCGGGGCCGCGGCGTTGCATACAGAAGTTCCTGAAACCAGCAAACTGCCACGCCGGTCGCGCAGCGGCTCTGCCTCTTTGCAGGCGGCGATCGGGGACACCTTTATGTTGATCGGTGAAATGATCGGGTTTGTGTTTGTGTCGATTTTCAAAGTGTTTGGGAAAATCTTTGGCGCGGACAGCAAGCCGACAATTCAACCGCAGCCAAGCGCGCCGGTGAAATCATCAACCCCGCCGCCAGTGGTGAAAGTCGAAGAAGCAAAACCGGTTGCTGTGAAACCAGCAGCCAAACCGGAAGCGGCCAAAACAGATGCGGTGAAGGCCGAGGTCACGCCAAAGGCACCGGCACAGAAGCCGGCGACGAAGAAACCTGCAGCGAAAAAAGCGGCTGCCAAGAAGCCGGCGAAACCGGCACCGGCCAAAGCGGCAAGCAAAACTGCCAAAAAACCGGCAGCAAAGAAACCTGCGGCGAAAAATCCGGCAACGAAGAAAACGCCCCGTAAGACGGCGGCGAAACCGGCAGCGCGTAGCAAGGCAAAAACGACGGGTCGCCGCGGCATCCGGTTGAAAAAACCAACAGATAGCAAAGAGGAATAGGATTATGAGTACACGTAAAACACAAGTATCCGCCTTTGCTCTGGCTGTGATCGCAGCGGTTTCGCTGGTGCCGGTGGCACAGGCCGAAACCACGGCAACCCCGCCGGCTGGACCGTTCAACGCACAGCAGCCCCAATCGCAGGAATGGGTGCGCAGTTTGCCTATGCCCTATTGGATGCAGCCAAGCATTCAATCACAGGCCCCTGTGCAAGACCGGCAGCCCATCCCCCAAACAGGTACGGTGCAGCAGCCCAACCGGCAGGCTCCGCAAATGCAGGGACAGCCCTATCGTCAAAATTGGGCGTGGACCCCGTTCGGCACATTCACGCGGACCCAACCGGGAGGGTACTACACACCTTATGTGGTGGGCGCGCCGAACCAGTATTACGGCTATGTGCCGCCGTCTTTTCCTGTGCCGCCGTTTTTCCCGAGCGGCCCTTGGGGCGGTTATCGCGGGCCGGTCGGACCGGGATATGGATATCAATACGGCACGGGTATGCCCCCCCGCCCGCAAAACTGATCGGGTCAGGAACATCGGATGAAAGAGTTTGAGATGACAACGAAAAAAACAGGAATAGCCGTACTCGGTGTTGCATTGACTTGCCTCGCCTTGGGACCGGCAACGGCGCAAACTGGAAACCCCTGGAATCGCAGTAGCGCGTCCGGCGGGGCATCCGGCACCGCCACAAGCCGCTATGCACCGGCGGACCTTGCCCAGCGGCTCTCGGCGGTTCGCCCTGTGGCTCCGGTTGCGGTTCCCGCGCCTGCCCCTGTTTCCGTGGCCCCTGCGCAGCGTGCTGCGCCTGTTGCCACCCCGCAATATGCACCTGCGCCGATGACGCGCCCTGTGCAAAATGGATACCCGACCGGGGGCTACCCCCCCGCCACCGGGTATGGTTACGCCGGTATGCCGCAAGGCTATTCCGGTTATGCGCCCAATTATGGCGCAGGGGCCTATCCCAACTACGGGAATGGCTATTCTGGTACTCCGGGCGGTTATCCCGGAAACAATGGTGGGTTCTTCCCGTCCGGTGGGTTTCTTCCCGGTGGCGGTTCCCCCTTTGGCTTTAGTCCGTTCGGGTTTTTCTAACCCGATCGGCACGAGGTTCGCGTCCTTGGCGCAAACGAATTGGAAGATGACAAGTGTCCCATTGTCAAATTTTCAAACAATCTGACGGGACGAAACTAGGAGACTAAAATGCGTAAATCTATCTTGACGGCCGTTCTCGCCGCTGGCCTGACAACTGTAATGGTTACAGAAGCTTCTGCCCAAAACTGGGGTCCATACAATGGTGGCCCAGGCTACTACAACGGTTACAATAACGGTTGGACACCCTGGGGTGGCAACAACGGTTGGGGTGGCAATAACTGGACACCTTGGGGTGGCAACAACAATGGTTGGGGCAACAACTGGACACCTTGGGGTGGTAACAACGGTTGGGGTGGCAACAACAACTGGGGTCCATTCAACGGCTTCAACTCCAACAACGGCAACGGCAATGGCAAAGGCTCGTTCAACTTTGGCTTCAATGGCAACATGGAAGGCCAAGGCGACGCCAAGAGCGAAGCACGTGGCGAAGGTCGCGGTGAGGGTTCCGGCAACGGTTATGCCAATAACTACATGTGGAACCCTGCCTGGGGTCCATACCCTGGTCCACAAGGCCCATACGTGAACCCACAGCCAGCCCCTGCGGCACCAGCTGCTGAAGGTTCCGCTGCTATGGAAACGCCAAAAGCCGAAGGTACCGCAAGCAACTAAGGTTGTTTGATGCCAAACGCGTTACCGCCCTTTCGGGGGCGGTAGCCAACCCACCCGTTTCATGATGAGGTTCCCATGGAATTGCACATAAGAAATGCGGCCAGACTTGTCATCACCGCGTTCGCGATTGTCTGGACCGGTATCGCTACGGCGCAAACATCGGCACCGGCCTATTCGGCGACGGCTGTTCATGCCTTTCCGGGGCAGGCAGAAACCTTTGGAACCATTGTGAAATCCGGCCAGAACCTGCGGCTGGAATTTGAAGAAAACGGGCGTCATGTGATCCAGATCTTGCTGCCGGCAGTTGGCGCAATGTATGTGCTGGATCCGAAACAGCAGACATTTATTGAAATTCTGGGGCCGGCGGTCCCTGCGGCGGATGTGGGCGGTTACAAATCCCCTTGCCCGACGCAAAAACCCGATCCAGCCTGTCAACATGTTGGCGATGATGTGTTGAGCGGCGTCAAGGTAGAACGCTGGGTGATTGCCAGTGGCCAAAAAGACAAGCCGCTGGTTCTGTTGTGGAATTCCGCTCGCCGCCGTGCGCTCAAGCAGATCCGTCCGGATGGGTCGGTGATGAGCATGGCCTTTGTGGCGATGGAAAAAATCGATACCCGTATGGCAGAGCACTGGACAATCACGCTCACCCGCCCGGGGCAGGAACCCCAAAAGGGTGACTGGTGGTTCGATCCGGTTTTACGTGTGGTTATCAAAGAAAACCTGCCGAGCGGAGAGACCCGACGGCTGGAAAAAATAACGGTCGGGCCGGTTAATCCGGCGCTGTTTCAGGTGCCTCAGGGCTGGCGAAAAGTTGCAGCACCGCTGGCACCCAAGCCGCCCACATCCGCGCTGCAAAGCCCGGTTGCGGCTGACTAGGACGAAAAGGGAGAGTTCACATGTTAACATTATTTGCCAATTTCAAAGGTGGCACCGGCAAAAGTACGGTGGTGTTCAATATGGCCATGTGGCGCATGGAGCAGGGCAAAAAGGTAACGGTGTGCGATTTGGACCCCCAGCGCACAGTGAGCGATGTGGCCGAAATCCGCGAAGAGGACGGCGTTGAACCCGTGCTCAAGGTGGTGCATGAATTGCCAGCCAAGAAGGACGCCAAGGGCGATTGGTTGATTGACGTGGGGACGTCGGATATGGCGGCCCTGCGCGGGGCCATCCGTGTTTGCGACAAGATCGTGATTCCGGTTACGCCGTCACAGGCGGATATCTGGGCTACGCAGCATTTTCTGGACATTGTCACCAAAGAACGGGGCAAGGATCTGCCCCCGATCGTGGCCTTTGTCAATCGTGCCGACCCGCACCCGCGGTCGCGCGAAAATGCGGAATCCATCGAGGCACTGGAAACCCTGTCGATGATCAAAACCCTGCCTGAAAAAATGGTGCAGCGGTTGGCCTTCCGGCGGTCTTTTTCCGAAGGGCTGGCGGTTTTTGAACAGGAACCTTCGGGCAAGGCGGCGCAGGAGCTTGATGCACTGGCCAGAAAAATTTACGGGTCCAGATAGACGGACCAGCGGTACATAATCAACACGGGAACGGGGCGCAGCATATGCCATTTATTCGACTCATCATCATCTACATCATCGTCATTGCGGCGGCTTTGGCGCTGTTTAATCGTGACAAGGTTATGGAACTTACCGGCTTGTCCCCCAGCATGTTCTGGGCAGAAGATACGGATGAATCCGCCAATGAAGCGCCCGCACAAGAAACTGTCGCACAAGCCCCCGAAGAAGACCCCGCCAAGGTTGTGCCTGAAACACAAGCAGCGGTTGTCGAGGAACCCCAACAGCCCGCCGTAACAGAAGAACCCGCAGCACCAGTCGTGCAGGAACAGGCAGCGGCACAAGAACCTGAAGCCGTGCAAAAACCAGCCGTTGAACAACCTACGGAACCGGATTCCGCCCCCGCTCCCGAGGAAAAACCCGTTGTAACGGCACCTGCACAACCAGTTAAACCAACCATAGAACAGGCATTGAATGCCGCCCGCCAGAGCTATCGCAGTGGCGACATTCAGAAAACCGAAACCCAATATGTGGCCTTGGGAGATCAATTCCCTGACAGCGCGGATGTTCAAGGGGAAATCGGGAATTTCTATTATTCCCAGCGCCAATACCAAAATGCGGCAACCTACTATTATAAAACCGGAAAAGCCTTGCTGAAATCCGGTGATCAGGCGAAGTTGGGTCAAATCATCAATATTCTGCAGCGGCTTGCGCCGAATATGGCCGCCGACCTGCGCGCCCAAGCAGCGAATTAACAGGGATACCACCATGAGCCAGTTTTTGAATAACCGCCTTGCGCGTCTGGAAAGCCACCTGAAAGAGGAAAATCCCGCTTTACTGGAGGTTCTCCCCACCTACTATAAATTCGACAAGCTGTTGTATCGCACCGGTTTGCTCGACAAAGAATCCTCGCTGGCATCGCGGATTTCTTGGTGGCCGCTGATTTCGGTGCTGGGAACGTTTTCCTCGGGTAAATCGACCTTTATCAACGCCTATGTGGGCGAAACCTTGCAGGACACCGGCAATCAGGCGGTGGATGACAAATTCACGGTAATTTGCCACCGGTCCGCCAAAACCAATGGCAATCAGACCCTGCCCGGAACCGCGCTTGATGCCGACCCGCGTTTCCCGTTTTTCCGCATTTCCCATGAAATCGAAAAGGTGGCCAAAGGCGAAGGCAAACATATCGAGAGCTATCTGCAACTGCGCACCACGAGCAACGACCGGATCAAAAGCAAAATTGTTATCGATTCTCCGGGCTTTGATGCCGACGATCAGCGACGCTCTACGTTGCGGATTACCGATCATATTATTGATCTGTCCGATCTGGTGCTGGTGTTTTTCGATGCCCGCCACCCAGAACCGGGGGCGATGCAGGATACGTTGGAACATCTGGTGGCACGGACCATCAAGCGCACGGATGCATCGAAATTCCTGTATGTGTTGAACCAGATCGATACGGCAGCCAAGGACGACAACTCCGAAGAAATCGTCGGCGCATGGCAGCGGGCGGTGTCACAGGCGGGACTGTCTGCGGGACAGTTCTACACCATTTACAACGAAGACGCGGCCATCCCGATCGAGGACGAAGCCCTGAAACAACGCTTTCAGGCCAAAAGGGATGCGGATCTGGCAAAAATTATTGGCCGCATGGACGAGGTCGAATTGCAGCGTAATTACCGCATCGTCAGCATGCTTGAAACCGTGTCAAACGAACTGGAACACGATGTCCTGCCAAAATTGCGCGCCGCCAAGGCCAAGTGGCGCCGGGGGGTGTTGATTGGTGACGGTATCGCGCTGGCGGCTGTGGTGGCCGTGATTGCCGGTCTGATGATCACGTTCAAATGGATGCCGCCGGCCGGTATTTTCACCTATGAATGGCTCAAGGGGCATATGTTGGATGTGGGAATTTCCATTTTGGCGCTGGCGGTGTTGGCCGGTACGTTCCATTTCTGGGTACGCGGTGTGGTGGCCAAACGGATTGCGCCAACGCTCAGCACGACCTATGGACATGTGGAGCTGAACCTGCGCAACGCTTTTGAGAAAAGCACAGGTGGCCTGAAATCATTGTTCGGTGTTGAACCCGCCGGTTGGGGAGGGCGCGCAGCGAAAAAACTGCGCGCTATTCGGGAAACAGTTGCAACCCATATCCAAAGCCTGAATGATCGGTATACGGACCCTTCTGGCCGCACGGATGCAGGGGTGGAAGAACATAAAGAGTAGCCCGAAGAGGCCGCTAATAGAGGACGTTAGATGTATACAGAACCGGTTTGCCCTGTCCCCGAAGGGCGCTGTGCAGAGCAGGCTTTCCGGCTTGCAGTTTACGAGGCAGGCCATGCGCTGACGGCGCGGGCGTTGGGATTGCGGGTTGTGTCCGTGCAGATGCTGCCACGCCCGCCGGTACTGAAAAGTGACAAAAGCTTTTCAGGCAACTGGGATTCCTTTATCGAAATGCTGGAAATCCGCATTATTGAATTGTTCGGCGGCCAAATCGCCGAGGAGTTCGCCTGCAATTCCGCCACCTGCTGTGGCGGCGATGTGGCCCGCATTGACGAATTGACCCGCCTTGTGGCCGGTCTGGCCGGGGACAAACACCACGAACAGGTGTGGGACGACCTCGAAGACATGGCCACCAAGATTTTCGCCGAAGAAAAAACGCAAGCCGCGATCATGCCTTTGGCAGAGTTCCTCTATGCCGAAGTGCTGGCCGGAGCCGAGGTTGTGGACGGGGAGAAGGTCGAGGCCATGCTGGACCAATATGTGCCCTTCAAGCCCAAGAAAAAGTGGATGGCCCGAATGATGTCGTTTGGCCGTTAGGGCCTTTCGCAGTTCAGCTGAATCACGGCGTGTAAGCCAAGGCGCGAAAGGCCATAGAAACCAAAATGGCCTATCCGGATTTTTTCACAAACTCGGTCAAAATCACAATTTGCTGTCCGCTTACGCGTCCTTCGATGTGGCCTTCGTTGTCGGGAACCAAAGAAATATTGCGCACGGCTGTGCCGCGTTTGGCCGTGAAACCGGCACCTTTGACGTTCAGATCCTTGATCAACACCACGGTATCACCGGCAGATAAAACCGCGCCATTTGTATCACGGTGGATCAGCGCGTCATCGTCGGTTTCAACAATCCCTGCTTCGGCCCATTCCAGATTGTCAGGTTCCAGATAGGCGATATCGAGCAAATCGCGCGCCCATGGTTCGCTGTTCAGACGATGTAACAGGCGATAGGCCGTCACCTGCGCCGCTGCCTCTGTCGACCAGATCGCATCATTCAAACATTTCCAATGCGGCGCATCACTGATCTCGCCGGACACGCCGTCCTGGCAGGTGGTGCACAAGGTTACCGTATCGTCCCGGGGTTCCACTGCAACATCCACCAAGTCATCCACCGCACCGCATAATCCACATTGTTCTGCCATCACGGCCTCCTGAGTGTTAAATTTGCAATGGGTGTGAATGATGAAGGGGGGAGCGTCAAGCCCTGCCTCTTGCTATAAACGGGTTTTGCATTCCGTCGGACCCGTCCTGCATGGCGCGGCTTGCAAAGCATTCAATATTCTATATATGTGGGGCAATTCCCTGCTTCAAAAATCGAGGATACTCTTATGAACGCACAACGTATGACCATGACCCTTGCGGGCACTTTTATTCTGATCGCTCTTGGCCTTGGCCACATGAACGGCCAGTTTGACCTGACCACCATGAGCTGGCTCTGGTTTGTTATCTTTGTCGGTGTGAACCTGTTTCAGTCCGGCCTGACCGGTTTTTGCCCGCTGACCAAAATTCTAAAGGCCATTGGCCTGCAGTAAGAAAACGACAATCGACACAAGAAAGCGCGGAGGGTTTCCCATCCGCGCTTTTTGTTTGTCGGTTTAGCAGATTTCCATTTTCTGGAAATATCCCCGCCGGAGGCAAGCGCGCCTTGGCGCGCTCATATCCCTAAAAATCGCCTTCTGCGGCGCGTTTCAGAATGTCCTGCATGATATCCTTCACATGCAGCGCTTCTTCCAGCAAATCAGGCGGCAGGGTTTTCCCACCGTAAATCATCATGTCCATGTCCAGCGTATACAGCCACAGCTGGCCGGTTTCATCCTCGACCAAGGACACACGGCAGGGCAGGTAGGCCGCATAGGCCAGATCATGTTCTATCATTTTGGCTGCGGTCAGCGGGTTGCAATACAGATAAATCTGTAGTTTGCGCCAAGGCTTGCCGGTCATCGCGGCAACCTGATCCCCCAGGGGCAATTCCCCAACACCTTTGATGTTACGCTCGTTTGCGATACTTTTGATCGACTCGTCGACCTCTTCAAAGGTCAGGCCTTCGGCAACTTTGGCTTTCCAGACCGTGGCGGCCGCGGCATTGCCGGTCTCGACCAGTTGATCACCCATTTTCTGGTAAACCCCCATTGCCTGCGGGTCAAAACCATCAAACGCGACCTTGTATTTCCACAGCGTTGGTCCGGCCCAGACCGCCAGCGCGATCGCCACAAGACCGATGATGGTCAGGATATTGCGAATGAAACCCATGGTATCTCCCCTTTTGAATATCTATCGAATCTGCATACACGGATTTCGCCGCTGAACCAAGGGAACAAACCGGTTCAAAAGGTCGCGTCAAGTAAGCTGATCGTGGAATTCACGGATCACGGTTTCATAGGTACCGCGTTTGAACGGCACAATTTTCGCCAGTAATTCCTGTGGTTCCAACCAACACCAGCGGCTGAATTCCGGGTGTTTGGTTTGAATGTTGATCAGGCTGTCATCGCCGTTAAACCGCAGCAGAAACCATTTCTGTTTCTGCCCGCGATACCGGCCCTTCCACAGTTTCGGTACCAGATGACGGGGCAAATCATAGGGAATCCAGTCGTCAATCTCGGCGACAATTTCAACCGCATCCGGGGTGATGCCGGTTTCCTCTTCCAGCTCGCGCAGGGCGGCGGTGCGGGGGGCTTCGTCTTTTTCAACGCCGCCTTGGGGCATCTGCCAGGCATCCGCGCTGCTATCAATACGTTGGCCGGCAAAAATATTGCCGTCTTTGTTGCACACCATCAACCCGACACAGGGGCGATAGGGAAGGTTGGAAATTTCTTCGGGAGTCATCGTTACACCTGCTATTGGCTGCCGGAACCAGTTCCCGGCAGCCTTGATCTTGTGTTAATTCGCGCCTTGTAAAACAGCAAGGCCCGTGAGCATGTCCAGCGCATAAGACAGCTGGGAATCCTGACTGCGCAGTTTTGCGGCCTCTTCCTGTGCTTTGCGTTCTTCCTTGAGCTGCTTTTTCTCGTCTTCGGTCAGGCTGTCGTTGGTGATTGTGCCACGAAGGTCGGCTTCGGAACGGCGCGCCTTAATCACGTCGTCTTCGCCTTCGGGTTTTGGACGGCGGAATTCAACCAGAATATCCGGCGCAACACCGAGGTTTTGAATCGACCGGCCCGATGGTGTGTAATACCGCGCGGTGGTCAGGCGCAGGGCACCGTCGCCTTGCAGCGGCATGATGGTTTGCACCGACCCCTTGCCAAAGCTCTGGGTGCCAACCAGAACAGCGCGGTGGTGATCCTTGAGCGCGCCGGCCACAATTTCGGAGGCCGAAGCAGAGCCGCCGTTGATCAACACAATGATCGGTTTGCCCTGGGCCAAATCACCCGGGGTGGCGTTGACGCGGTCACTATCCTGGCTGTTGCGGCCCCGTGTTGAAACGATTTCACCGCTTTCCAGAAACGCATCCGATACCAGAATAGCCTGTTTGAGCAAACCGCCCGGATTGTTGCGCAGGTCGATGACAAAGCCGTTGACCTTGTCCATACCGCCGGCTTCCTCGACACGTTTTTTCAATTCGCTTTCCAGATTGACATAGGTCTGGTCCGAAAACGACGTAATCCGCAGCACAACCGATTTTCCTTCGACACGGCCACGGGTGGCTTTGACCTTGATTACATCCCGCTTGATGGTGACATCGAATGGTTCATCGGTGCCTTCGCGCACAATGGTAATGACGATTTCTTCGCCGATTTCACCGCGCATCAGCTTGACCGCTTCGTCAAGCCCCATGCCCAGTGTGGATTCGCCGTCAACCTTGGTGATGAAATCACCGGCTTCGATACCGGCGCGATCGGCGGGGGTGTCGTCGATCGGGGAGACCACTTTGACAAAACCGTTTTCCTGCGTGACCTCGATCCCGAGCCCGCCGAACTGGCCACGGGTTTGCACCTGCATGGCCTCGAAATCCTCGGGGGGCAGATAGCTGGAATGCGGATCAAGCGATTTCACCATCCCCGAAATTGCCGCCCGGATCAGTTTTTGTTCGTCCACCGGTTCCACATAGGTCGCGCGGATGCGTTCGAAAATATCCCCGAACAGGTCGAGCTGTTCATAAGTGGATTTTGTGCGCTCGGCCTCTTGGGCAACAAGCGGTCCGGTGAGCTGGGCTGTCATCAACAAACCGGCCAGTGTGCCGCCAACGGCAGCGATCACGAGTTTTTTCATCTGCTTTCATTCCTAACTGTCATTGAGGGCGAACCATGCTTCTGGGTCAACGGGTTTGCCCTTCTCCCTGAGCTCTATATAGAGCGTTTCTTGTGCGATTGTGCCACCACCTTGTGTCGCTTCAATCAAAAATTCTTGAGTACCTTGCTGTTTTCCGCCAAGCAACCCCACTGCCTGACCTTCGCTGACAACTTGTCCAAGTTCAACATAGACCTGATCCAGTCCGGCGAAAATCACCAAATAGCCGGGGTCGGGTTCCAGAACGATCACATTCCCGTAATCCAGAAACGGCCCCGCATAGCGTACAGTCGCCGGGGCAGGGGTTGCAACAAGCGAAAGCGGGCGTGCGGCAATCAGAACACCGGGGCGTTCGAGCCCGGCGGCATCGGATTCCATGAAATGGCGCAGGATGGTGCCTGTAACCGGCAGCGACAACACGCTTTTGCGCAGGTAAAACGGTTTTTGCTCGGCCCCTTTGGTTTCCGCCGGCAGGGCCTGAATGGAGGATGCAAAAGCATTCAGCGACGTGGCGCTATCGGCCAGAATCTGGGTGCGGACGGGATCATCCGCCATGCGGATCGGCAGGTCGGTGCGCGCGGTGATGGCTTTTTCCAGTGCGACGCGGGCTTCCTGAACACCGGCCAGCCCCAACCGCAGATCGGCTTCGGCCTTGGTTTGTACGCGTTTCAGCTCGTTCAATTCTTCCAGCTGGGTGCGCAATTCTTCGGCTTGGCGTTGCAGGGACGGGGTTATTTCGGACATCATCATACCGGATCGTGCGGTGCCGACCGGTCCGGTGGGGTGGATCAACAACATCGGCGTCGAGGCCCGTTCCAGCGTTTGCAAAATCCCCAGCAACCGCGACAGCTGATCGCGGCGCTGTTCAAATTCCAGATGCAACACTCGCTCGCGCAGGGTGGCCCCACGAATGCCTTCGCGCATGGCGGTCAGGCCGGATTCATAGGCCCGAATGGTTTGGGTCAGCGCGGCGACACGGTCCTTGGCGGTATCCGCATTCTTCAGGGTCTTGGCGGCATCCTGAAGCGCGGCAGACGCGATTTGCGCCTCAAGCACAGCATCGCCCTGCGCCAGTGCAACAACCGGCGTCAGCATCGCCGCAGCGATCCAGTTTATCAGGGTTTTTCCTGCTCTCATGCCTCAATCAGACTTGTACCAGTCATTTCCGGGGGCAAGTCCAACCCCATCAGCCCCAACAACGTTGGTGCCAAATCGGCCAGTCGGCCCCCCGGGCGCAGTGTCGCGCCTTTCGGCCCGTTAATCAAGGCCACAGGCACCGGATTGGTGGTATGGGCGGTGTGTGGCCCGCCGGTGACGGGATCGATCATGGTTTCGCAATTGCCATGGTCGGCGGTAACAATCATTGCGCCACCAACCGTGTTCAGCGCGTCGATCACCTGACCAAGCCCCTGATCCACCGTGGCCACGGCGGTTTTCGCGGCCTCTATGTCGCCCGTGTGGCCAACCATGTCGGGGTTGGCGTAATTGACGATAATCAGGTCATATTCGCGGCTGTTGATGGCGTCGACCAAATGTTCGGTGACCTCGGGCGCGGACATTTCCGGCTGCATGTCATAGGTGGCTACCTTGGGGCTTTGGGCCAGATAGCGGTCTTCGTCCTTACTGGGCTGTTCGATGCCACCGTTGAAAAAGAACGTCACATGCGGATATTTTTCGGTCTCGGCGATGCGGAATTGTTTCAGGCCGTGTTTCGCCACCCAGTCGCCCAGCGGGTTGAGTATCTCCTGATCGGGAAACACATTGTCCATATAGGTATCGTGGCGGGTGGAATACTGGGCAAAGCCGCTGACAATGGCGAAGTCGGGTCGCTTGCCGGTGTCAAAGCTGTCAAAATCCGGATCCGCCAGCGCCGCAAGGATTTCACGCGCACGGTCGGCGCGGAAATTCAGGCACAGGATACCGTCGCCGTCCTGCATGCCGGCGTAATCGCCGATCACGGTCGGGCGGATAAATTCATCGGTGAGGCTCTCGGCATAGGCGGCTTCAATGGCGGCGCGGGCGCTACCGGCCTTGTCGCCCTTGGCGTTGACCATGGGCTGATAGCCGAGTTCGACCCGCTCCCAGCGGTTATCCCGATCCATCGGGTAATAACGCCCCGCTACAGTGGCAATCCGTGCCGTGTCTGGCAGGCCGGCGGTGAGGCTGTCCAGATAGGTCAGGGCCGATTTTGGGGCCACATCGCGCCCATCGGTAAAGGCGTGGATGGCCACAGGAATGCCGTTGTCGGCCATGACCTGTGCGGTGGCGATCATATGGTCGACGTGGCTATGCACTCCGCCATCGGACAGAACGCCGAGCAAATGCGCCGTACCGCCGCTGGCTTTCATCGCGGCGACAAAGCGTTTGATCCCCGGTTGATCGGCAAATTCGCCCCGTTCAATCGCGCCGTCGATGCGGCGTAAATCCATTTCGACCACCCGCCCCGCGCCGATGTTCATGTGCCCGACCTCTGAATTGCCCATCTGCCCGACCGGCAGGCCCACATCGGGACCATAGGTGATCAATGTGGCATTCGGACAATCGCGCATGATCCGGTCGAAATTCGGCGTGTCCCCCAGCGCCACCGCGTTGCCGTTGGTTTCGGGGCTGAGGCCCCAACCATCAAGAATGCACAATACGACGGGTTTCGGAGTGGTCATCTGGCGGCCTCGCTTTTGGGTGGTGTGGTTAACAGGCACATAAGCCTTTCGCCGCCCGATCGCAACGGTTTACACCCGATGATAGGGGCTACCGGCAAGAATTGACGCGGCCCGGTACAGCTGTTCACACAACATGACCCGCGCCAGCATATGCGGCCAGACCATTTTACCAAAAGACAGGGCGAAATCGGCCTCGGCGCGCAGGGCAGGGGACAGACCGTCCGCACCGCCAATCAGTACAGCCAGATCCCGCTGGCCATTGTCGCGCCAGTCGCCCAGACGGGTGGCAAATTGCGGTGATGTGATCAGCTTGCCGCGTTCATCCATCACCATGGTCAACGCGCCCTTGGGAATCACCCTGCGCAACAAATCGGCTTCGGCATCCATGCCGCCGCCTTTTTTGTCTTCAACTTCGATGATGGTGGCAGGGCCAAGCCCCATGTTGCGACCGGTCTTGTTGAACCGGTCGAGGTAGTCTTCGATCAAGGTCAGTTCCGGGCCGCGCCGCAGGCGGCCCACAAC
>CAMZLM010000022.1 GCA_947311485.1 uncultured Paracoccaceae bacterium
AAGGACGCCATTCTGGTGGTTGAAGGCGAAATCGGCCGCACCCCCGTTGTCGCCGCCGCGCAGGACTTCAGTTTCATGGGTGGCTCGATGGGGATGTATGTCGGCAACGCCATTATCGCCGCCGCCGAACGCGCCGTGGCCGCCAAACGCCCCTTTATCCTGTTTTCCGCCGCCGGTGGTGCGCGGATGCAAGAGGGCATCCTGTCCCTGATGCAAATGCCCCGCACCACCGTTGCCGTGCAAATGCTGAAAGAGGCCGGCCTACCCTATATTGTGGTCCTGACCCATCCGACAACCGGCGGCGTGACCGCCAGCTATGCCATGTTGGGCGATGTGCATATTGCCGAACCCAACGCCCTGATCGGGTTTGCCGGTCAACGGGTGATCGAACAAACCCTTGGCGAAAAACTGCCCGAGGGTTTCCAGCGGGCGGAATACCTGCTTGAACACGGGATGCTGGATCGTGTGACCCACCGCAAGGACATGCGCGAAGAGCTGATCACCATTACCCGCATGCTGATGAAGCAGCCCCCCGCCATCAAGGGCGACCTGCCAGCCCCCGTACCGGCCCAGGAAGACGCCACCTTTGAAGGCGATGCAAAGTGAGTGCGGCGTCAAGTGATGTCATCCTTGAACGCTTGATGACCCTGCACCCCAAGATTATCGACCTGACACTGGACCGAATGCACCGCTTGTTGGGATTGCTGGGCAATCCGGAACAATCATTGCCGCCGGTAATCCATGTGGCCGGCACCAATGGCAAAGGATCGGTTTCCGCCATGATCCGCGCGGGTCTCGAAGGGGCGGGCAACAAGGTGCATGTGTTTACCTCGCCGCATCTGGCGCGGTTTCACGAACGCATCCGCGTGGCCGGTGACCTGATTTCAGAACAGGCCCTTGCCACCGTGCTGGAAGAAGTCGAACAGATCAACGGTGATACATCGATTACCTATTTCGAAATCACCACCTGCGCCGCGCTCTATGAATTTTCCCGCGTTCCGGCGGATTACACAGTGTTGGAGGTTGGCCTCGGCGGGCGTCTGGATACCACCAATGTGATTGATCAGCCGGAAATGGCGATCATCACGCCGGTCTCTATCGACCATCAGCAATTTCTGGGCGAAACCATCGAGGAAATCGCCGCAGAAAAGGCCGGCATCCTGAAGCGGGGCTGTTTCGGCATTGTCGGACCACAATCAGACGCCGCGCTAGAGGTGATCGAGGCCAAAGCCCGCGAGGTCGGAGCAACGTTGAAAACCTATGGCCAGCACTGGCATGTCTGGGAAGAAAACGGCCGACTGATTTATCAGGATGAATACGGGCTGCTGGACCTGCCAATGCCGGTACTGATCGGTGCGCATCAGGTGTTGAACGCCGGCACTGCCATTGCCGCGCTGCGCCTGCTGGGCAAGGATGAAACCGCCTGTGCCGCCGCCATGACCGACACCCAATGGCCTGCCCGCCTGCAAAAACTGCGCAAGGGACCGTTGGTTGATCTGTTGCCCGAAGGCGAAATCTGGCTGGACGGCGGGCATAATGCCGCCGCCGGTGCTGCTCTGGCCGAGGCGCTGGGCCGCCTGCCCGACCGTCCGATGCATATGATTGTCGGCATGTTGAACACCAAGGACGTGCGCGGCTATCTGGCCCCGCTGGCCCCCAAGGCGCAATGCCTGCAAGGCGTGTCCATCCCGGGCGAAGCAGCAACCCTGTCCGCCGAAGAAACGGTTGCCGCCGCCCGCGAAGTCGGCTTTGAAGCACAGGAAGTGGACAGCGTCGAACAGGGTGTGCGCAACATCCACAAAAAAGACCCGCAATCCAGAGTTCTGATCAGCGGGTCTTTGTATCTTACCGGGAATGTGCTTCAGGAAAACGGATAATTATTCATCCCGAGGCGTTTCTGCCTCGGGGGTATCTTCTGTTTCCGGCTCATCAGCCTCCAACAATCCCCCCATCAAAGGCAACATTGCCACACTGCTTGCGGCACCTTCGCTTTCGGATGGGGTGACCCAATCCATGGTGTCAAACCCGCCACAGCTGTCGCATTTTGGTGCCCATGCGGTATGGGTTTTATGACAAGAGCTACAAACCCACTGCGGCCCGCGTGATGCACTCAACGCCTTGGCCAACCAACCACGCACGACTTTTTCTTCGGCCCCCTCGCCCCGCACAATCGCGGCCATAATCGCCAACGAACGGGTGGAGGGGTGTGTTTCAGCCAAATCGCCAATCGCGCGCCTTGCGCCGGGGAAATCCTCGGCGGCGAGCATCAATTCCGCCAGCAACATTTTGGTTTCTCTGTGGTCTGGGTGGAGTTTGGTCAAGGCGGCAAAACGCTTGAGCCGTGCCGTCGCCGTTTCATCCGGTTCGATTTCGGCAAATGCCGCCGCCAAATCCGGATGCGGTTTCGCATTCCATGCCTTTTTAACGATCTTGGTAGCCGCACGTTTGTTGCCATCCAGTACCTGCATTTCTGCGGCCAATACCGCCGCCGGAATCAAATCCGGTGACAGGCGGTTTGCCTCAAGCACAATTGCTTTGCCTTTGACAACATCGCCTTCGTCCAGCAACAAACGCGCGTTGGCCAAGGCCAGAACTGCCTCCCGTCGTTTGCCGACATCCTTGGTCAGGATATTGGTGCGCACCTGCGCCGCGATGGTTTTTCCGGCACCTTGCCACTGTTCCTTGTCGGTTTGCAGCTTGAACAGGGTTTCGATGGTTGCCTTGTGCTGGGGTCGCAGGGCAAAGGCCTTTTCGGCCAGTTTCAGCGCCGTGTCTGTATCGCCTTCTGCCAGCTTTTGTTTCAGAATTCCCTGCACGCCAACAAAACGGGTTTGGTCATTCTGCAACAGGTCTTTGTAATACCCCAGCGCCCGCTGTTTTTCGCCGTTCATTTCGGCGGCTTGGGCATTGATCAACTGGGTCAAAGGCGATTTATCCAACAGTTTTTCCGCCTTGTGCGCCTTGGCAACCGCGGTGCGGGCCTCCCCTGCGGCCAAGGCAACCATGCCATCAGCCAAGGCTTCGTAGCCGCGTTTCTGCCGGTTGCGGGAAAAATAACGCGAAATCGCGGTTTCGTCACCGTTAAAGAAATGGAACACCGCCAACAGCAGGCCCAGTATTTTAAACGCCACCCAGACAGCGAACAAAAACAGGGCAATGCCAATCAGCCCGATCAAGGGTTCAAACGTGTATTCCGTTCCAGCAAAAGACAGCCGTACCTGCCCGCCGTTTTCGATCAGAAACGAAACGCCGAATGCCGCGCCGGTGATAACCCCGATAAAGAGGAAAATGCGAATAAGGGACCAAAGCATGTTTTATTCCTCGTTATTGAGTGGCACCAAGCGATTGAGCCAGTTCTTTCATTGCAGAGCGTGCAGCAGACAGGTTGGCAAGGGGTGCAATCCAGTCCTTCATGGCGGCCTTTGGCGCGTCGCTCAGGGTTTCGGCTTCTGCCAGCGCTTGCTCCACATTTCCCTTGATCAAGTCGTCTTCGATCCGGGACAAAATGGCATCCGTGCTGTTACCCTCTTGTCGGGACAACGACCGTGTACCAACTTGCGTCCGCAAAAAGGCCCCCAGTTTTCCCACGACACCGCTACCGGATTCCGCCTGCGTTTCGGCCTTTAGCGCGCTATACGCCACATCCCCGAACTGGCTGCGTAAATCGGCAAGCGATGGCGTTCCGGTGGCGGCAATCGCCGCCAAACCTGCCGGGGCCTCAATGCCGGATAAATCCGTCAACCCTTCGAGCGCCCCTTGAAAGGATCCGCCCGTATCCAGAGCCGAGCCAATATCTGTCAGAAGCCGTGAAGCCGCCGATGTTGCCACTTTTGCGGTGGCGTTACTTTCCTGCTTTGACGTCGCTGCCGCGATATCCGCAATTTGCGCCTTTAGCCCGTCAATCACCGCCTGATAACCCGACAGTTTTGCAGCCGCTTCTTTGGACAAAGCAGCACCGTTTTCGGTAATTTGCAGTGCGAGCCGTTCATTCATTGCGGCAAGTTCCGCAGCCATCGTATCCAGACGGGTCTCGACTTTGGCTAAACGGTCCTTGATTTCCTGCGTGTCATTTTTGCCAAGCTCGGCCTTAATACCGGCCAAGGCCTTGTCCACATTCGCTTGCGTTACATCGCCGGTCGGGCGTGCCTCAAGTGCGGCAAGTTTTTCGGTTACCTCGCTACGCAGGGCGGCAACATCCGATTTTGCCTCGAATTGACCGGGCATCAGGAATTCAGCAACAGGGGCCATGCCCTGCGGCAACATCGGCGCGAGCTTGGGTGCCCCCCAGAGGGCAATGCCACAGCCCACAGCCAAAAGGAATAAAACCTTTAGCACACGCGCCGAAAGCGGGGTGTGTTGATCTTCGTCCAGATGCGCATCTGTATCCTCGGCGGGGGCTTCCGGCGTGGTGTCTTGTGCTTCTACAATTTCCGGCAAATCTTCGGTTTCTTGCGGGGTATCTTTTGGGTCTGACACGTGAATGGTTGTCCTGTTTGGAAAACGTCATACTGAATATAAGGAGGGAATCCCTCGTTTTAAAGGTACGCCTATGTTAAAAAAGCCTCAAGCCAATAGAGACGCCTTGCCCAAAATTAGAGCAATTCAGCCAGTGCCGCGATCATACCGGCACGGTCCGGTGTCCGGGAAATAGTCAGACGGTCTATGGGAAATCCTGCAAATTTTTGAGCAACAGTTTGGCTAATGCAAACCACATGCACATTACAAGCGCCTGATAAACCGTCTATTTTCAATAAACCACATGCGGAATTCGCAGAAAAAACCGGAATAACAACCGCATTGGTTTGCATCAGGTTAAGCGCATTTTTCGACAGAGAACGTTGGATTTGCCGATACAAAACCACCTCGCGCGCCTGAAATCCTGACCGATGCAGTTCAGGCAACAGGTCAAAAGAAACCTGCGCGCCTCTCAGGTAGAGAAATACCGGTTCGGGGGGCAAAATTTTGCTCTTTGACCAGACAAGGAAATCGGCCACGGTTTTACCGGTTGCCGTTGCGTTCAAACCTGTTTCCAACGCGGCCTTTTGCGTTGTTTTGCCCACACACAAGGCAGGGATATCACGGTCGGCTGTCAGAGATGCATATCTTTTCACCGCATTGGCAGAGGTAAAAACCAGATGCGTAACACCGGTCAAGTCAATCACTGCCGTCACGGGTTCGATATGAATGACAGGGCTGTAAATTGCATTAACCGGTCGTCCCAATACCTGCGCCAGCGCATCAACAAAGCTGTGCGCGGCGTCTTGTGGACGGATCATCAACAGGCTGGGTTGGGTCATTCCGATGTGAAACCATTGCGAGAGTTGAACACAAATGCTAGGGCCGTGCCAAAGCAATACAGCGTTTGCCGCAAATGTTGAATTCCTTTTTGTGACCGGCCGACCGGCACACCGGAATTGGGACAAGGCAGCCTCGCAACACCCTTAAGGGCCGGATAGGGCAATGACAAACACACTCACCGTTTTAGGACTGGAAAGCAGCTGTGATGATACCGCCGCCGCGATTGTGCGTTATTCCGGCGCAGGACCGGAGGTGCTGTCCTCTGTGGTTTGGGGGCAAAATGAATTGCACGCCGATTTTGGCGGTGTGGTTCCGGAAATTGCCGCCCGCGCCCACGCAGAGCGGCTGGATATTTGTGTGGAGCGGGCGCTTGATCAGGCCGGTCTTGGCTTGGCCGCCGTGGATGCTATTGCCGTGACCTCCGGTCCGGGGTTGATCGGCGGTGTGCTCAGCGGGGTCATGTGCGCCAAAGGGTTATCGGTGGGGTCCGGCAAGCCATTGATCGGGGTCAATCATCTGGCGGGCCACGCCCTGACGCCACGCATGACAGATTCTGTGGCGTTCCCGTATTTGATGCTCTTGGTATCCGGCGGGCATTGCCAGTTTTTGGCGGTGCATTCCGAGGATCATTTCAAACGTCTTGGCGGCACCATTGATGATGCCCCGGGCGAAGCATTTGACAAAACGGCCAAGCTGCTGGGACTGGGCTATCCCGGCGGGCCGTTGGTGGAACAAGAAGCGCTGACAGGGGATGCAAACCGGTTTAAACTGCCGCGTCCGCTGCTGGATCGGCCAGGGCAGGATATGTCATTCTCCGGCTTAAAGACCGCCTTGCGCCGTGCGCGTGATGTGTTGGTTGCGGAAAAGGGCGGATTAACACGGCAGGATCGGGCGGATCTTTGCGCCGGTTTTCAGTTGGCGGTTTCGGATACGCTGGGTGAAAAAACGCGGCGGGCTTGTTTGGTGTTTCGGGATGGTGTTGATGTCACGCAGCCCGTTCTGGCCGTGGCCGGCGGAGTTGCCGCAAACACTGTGATCCGGAACCGGTTGCAACAAGTCGCCGATGAAACCGGTTTTAAATTCCTCGCCCCGCCCCTGAAATTTTGCACCGATAACGCGGCAATGATCGCCTGGGCGGGATTGGAGCGTTTCAGACAAGGACATTGCGATGATTTGACCCTTGCAGCGCGCCCCCGCTGGCCCTTGGATCGCGAGGCCGCGCCGATGTTGGGGTCCGGTAAAAAAGGGGCCAAAGCATGAGCCGAATCGGCATTATCGGAGCAGGCGCATTTGGTACAGGGTTGGCCTGTGCCATCGCACGGGCGGATCATGATGTGGTTTTGTGGGGGCGGGATGCTGCCCAAATGGCGCAAATGCAAAAGCACGGTCAGAACGAGCGTTACTTGCCAGATGTTATGTTTCCGGAAACACTCTCTGTGACCGATAACCTTGCTGATTTAAGCGGTTCAACGGCATTGTTGATGGTTTTTCCAGCCCAGAAACTACGGCCTTTTTTGCAGGAAAACGATTTATGCGCACTGGAGTGCCCAATGGTTTTTTGTGCAAAAGGGTTGGAAACCGGAACCGGTTTAACGCAAACGCAAATTGCCGAGGACTTAGGCATCAATCTGCCTTTGGCTGTGATTTCCGGCCCCGGCTTTGCCGGTGAAATCTCCCGTGGGAAACCTACCGCCTTGTCGATTGCTTGCGCCGACAACAAGATTGGTGGTGCCTTGCAAGCCGACCTTTCGTCAACCAGCCTGCGGCTCTATTTGACGCAGGATATTACAGGCGTGCAAATGGGGGGGGCCTTGAAAAATGTCTATGCCATTGCCTGCGGCATTGTTGTGGGGGCCGATTTGGGTGAGAGCGCGCGCGCGGCCCTGCTAACGCGCGGCTTTGCCGAAATGTCCCGACTGGCGCAGAAATTAGGGGCCAGACCCGATACGTTGGCCGGGTTGTCCGGTTTTGGCGATTTGGCACTAACCTGCACGTCGCCACAATCCCGAAATTTTTCTTTTGGCGAGGAGTTGGGCCGTTCAGGCGGGTTTGGGACCGGCACCACCGTCGAAGGGATCGCGACTGCGCGGGCCTTGGTGGCCTTGGCAGATAAACAGGGTATCGAAATGCCAATCGCAAGGGTGGTGGCGGATGTGTTGGCGCATAAAACCACTGTGTCCGAAGCATTGCAAACCTTGATGGCGCGACCGCTTAAACGGGAGGGTTAGGAAGAGAAAGGGGAGACTTATCCGATTCAAAGCCTCCCCTCTACCCCGAACCCCGCAAGGGGCCCTCGCAAACAAGTATCCTTAAGGCGAAGTTAGGCCGTCCATTGGTTTTCTGCAAATACTGTATCTCAATAAGTTTAGGTAATTCAGCGTATTAACCAGTTTCAAACAATAAAAAAGGTGCCACAACAGGCACCTTTTTCGGATCTATAGCGGTGTTAACCGTATACGGATTCTTTGCCAAACTGCTTGGTCAGCATGTAATAGACAACCGCGCGATATTTGTTGCGCTCTGAACGGCCATAGGTATCCATGGCTTTGTTGATTGCTTCCATCAGTTCCGGTCCGTCTGCCAAACCCAGTTTTTTCATCAGGAAATTATTCTTAACCGTCTCGAGCTCACTTGCCTGCGATGCCGCAACGGTCGATGCATCCGCATTGTAAATCGACGGCCCGCAACCAATCGTTACCTTGGTCAAAAGGTCCATATCCGGCGTCATGCCGCATTTATTCTTCAGGTCGTCTGCATATTTAGCGATTAGATCGTCGCGCTTGCCCATTGGGTTCTCCTTCATTGTTCATCGAAAAATTTCGATTTCCTTCCACAGAGGAACCCCCATCAGGCCTCCTCCCCTGCGTAAATGTAGGCGATGGGGGGACACAAAAAAAGGGGCAGGCAAGAAAAACTTCCTCACCCATAAAAAAACGGCCCCGAAAGGCCGTTTTATTACTCAAAATCGCATGGAATTTAGTAACGATAATGCTCTGGCTTGTACGGACCATCTGTTTCCACGCCGATATAATCGGCCTGATCTTTGGTCAGTTCAGTCAGTTTCACACCGATTTTTTTCAGGTGCAAACGCGCTACTTTTTCGTCCAGATGCTTGGGCAGAATGTAAACTTCATTCTTATAGGCATCGGTGTTTGTCCACAATTCCATCTGCGCCAAAACCTGATTGGTAAAGCTGGCAGACATCACAAACGACGGATGGCCGGTGGCGTTGCCAAGGTTCAACAAACGACCCTGAGACAGCAGGATCATCCGGTTGCCGGATGGCATTTCAATCATATCCACCTGGTCTTTGATGTTGGTCCATTTGTGGTTGGCCAGCGCCGCCACTTGAATTTCATTGTCAAAGTGGCCGATATTGCCAACAATCGCCATATCTTTCATTTCGCGCATATGCTCGATACGAATGATGTCTTTGTTGCCGGTGGTGGTGATGAAAATGTCGGCATCTGCAACAGCGTCTTCCAGTGTGACAACCTCAAAGCCGTCCATTGCAGCCTGCAATGCACAAATCGGGTCGACTTCCGTCACTTTCACACGGGCACCGGCACCCTGCAGCGATGCAGCGGAACCTTTGCCAACGTCGCCGTACCCGCACACAACAGCAGTCTTGCCCGCCATCATGGTGTCGGTTGCGCGACGGATACCGTCAACGAGGGATTCTTTACAGCCGTATTTGTTGTCAAACTTGGATTTGGTAACCGAGTCATTCACATTGATCGCCGGAAATGGCAATTGACCATTCTTTTGAAGGTCGTACAGACGGTGTACACCTGTTGTCGTTTCCTCGGACACGCCTTTGATTTGGGCGCGCATTTTTGTAAACCAGCCCGGGGTCGCGGCCATACGCTTTTTGATTTGTGCCTGAATGCATTCTTCTTCTTCGGAAGTCGGAGCGCCAAATTCTTCGCCGCCTTCAATGCGGGCACCCAGCAGGATGTAAAGCGTCGCATCGCCACCATCGTCAAGGATCAGGTTAGGCCCGTCATCAAACATGAAGGATTTGTCGAGGTAATCCCAGTGCTCTGTCAGGGACTGGCCTTTGATTGCGAAGACAGGAACACCTGCGGCAGCAATCGCAGCAGCAGCATGGTCTTGTGTGGAATAAATGTTGCAAGACGCCCAGCGCACGTCGGCACCCAAGGCTGTCAGCGTTTCAATCAGAACAGCTGTCTGGATTGTCATGTGCAAGGAACCAACAATACGGGAACCCTTAAGCGGCTTGCTGTCGCCGAATTCTTCGCGCAGCGCCATCAGGCCCGGCATTTCGGTTTCTGCAATGTCCAGCTCTTTGCGGCCAAAATCGGCCAGCGAGATGTCTTTGACGATATAGTCGGTGGTCATGGCCACACTCCTGTAAGTTCTATAATTCTGCATCCAGATAGCATCCGGTTACGGAATGGGCAACATGCCAGTGTTTGCAGCGCTTTTTATGCACGGCAGTTGGGTTTACGCGGTTGCTGGCGCGGCGTTACCAGCCAACGCCCGACACGCAACACAAACAAGCCAAAACCCAACGTCCAAAGCGTTGCTGCCAGTTCAATGCCAGAGTGCCCCCACACCCCGAAATCCGGTGCAAGACTGCGCAACAGGCTGGCCAGAATAATCAAAAAAAATGCCAAGGTAAGCGTCTTTGGGGCCTCAAGTGCGCGTCCTGTATGACCGAGCGTTGCCCGCATCATCACCGCAACCGTAGTGCCGCCAATGGCTCCGATCCCCAACAGGTGCAGCCCCCCCACATAGGTATCCAGTCCAGCAGCCCCCGTCAGCCCCAAGAGCAACAATCCCGCAGGCAAAAAGAAATAGGCAATGTGCAGCATCAACAACAATGGCGAAGGCAAAGTGCGCACGCCCTGCCAACGCGACAACCGAAAGAAATGCAACAAAGCCGCAATACAGAGCAACGCACCAACGGGCAGCGCCTCCGGCCACATCACCCAGCCAATCAGACCCACCGCCGCCAGTGCAATGCTGATGGCATCATAGCGCGCAAAGGGAATTGGCAATGGCCCCGGCCCCTGTTTCACCAGCCAGTTGCGGGTAAAGCTCGGGATGACCCGCCCCCCGATCAGCATGATCAAAAACACCACCGCCGCAAACCCCAACCGCGTGCTGTACGGGGCATCACCTGTAATCGCGGCTTCGGCATGAAAAGCAAGGTTGGCAAGGAACAAAAGCGTCACCGGCAACAAAACCTTGAGGTTACGCCAGTTCTTGCCGGCCAAAATCTCGCGGCTGATCATCAATACAATCGCTGCCAAAAACGCCACATCCAGAACCATGACAATCGCAGTGGAAAAACCGGTCAAACCGGCCATTGCCAATCGCCCCAGCACCCAAATCAGGGTCAAAACCACAAGAGGCATCCCCCGCACCGGCATGCGGCCTGTCCAGTTTGGTACGGCGGTAAACAGAAAACCTGCAATCACCGCCGCAGAATAGCCAAACAGCATTTCGTGAATATGCCAGAGCCGCGCCGGAAACGGGGCGGCCAATTCAATGTGGCCATAATACACTGCCATCCACAACGGGATCACCAGAAACCCGAACACCCCCGCCAGCAGGAAAAAGGGCCGGAACCCATAGCTAAAGAGAACGGGGCCTTTGTATTCTTTTTTCAGTGTCGGTGGCATGGGGTGCTCGTGTACAATTATTCCAGACAAGTGATGTTACTCGGAATGCACACCGTTTCCTTGACAAAAGTCATTTTGCAAAGACTTGATTATCCTCGGCCAATGCATAAAAACACCTCCAGATTACCGGAGATAAAAAATGCCCCAACCCCGCGCCTGGCAACGGATGCTATCTGGCCGGCGGCTGGATCTTTTGGATCCTTCACCGCTGGATATCGAAATCGAGGACATCGCCCACGGGTTGGCCTTTGTTGCCCGCTGGAACGGACAAACACGGGGCGATCATGCGTATTCGGTGGCGGAGCATTCGTTGTTGGTCGAACAGATTTTTGGTGAAATGCATCCCAAAACCGATGTGAAATGGCGGCTGGCGGCGCTGCTGCATGATGCGCCGGAATACGTTATCGGCGATATGATTTCACCGGTGAAGGCCGCTGTCGGTCCTGACTACGGGCATTTGGATGATCGTCTGACGGCGGCAATTCACATTCGTTTCGGACTGCCCGCCGTGATCCCTGCATTGATCAAGAAACAGATCAAAAAGGCCGACATTATCAGTGCCTGGCTCGAAGCCACCCAAATCGCCGGTTTTTCCGAAAACGAGGCAGACAAACTGTTTGGCAGGCCGGCCCCGTTGATGATCAAAACCCTGCAAATTCGCCTGCGCCCGGCAAAAGAAGTCCGGCAAGATTTCACAGACAGGCACAACGCCTTGATTGCCGCAGTTTAGCGCGGGCTGCGTTTGGCCAGAATACGCTGTAAAGTACGCCGGTGCATGTTTAAACGGCGCGCGGTCTCGGACACGTTACGGTCGCACAGTTCAAACACCCGCTGAATATGTTCCCAACGCACGCGGTCGGCGGACATGGGGTTTTCCGGCGGCGGGGGCTTGTCACCCGCAACCGCCAAGAGCGCGTTGGTCACATCGGTTGCGTCCGCCGGCTTGGATAAATAATCGGTCGCCCCGATTTTCACAGCAGCCACCGCCGTTGCGATCGCCCCGTAACCGGTCAAAACAACAACCCTTGCCTCGGGGCGTTTGCCGCGCAGGACCTCGACCACATCAAGGCCGGTCCCATCCTCCAAGCGCAAATCAACCACGGCATAGGCCGGCGGTGTCGCCGTACAAAATGCACGTCCCGCCGCAACAGAAGCCAGCGCCGTGGTTTTGAAACCGCGCTTATCCATGGCACGCGCCAGACGACGCCGGAACGGTTCGTCATCATCCAAAATCAGAAGCGAATTATCTTCTCCGATGTCCTGCAACTGCCGTTCTACCATCGTAGCGGGTATCCTACCTAAATCCTGTGCGTTTTACTTGTTTAATCGCAAAAGGGTATTTAGGTCAAATGTTCCGCATTCACGGCATTCAGGAGTGTTGCTTTACATAGCAGGCAACCGTATCGGCCATTTCTTCGGGGGTGGTGTCACGCTTGAAAAAATCCCAAAACCCATCCGGCCCAACCAGATAGGTAAAGGTCGAATGATCCATCAGATAATCCTCAGGATCGTCGCCATTTTTGCGGAAATAGGTTTTATAGGCTTTAGACGCCGCTTTGACCTGTTCGGGCGATCCGGTCAGACCGATCATGCGTTCATGCACGTTTTCGGCAAAATCACCCACTGTTTCCGGATCATCGCGCTGTGGATCGATTGAAATGAACACCGGTTGCACGTTGATGCCCCTTTCGGCGAGAATATCAACTGCTTCGGCATTGCGTGCCGTGTCAAACGGGCACACATCGGGACAAAACGTGTACCCGAAATAAATCAGGGTCGGCCCTTTGATGATGTCCTTGTCCGTAACCGTTTCACCCTTGGAATTCACCAACGTGAAAGGTCCGCCAATCGCGGCCTTGCCACCGGCCACAACAGCCGTGCCGCATGGGTTGGCAGGTGTGGAGTTATAATAATAAACCCCGCCAACACCCACAGCCCCCGCCACAACAAGCGCCGCGATAATTGCTTTTATGTTCGACATTTTTGTCTCCTGTTTTGCAAGGTTCCATCTGTTGGCGTCTTGCTCTACCCTTCTGAATTGAAAGACAAGGTAAAAAACGTTCACAAACCGGTGAAAATAATGGAACAGGCCCCCCGCAGCATATTTGACAATTCCGCCCGCAGTGAATGGGTCCGAATGCGCACGCTTTTGCTGTTGCGGTGGCTCGCGGTGGCAGGACAGACCCTTGCAGTATTTGTCGGGGTGTATTTTCTGGAACTGCGCCTGAATGTCGGCTTGTGTATGCTGACGATCGGTACCTCTGTTATTTTCAACCTGATTTCGATTTTCGTTTTACCAGAGAGCAAACGCCTCTCCCAACGCCAAACCACATTTTCGTTGCTGTTCGATCTGGGGCAACTGGTATTTTTGCTGTATCTGAATGGCGGGCTGAACAACCCCTTTGCCGTATTGATTTTGGCCCCCGTTACGATTTCGGCAACCGCCCTGAAACGCAATGCTACGCTTTTGGTCGCAGGGGGGGCGATACTGTCGATTACGCTGTTGGCCCTGGATTACATCCCCTTGCAATCAGTTACCGGCCAGCTGTTGGAATTGCCCGACCTGTATATAGGTGGCACATGGGCCGCGTTGATTATTGGCGTTGTCTTTTTATCGGCCTATGCCCGCCGTGTGACGGTTGAAACCTTCACCATGTCACAGGCCCTTGCCGCAACCCAAATGGCCATGGCGCGCGAACACGAACTGTCAATGCTTGGCGGTGTGGTTGCCGCGGCAGCCCATGAAATGGGAACACCGCTCGCCACGATCAAGCTGGTGGCGAGCGAATTGGAAGACGATTTAAAGGATCAGCCGGAGCTGCAAGAAGACGTAAAGCTGATCAACGAGCAAACCGACCGGCTGCGCCAGATTTTGCGCGATATGGGGCAGGCGGGCAAAGAGGATATGTTAATCAAAAAGACCCCGATTACCAGTCTTGTACAAACAGCCGCAGAACCGCACGAAAACCGCGGCAAGGAAATCCATTTTCTGGCTAATGGGGAAACAGATTTCTCGGCTCTGGATGACATCCCGTTTGTGAACAACAGCCTTGAAATCATCCACGGCATTCGCAACCTCATTCAGAATGCAGTGGATTTTTCCGAATCAACCGTATGGGTGCAATCCGTATGGACCGATAAATCCATTCGGGTTTTGATCGGGGATAATGGCAAAGGCTATCCTGTAGAACTGCTTGGGCGCATCGGGGAACCCTATTTGGGCAAACGCTACAGCAAAGAGACCGGACAGCCGAATCGTCCGGGGTATGAAGGCATGGGGCTGGGTCTGTTCATTGCCAAAACCATGCTGGAACGTACTGGCGCGCAGCTGACCTTTGCCAATGCGGCAATGGACGGGTACGTCAATGTCGGACAAAACAGATATTTGCGCAGTATGGTGGGCGTAACAGGTGCGGTTGTGAATGTCCGGTGGCAGCGCGAGCATATTGAACGCGCGCGGGGCGGGGCTTTGGCACCAAACCCCCAAGTAAAATAGTGTTCCTTAATTTCGTATTCTTAAAATTTTCTTAAGTATTGATCGGTATATAATTTCACCCTAAGGTATATGCTATGTAGCCAGAAACGCAACCAAAGGAAGATCTCTAATTTGTCAGACGTTGATTTGATGGCACCCACTACGTTAATACTTTTTGCGCTCGCCGGGGCGCTGTTGGCATGGGTGATAAATCGGCTTTTCTTTCAGCCAGAAAATACGCCACAACACTCCCCGCAAGAACTGCAACAAACCCTTGATCACGCACCGCTCATTATTTGGGCCGAAACAAATAACAAAGTTATCTGGAGCAATGCTCCCTATCAAACCCTGTTTGAAAAAATAGACCAGATCGGCATTGCCGCCTTTGAACCTGTCACAAAATACACCCGAAGCGGTAACAGCAGGCGTATGCGAATTTGTGCCAAAGATGAAAAACAAACCGCTGAATTTATTGTTGAAAAAATAACCATCGACAACAAAACAATCTACTATGCAAGCGATGCCAAACCCTTGATTGAAACCGAACAAGAACTGCAGAGGTTCATTCAGACACTCACCGGCACATTTGCGCATCTGCCTATTGGCTTGGCCATCTTCGACAAAAAACGGGATTTGTCTTTGTTCAACCCCGCCCTGACGGAGTTGTTGAATTTACCTGCCGAATGGTTAATACGCCAGCCCAGTTTGATGGGTTTTCTTGACCGGCTGCGAAGCGAGGGGATCATGCCGGAACCCGATGATTTCAGCTCGCTTCGCGAAGAATTCCATAACCTCGAAAGCGGTGCTGTCGAAGGTACTTATCGCGCGGAATGGACCTTGGCGAACGGGCGAATATACCGTGTGGTGGGCCGACCCCATATTCAGAGCGGCCTGGCGCTTTTGTTCGAGGATATTTCGAAATCGGTGATGGTTGAACGTCAATATCGCGCCGAACTGGAACAACTATATTCAGCTTTTGACAGTCTCGCCGACGGCGTCGCCATATTTGATCCATCCGGTGAGTTGGTTTTCGTCAACGATGCCTTCGACGAATTATGGTGTTGTGATATGGCCGGTGCTCTGGCCCCGGTCAACGTGATTGATTTCACCCGAACCCTTCAGGAACGATCCGCCCCCACGCCGGCGTGGGGAGATTTTCGCGAATTTGTTCTAGAACCCACCGAGCGCAGCCAGTGGCAAGCCATATTCAATTTAAATACACAAAGAACAGTCTTGGGAACATTTTCACCAATTACCGGGGGGCAAGTCTTTTGCGAATTCAAAGTGGTTACCAACACAGAACTTTTCCAGTTGGATGAAAAGCCAAGGCAAAAAAACATATAAATGTAGGGTCTTGATTACCAATGCCGGTTGACGCAAAAGCAGTCAATACTGCTTTGCCGAACTGATCCATCATGACCTCGCACTTTTATCTACCAGACACTTCTGATACAGAATGGGCCGCCAAATGTTTTGCCGAAGTCGTAACGGCTGGCGACACGATTTTATTGCAAGGGCCGGTTGGTGCCGGAAAAACCGATTTTGCCCGCCGCCTGATCCAAACCCGACAAAGTGAATTTGGATGTGTCGAGGAAATCCCCTCCCCCACATTTACGCTCGTGCAAACCTATCCCGTTGGTGATGTCGAAATCTGGCACGCTGATTTATACCGCCTGTGCGACATCGACGAATTATACGAACTTGGCCTCGAGTCCGCATTTGAAACGGCAATCTGTCTGGTGGAATGGCCTGAACGGCTCGGCCCGATGGCCCCCCCAAACGCGATGTGCCTGCGATTTGAAATCACCGAAAACGATGCGCGTATCTTGCATCTTGATGCGCAACACCCAAAATGGGACAGTGTGGCAAAAATGCTGGCTATAAAGCTGACTGAAATACAGGATACCTAATGCCCAACCGCACCGCTGATCTGCTTGATTTTGTCCAGAAATCAGGCTGGGAAAATGCCAACCGCAGCCTGCTGGCAGCGGATGCTTCTACCCGCAGTTATGACCGTTTGCACAACCACCAAACAAATGAAACGCGGGTTGTGATGAACGAACCCGCCCTTGATAATTCAAGCATACCCGCGTTTTTAAAGGTCACTGAAATTCTGCGACAGGCGGGTTTTTCTGCACCGGAAATTCACGCAGAAGACATACAGAACGGGTTCTTGTTGATCGAGGATCTGGGTGATGATCTCTTTGCAAAACTATGTAAAAACAATGCAGTGCCGGAACGGGTACTCTACGAAACCGCAATAGATGTGTTGCTGGAACTGCGCCAGCATCCGGTGCCCAAAAACATCCATCTTTACGATTCAGAAACCTACCTGCGTGAAGCCCGACTTTTAACCGAATGGTACCTTCCGGCCGCTTCCGGATCTGCCGTTGCGCCAGATGTGTCCGGTTCTTTTGACCGGATTATCAATCAGCTTTGTGCTGGAATACCGAACGATCACACCATTTTGGTTCTGCGCGATTATCACGCGGAAAACCTGATTTGGTTACCATCCCGCCAAGGTGTCAAACGGGTTGGCCTGCTGGATTACCAAGACGCCCTGATCGGCCATCCGGCCTATGATCTTGTCTCGCTGCTAGAGGACGCCCGCCGCGACACCACCGCAGAATTGCGCGCCGGTATGCTGCAACGTTACATCGAAAAATCCGGTTGCAATCCCGATGATTTCACCCGCGCCTATCATATTCTCGGCGCGCAGCGGAACATCAAGATTATCGGCATTTTTTCCCGCCTTTTCCTGCGGGATGGCAAGGATAAATACCTCGATTTGATCCCCCGCGTCTGGAACCATTTGCAACGTGATCTCACCCATCCTGCTTTGGCTGAACTGCTAGGGTGGGTTGAACAGCACCTCCCTGCACCCGATGCGGAAACACTCTATTTATTGCGGAACCGATCCCATGTTGCCTGAAGCCATCATGATTTTCGCAGCCGGTTTTGGCACCCGCATGGGCGCGCTCACCAAAAACTGCCCCAAGCCATTGATCAAAGTCGCCAACAAGCCTCTGATCTCCTATTCCCTACAGCTCGCTCGTGATGCCGGACTGCGCCGGATTGTGGTCAATAGCCACTACCATGCCGAACAGCTCGAAACCTATCTGTCCGGTCATTCCGATATCACCGTTGTGCGTGAAACCCCCGATATTCTGGAAACAGGCGGCGGGTTGCGCAATGCTCTGCCCCAATTGAACAGCAATCCGGTTTTTACGCTGAATTCCGATATGATCTGGACGGGGGAAAACCCCCTGACCGCATTGGTCAAAGGCTGGGATCCTGCGAAAATGGATGCCTTGCTGATGCTGATCCCCACACAAAATATCGAACAAAACACCAGCCCCGGGGATTTCTACCTGGATAATGCAGGGCGCATTGACTGGCGCGGGGACCGGCCCACAGCCCCGTTTATGTACACCGGCGCACAGATCATCAAAACCGACCTGCTCCGCTCATTTGAACAAAAATGCTTTTCTCTGACGGCCGTTTGGGACAGAATGATACAAGCAAGGCGTGCGTTTGGCCTTGTCCATTCAGGCGGCTGGGTGGATATTGGCCAACCCGAACGTATTGGCGTTGCCGAGGCCACATTGCAAAGGAATGATTTTGAATAACTCCATCGCGTTGCACGGTGTTTATGGCGTCCCTGTCGGGTGTGATTTCGCGGCGACATTTGCAAAGGGTCTGCTCGAACGGTTTTCATCCCGCCCCCCCGAAGCATTGGCACGCGTGGAAATCTATGTGAACAGCCGCCGCATGGAACGCCGCCTGCACGAAGTATTTCTGCAACATGGCACGCTTTTATTGCCACAGGTGCATTTGATCACTGAAATCGCCGACCGCCCCGATTTGCCCATCGCCCTGCCAGCGCCGGTCACCCCCCTGCGGCGACGGTTGCAATTGGCGCAATTGGTCAAGGCATTGCTCGCACAGGAACCGGACCTTGCCCCGCGGTCCGCTGTTTTTGATTTTGCCGCATCGCTCGGTGACCTGCTGGACGAAATGCAGGGCGAAGGCGTACCTTTTGATCGGCTCGAAAAAATCAAGGTCGGCGAATTGTCCGGTCATTGGGATCGATCGTTAACCTTTCTGCGAATCCTGTCGGAACACTGGCACCCCGGAAAGGCCGTCGATCCACAGGACAGGCAACGGGCGGTTGCCCTCGCATTGGCCGCAAAATGGGAACAGCAGCCCCCCGACCATCCGGTGATTATTGCCGGCTCGACCGGTTCTCGTGGTGCGTCGGCGGAATTCATGCGTGCGGTGGCCGGCCACCCGCACGGGGCCGTGGTATTACCCGGTTTCGACAGCGCCATGCCCGCCGCAGCGTGGGAAAATTTCAGTGATCCACGGGTTTCCATGGATCATCCCCAGTCTGCCCTGTACCGGTTTTGCCAATCTCTGGATTTGGACATGGCGACGCTGCCGCTGTGGAATCCGTCCCCCCCCGCGCATCCGGCACGAAACCGGCTTGTGTCCTTGGCCATTCGTCCGGCCCCTTTTACCGATCAATGGCTGGCCGAAGGTCCGGCGCTCATAACGGAAATTCCGCAAGCCACCGCAAACATCACCCTGCTGGAATCCGAAACCCCCAAAGACGAGGCCCGCACCCTTGCCCTGCGCTTGCGACAGGCCGCCGAAGACGGGCAAAAAACCGTGTTGATTTCACCGGACCGCGCGCTGACCCGCCGTGTCACCGCTGCGCTGAGGCGCTGGAATATCGTACCGGACGATAGCGCCGGTCGCCCATTGCACCAGTCGCCGCCCGGGGTTTTGTTGCGACTGCTTGGCAATTGTTTTGGCCAACGCCTAACACCGCTTACGCTGACGTCTTTGCTCAAACATCCCCTGACCGCGCGCGGGGATGACACTGGAAACAACCGGTTGTTTGCCCGCAATCTGGAACTCGAGGAACTGCGCGGTGGTGCCCCTTTTGTGGATTTCGCCCGACTGGAGGATTGGGCCGCCAAGGCCGACAACCCCGCACTGATCCTGTGGGTTGGCTGGCTGCGGGATATGCTGGAACCGTTGCAGCAAATATCTGTTGCACCCTTGGTGGAATGGCTGGCGTTGCACAAACGCCTTGCCGAACAAATGGCTGCGGGTCCCGGACAAACCGGCAGTGGCGAGCTGTGGGAAAAGGAAGCGGGCAAGGAGGCGGCAAAGGCCTTTGCCAAACTGGAACTAGAAGCCGAAGCCGCCGGTGAATTATCTGTCAGCGATTACACCACTCTGTTCTTGCAAGTCCTGAAGGATGGCGAGGTCCGCGAAGCCCTCACGCCGCATCCACATATTGCGATTATGGGACCACGCGAAGCCCGCGAACAAGGGGCTGATCTGGTTATCCTTGCCGGTCTGAACGAGGGCATCTGGCCCAAACCGGAAACCCCTGATCCATGGCTCAACCGGTCCATGCGACAGCAAATCGGCCTCCCGCCGCCAGAACGGCAAATCGGTCTGTCTGCGCATGATTTCCAACAGGCCATCGCCGCACCCGAGGTTATTTTGTCCCGTGCCCTGCGCGATGGCGAAGCCCCGACTGTGGCCTCGCGTTGGTTGTTGCGATTATCCAACTTGCTTGGCGGGCTTGAACAGGGCGACAGCACCAGCCTGACACAAATGCGCGCCCGTGGCGCACGGCTTGCCGATTGGGCACAGACACTGGATGTGCCCGAAACCGAAATGCCCCGCGCCCCGCGTCCGGCACCTTGCCCGCCTGTCCATGCCCGCCCGAACCGCCTGTCGGTCACCCGGATCAAGACCCTTGTCCGTGATCCATACGCCATTTACGCCAGTTCAATTTTGCGCCTGAGACCCTTGTTTCCACTGGGAAAAGAACCAAACGCTATGGAACGCGGCAACGCCCTGCACGAGGTTTTGGAGGTTTTCATTACCCAAACGCTCGACAACCTGTCCAACATCACCCGGGAAAAATTTCTGGAAACCGCCGCCCTTGTTCTGGAAAAAGAGGCCCCGTGGCCAGCCGCCCGCCGGTTTTGGCTGGCGCGGTTGGCGCGGATTGCAGAATGGTTTGTGACAACCGAAACCGACCGCCGCAAGCGCGGGCAGGTTCTGGTTCAGGAACGCACCGGCGAACGCCGTATTCCCGATCTGGATTTTCTGTTGACGGCCAAGGTGGACCGCATCGACATTACGCCTTCCGGTGATTTGTGGATCTATGACTATAAATCCGGCAAGCCCCCCACCCCCGCGATGAGCAAAACCTTTGACAAACAGTTACAGCTCGAGGCCGCCATCGCAGAGGCCGGCGGGTTTGACGACCTGCCACCCGCCCCTGTGGCCGGTCTGGAATACATCGGATTGGGGGCTTCGGCATCCGCCGTAAGCGGCATCATTCGACCGGTTGAAATAGATTCCGAAATTGTCACCACAATCTGGGATGAATTGACCCTGTTGATACGCGCCTATCAAAAACCACAACAAGGATATTCGGCCCGCGCGCGTATGCAAAAAAATCAGGATATTTCCGATTACGACCACCTCGCACGCCGTGGGGAATGGGAAGACAACGACACACCGCAACCGGAGCAAGTTGGATGAATTTTGACGATGCAACCCTTGCCCAAATTCGCGCGGCGGACCCGATGGCCTCTACCTGGGTGTCCGCGAATGCCGGTTCCGGTAAAACCCGTGTTCTGACCGATCGCGTGGCGCGGTTGTTGCTCAACGGAACCGATCCGCAAAAAATTCTGTGCCTGACCTACACCAAGGCCGCCGCTGCCGAAATGCAGAACCGATTGTTTGAGCGGCTGGGAAAATGGGCAATGATGCAGGAACCTGACTTGCGCCAAGCGCTCGAGGAACTCGGGGAAAAGCCTTCCGCACTGGGCAGTGAAAGCCTGCGACTGGCGCGAACCCTGTTTGCCAATGCGCTTGAAACCCCCGGCGGGTTGAAGATCCAAACCATCCATTCCTTTTGCGACAAACTGCTTCGCCGTTTTCCGCTAGAGGCCGGCGTGTCGCCCGTGTTCGAAGTCATGGAGGACCGCCAAGCCAGACTGCTGCGCGAGGAGGTGCTGGAAGAACTGGCAGACCGCAAAGCCATGGCAGAAGTGGACGCGCTGGCGCAGTACATCAGCGATGCAGAACCGGATAGGCTATTACGGGAAATTGTCTCCAAACGCATACCTATGTGCCAGCCGGTTGTGGCCGAAACATTTGGCATTTCGGCACAGGACAGTTTGAAAGGCCTCCTTGAAACGGTGATGACACCTGAAAACCGGGCGATGCTGCAACAAGCGGTGGTGGCCTTGAATACCGGCAGTGTGACCGACGTTAAACACGCCACCAAATTGACAGCCGCCTTGGTACACACCCACCCGAACGAGGTTTTGCAGCTGCTTGAATCGGTCTGCCTGATTGCCAACAGCAAAAAGCTGGGCAAGAAAAACGTGGCCAAGCAACAAGGGGTGATGACCAAAAAGTTACAAAGTACCCATCCGGCGCTATGTGAAAATTTGGCCGAATTTACCGTGCTGATCGAATCCACGCGCAATAAACGGGTTGGCGTTCTGTCCTATGCACGCGCCACGGCACTCGCGAATTTCAGCCGTGCGTTTTTGATTGAATATGACCGACGCAAGTCCATGACCGGCAAACTGGATTTCGACGATCTGATCGCCAAAGCAGGGGTTTTGCTGGGCAACTCTGCCTCTGCGCAGTGGGTTTTGTACAAGCTTGATGGCGGGATTGACCATATTTTGGTGGACGAGGCCCAAGATACCAGCCCCGCACAATGGGCGGTGGTAAGCCAGCTCGCCGATGAATTCACCAGTGGCCAAGGGGCCAGCGAGGCCGAACGGACCCTGTTTGTTGTTGGCGATGAAAAACAGTCGATCTATTCCTTTCAAGGGGCTGACCCAGCAGAGTTTTCCAAAATGCGGGATCGTTTTGCCGATCGGTATCAACAGGTAGACAAGCATTTGGCGCGGCAGGAATTGCTGCATTCCTTTCGTTCGTCCGACACCATTCTGAGCCTTGTGGACAGAGTGTTTGACGGAGACGCGGGGGAGGGGCTTGAAGGCGACATCCGCCACCGCGCATTTTTTGAGGACAAACCCGGGCGCGTCGATCTGTGGCCCTTTGTCGAGGCAGAACAAACCAAGGATGAAACACCGTGGTTTGAACCGGTGGATTTACCCAGCCCCAATGATCCCCGCACCATTCTGGCAAATCAGGTTGCCGATTGGGTGGAACATGTGGTGGGCGACAACATGGTCCTGCCCGGCAGCAAACCCGAACGGGTGATTACCGCAGGGGATATCCTGATTTTGGTGCAAACCCGCGGCCCGTTATTTCACGCCATTATCAAGGCCCTGAAAACCCGTAATGTGGCCGTTGCGGGTGCCGATCGCCTGAATGTGGGGCAGGAACTGGCTGTGCGGGATATCCTGTCATTGTTGAAATTTGCCGATCTGCCCGAGGATGATCTGTCGCTGGCAGAGGCTCTCCGCTCGCCGATTTTTGGCTGGTCCGAAGATCGGCTTTTCCGGCTGGCATACGGGCGAAAGGGGTCTCTTTGGCAGCAAATTCGCGCTTCGGAGGAAGACACTTCCGCCACTTTAAATATGCTTCGCAAACTCTTGCAGCAGGCTGATTTTTTGCGCCCGTATGAATTGATTGAAATGATCCTGACCGAATTCAAAGGCCGTGAAAACCTGTTGGCACGGTTGGGGAGTGAAATCGAGGACGGCATCAATGAATTGCTCACGCAGGCACTGAACTATGAACATGTAGACGTGCCGACACTCGCCGGTTTTTTACACTGGTTTGAATCCGGCGAGGTTGAAATCAAACGTGAAATGGCACCGGACGCGAATCAGGTTCGGGTGATGACCGTTCACGGGGCCAAGGGGCTTGAATCCCCCGTTGTCATTCTACCGGACACGGCAAAACGTCCCTACCGCGACCGCGATCAAATCGTGGTGCTGGAAGACGGCTCACCGGTTTGGAAGGTGGACAAAAGCAATGCCACGGAGGCACAGCTTCAGGCGATGGAAAAACGCAAGGCCTTTGAACTGCAAGAACGCATGCGTTTGCTCTATGTGGCCATGACCCGCGCCGAGAGCTGGCTTGTCGTTTGCGGGGCCGGAAAAGAAGACGAAAGCTGGTATGATCTGGTGCGCCAGGGGCTCGAACCCCTTGCCGTTCAGGAAACCGACTCGCCGTTGATGGATGGCGAGCAAACCGTCATGTGGAAATGGTCCGAAAAAAATATGGCAGCACAGGAAAGCAGGGACCGCCCCAAGGCAACTGTACCTGATTGGGTGACGTCACCGGCCAAATCCGCCGCGCGCGCCGCTGTCCCCCTGTCGCCCTCCAAAATGGATGGTGCAAAGGCGCTGTTTGGCGCGGGTGTGCCGGTAAGCGAAGAAGATGCCTTGCGGCGTGGGCGTCAGGTTCACAAACTCCTTGAACATCTTCCTGCAATTACCCGTGACGAATGGGCAGCACAGGCAACAGCCCTGTTGACCGGCGATTGCATGCCCAAAGGTCCAGACGAATTGCCGCAGGTTTTGGCAGAGGCAACGCAGGTGCTGAGCACCCCCGAACTCGCCCCGTTCTTTGGGCCGGATACACTGGCAGAGGTCGGCATAACCGCCGTTTTGCCCGAACTGTCCAACCGGCAAATAGACGGCATAATTGATCGATTGATCATTAAGGAAAACAGTGTCTTAGCCATCGACTTTAAAACCAACCGCGTGGTTCCTGCATGTGAAAATGAAACGCCGCTTGGTATTTTACGGCAGATGGGAGCCTATGAATCCGCCTTGCGCCAGATTTATCCGGACAAGCAAATCAAACTTGCCATCCTGTGGACGTTAAATGCCACACTCATGGAGATCCCCGCCGAAATGGCCCGCAACGCGTTACAGACTGTCGGTTCGCCTTGACCCTATGGGTCGGGATAATTAGGTTACAGCCAACTGAAAAATCCTACCTAGGAGAGCATAATGGCAACTGTAGCCGTGACCGACGCCACCTTTGAAGCCGAAGTAACCAATTCCGATATCCCTGTAGTGGTGGATTTCTGGGCTGAATGGTGCGGCCCTTGCAAACAGATCGGCCCAATTCTGGAAGAATTGTCCGCTGAACTCGACGGCAAAGTCAAAATCGCCAAGATCAACGTTGACGAAAACCCGAACACACCGGCACAAATGGGTGTTCGCGGCATTCCGGCATTGTTCCTGTTCAAAGACGGCCAGGTTGTTTCCAACAAAACCGGCGCGGCACCCAAGGCTGTTTTGTCCGGCTGGATTAACGAGAACATCTAAGAACCGTTGTCACCGGTTTTCAAAGGGCGGCCACGGGCTGCCCTTTGTGCGTTTTCTCTTTCAAGCTCAGGAGCCTGAACAATGCAATTCATCGACAACCTCCCCCTTTCCACCCTGATTATCGGCGCGCTGGCGCTGGGGTTGGCCCCGTTTTTTCCCGAACCGCATCTGGTGGAAAAACTGCGGATGCTGTTTCAGGGCACACTCACCAAGCCGGTTGATATTTTCGACCTGCTGATGCACGCGTCCTTACCGGTTTTGCTGGTGATCCGGCTCATTCGAATGGCGCTGGCCGGATAAAATCCACCACCGCACCGGTCACCTGATCGGCGTGGGTATAGGCAAGGCCGTGGCCTGCCCTGGACACCACAACAATCTGCGCTTGCGGCACCCGCTGGCGCAGAATTTCGGCACTGGCAACCGGAATGACCGTATCCTTTTCACCGAAAATCGCCAATGTCGGCAGCCCCGCCTTGGTCAGTTTTTCATAGGCCGGCCGCAAATCCGTGCGGATCACATGGCGCAGGCTGCTAAGCACGGCCGCAGCAAAGGCCGGCTGGCGGGTTTCGGCAATCTGCATGTCGATCATGACAGAATCCACACCCTCGTTTCGGGCAGATTCCCGCAGCCCCTTACGAAATCGACGCGGACCAAACAGCCCGAAAAACACATCGCCCAGCGCCGGCATCAGCATCAGCGTATTGAAAAAACCGCCCAACGTGTTGCGCAACCCGACCGGAGCCAACAATATCAACCGTCCAACCCGATGTGGCTGCAAGGCGGCATAGCTGGTGACAATACCGCCGCCCATGGAATAACCCAACAAGTTGACCGGCCCCTGAATATCCAACACTTCGATCAGTTCATCCAGTTCCTTGACGAAAAAATCACTGGTCTGTGCCTGCCCCGGATATTCGGAAAAACCGCGGCCAAAATGGTCAAAGGTCAACACCCGAAACCCCGCCCGCACCAAATCCGGCAACATATCACGCCAGACAAAACCGGGCGTGCTGAGGCCATGCACCAACACCAGCACCGACCCGTTTTCCGGTCCGTGCCATTGATAAAATATCCGGCCATTGGACAGATCGGCAAAGCAGCCCTTGTCCCGTGCATATTCAATCGGCATTTTCGTCCTTCCAGATCACCGGAAACCAGTCTTCGCGCAGGCGTTGCCCTGCAACCATATTATGCCCCGGAAACGGCGGAGACGTTCGCCCGGGCCGCTCCACATAGCGCACATCATCGCCCAGCCAGCGCAACGACAGGGCGCGGCGTTGCCCCCCGCCCGGATTACCACGCGCACCGTGGACTGTGCGATAGTCAAACAGCACCATATCACCGGGCTGCATCGGCCATTCCAGCACGGTGAAACCGTCTGGATCGGCATCGGGATCCGGTACCTCTATCCAGTCCTGTGCGCTGTCATAAAAATCGCTGTTATCCGCCCAACTGACCGGTCGCACAGGCTTATTCCAGCGATGCGACCCCGCAATCATCCGTAGAGAAGCATCCGTCACCGGATCAACCGGCATCCACATGCTGACGGTTTGCTCGCCCTCGACAAAATAATATGGCCCGTCCTGATGCCACGGCGTGGGGGTCGGGGTGCCGCTGGATTTAACCAGCACATGATCATGAAAAATTTGGGCACTGCGGGATTGCATCAGGCGCGCGGCAATTTCGGCGGCGGGGCTGTTGCGGATGATATCCTCGAATTCCGGTACCCGCTGCCAGTTGCAATAATCATCAAAGAAACGCCCCTCGGCCACGCCGTTTTCGCTGGCATAGGGTCCGGGGCTGGCAAGATTGCGTTCAATTCCAGCGACCATCTGGTCCACCCATCCGCTCAGGGCACCCCGGATCAACACGGCTCCGTCCCTTTGAAAATCCGCAATGTGTTTGGCTGTAACCAGAGGGTTTGTCATGGATTCAGGGCCTTCCATTTCTGCAGGATGTATTTCGCGGTCATCAAATCCAGATGTGCGCCGCCGCCGTTCTTGAACAGGGTGATATCATTGCCGGATAACCGCCCCGTGCTGCCTTGTGCCAGATCGTATAAATCACCCTGAATATCATCACGAGAGATCACCCCGTTCTGAAGCGGGATTTTCAATTCTCCGATGTGGTCCAGCGTGGTTTCCCGACTGTCGACAAAAATCCGCGAACGGGTCAGGGCGGTGTCGTCCGCTTCCCGCATGTCAGGACGATAGGCACCGATCAAATCAATATGCTGGCCTGCCTGCAACCAATCCCCATGCAGCACCGGATCCGTAGACATGGTGGCACAGCAAACCACATCCGCCGCAGCAACAGCGGCAGGCAGATCGGTAACAGCAGAAATGCTATGGTCCGCTTGCAAAGCCTTGGCGAACGCCACCGCCTTTGACGGCGTTCGGTTCCAGACGCTAAAGTCCAGCCCGTCAAAAGCAGAACCATAGGCCGACACCAGATTGGCCCCGACCGTACCAGCCCCGATGATCAGAACCTTGCGAATATCCTTGCGGGCCAACAACCGCGCCCCGAGCAGGCTATCACCTGCGGTTTTCCATTTGGTCACCAGATGAAAGTCGATCACCGCTTCCAACACGCCGGTATCATCGGCAAAAACCATCACCCCGCCATGGATCATCGGCAGGCCCTTGCCCACATTCGACGGTACGATTGTGGCGCTTTTTACCGCAACCCCCAAACCGTCAATCCATGCGGCACGCGACAGCAGGGTATCATCACCCCGATAGGCAAAACCATCGGCGATGCTCGGGGCTGCCAGCCGATGACCGGCCAACATTGCATCCGTGACGCCCTGCCAATCCAGCATGGGGTCCATTTCGTCAAAACCGATAAAGGGGATTTGCATCTAGTCCAGCTCCGCTTCCCGAGGGGTTAACAATCCTTCAACCACCAGCCGTTTTGCCAAGCCCTTCGGATTGGTGAACAGATGGGTTTTCCATCCCCGCATCCGCGCGGTTTCAAGGTTTTCCGCCCGATCATCGGTGAATAACAAGGCCTCGGGGTTCACACCGGTTTCGGTTTCCAGCACCGCATAGAATGCCGGATCCGGTTTCATCATTTTCAACTGTCCCGACACAAAGATTTGGTCAAACCCCTGCAAAAACGGATAGGCATTTTGCGCCACTTCAAAGGTGCCGACACCAAAATTCGTCAGGGCAAAAACCGGAATGTTTTTCGCGCGCAACTGCGCCTTGAGCCGGACCGACCAGTCGATCGCCGGAGTCGCGATATCCAGCCAGCGGTCATGCCAAAGCCGGATATATTCCGCGTATTGCGGGAATTGATCCGCAAGGGCATAAACCGTTTCCTGCCAAGGATCACCCATATCGATCCGGTCATTCATGTCCAGAATGGCGGTTTCGGAAAACATTTTTTCGCGGGCCTCTGAACTGCCCATGACGGCATCGAAAAATTCTTCGGGGTGCCATTCGATCAGCACCCGACCGATATCAAAAACAACCGCTTCAATCCGGCTCATTCCGTTTCCTTTTTTGCAAAGCGCACTTCGCGTTCCATGGTATCGAGAAACCGCGAACGGTCCGCCTTGCCAAACGGTTTGCCGCCCCCCTGACGAAAGGGATCGGCGGCGCGCAAATCGGCCATCAGATCACGGGTCGCCAACAGGTTGCCGATGTTGGCGGGGGTGAACATTTCACCGTTATGCCGGATCACCCGCGCACCGGATTCCACACATTTCGCCGCCAGAGGAATGTCGCCGGTAATCACCACATCGCCCCTGCCCGCACGATCGGCAATCCACATATCGGCCACATCCGGCCCGTCCGGTACAATCACGGTTTCCACCAGCGGATCAAGGCTGGGACGCAAACCGCCGTTACACACCACAAAGACCTGTAATTTGTGACGGCTTGCCACGCGCATTGCCTCGTTGCGTACGGGGCAGGCATCGGCATCTATAAAAACCCGTGTCGGCATTACAGGCCCAGCGCCTCTGCATGGAAATTAACGTGGTCGCGCATAAAGCTGGCAACAAAGAAATAGCTGTGGTTATAGCCGGGTTGCAAACGAAACGCGCCCGGTTGGCGGCGGGCGGCCATGGACTCGGCCAGTATTTCCGGTTGCAGCAGGTTGACGAACTGATCCGCTGCCCCCTGATCTACCAATACCGGATTGGGGTGCCCGTTTTCCCGCATCAAAATACTGGCGTCATGGGCCTGCCATGCCTGCGGATCCTCCCCGAGGTAGGCACCGAACTGGGCCTTACCCCAGTCAGAACAGGATGGATTGGCCAGCGGCGCAAAGGCAGAGACCGATTTATACTGCTGCGGCAGGGTCATGCCGAGGGTCAAGGCCCCGTGCCCGCCCATGGAATGGCCTGTGATCGCCTGACGATCCGCATCCAGCGCAAATTCCGCCATCACCAGCGCCGGCAGTTCATCCGCTACATAATCCCACATCTGAAAATGCGGCTTCCACGGGTCCTGTGTGGCATTCACATAGAAACCCGCCCCCTGCCCCAGCGCGAAATCATCGTCATCGGCCACACCGTCACCGCGCGGCGAGGTATCGGGAAAAATCAGCGCCATCCCCCGCGCCGCCGCCCATGCCTGCGCGCCGGCCTTTACCATGGCATTTTCATGCGTGCAGGTCAGGCCGGACAGATACCACAACACCGGCACCTTAGCCGTTTTCGCCTGTTTCGGCAGAAACAAGCCAAAGGTCATATCACAATTACAGGCATCCGATTTATGGGAATAAACCCCCTGCATCCCGCCAAAGCAGCTATCTTCTGATAAAACCTTCATTATTTTCAAACCTTTGTTATTGAGCAATCACAGTTTCGCGCGCGCCCGTTGCAACCGCGTTCAGACAGACTAAATCACGACAATCACAAGCTGGCAATGAAGAACTCTGCCCCCCTTGTTGCAGGGCTTTTCAAATGCCATAAGGCGCAATCTGCGTTGTGCAGCACATCAATGACAGGCAAAACGATCATGCAAAAGGTTCTGGTTACAGGCACCGCCGGTTTCATCGGGTTCCATCTGGCAAAACGGCTGTTGGAACAGGGAAACGAGGTTTTGGGAATCGATTCCATCACCGATTATTACGATGTAAATCTAAAGCGCCGCCGCCATGAAATTCTGGCGGAAAACCCGCGCTTTACCGCGCAGGAAATCAGCATTTGCGACACGGATGCCTTTTTTCAGGCCGCGCGCGATTTTCAGCCTGACGCGATTGTACATTTGGCTGCACAGGCCGGCGTGCGCCATTCAATCGAAAACCCGCGTACCTATATTGAAACCAACATCAACGGCACCTTCAACGTGATGGAAATTGCCCGCGAACTAGACGTAAAACATTTGCTGATGGCCTCGACCAGTTCGGTTTACGGGGCGAATACGGAAATGCCATTTACCGAAACCCAGAAATGCGACACGCAGATGTCGCTCTATGCCGCGACCAAGAAGGCTGGCGAAAACATGGGCCATTCCTATGCGCATCTATGGGATTTGCCGGTCACCATGTTCCGGTTCTTTACGGTTTACGGCCCTTGGGGGCGCCCGGACATGGCGCTGTTCAAATTTACCAAGGCCGGGCTGGAAGGCAAACTGATCGACGTTTACAACCACGGCAATATGGAACGAGATTTCACCTATGTGGGGGATATCGTGCGCGCCATCGCCCTGCTGATTACCGCACCACCACCGAAAAAGGCAGCCCGCGCCACATGGCAGGATATTCCTGGCGATTCTCTGTCGCCGGTAGCCCCGTTTCGAGTGATGAACATCGGCAATTCTGAAAAGGTGCGGTTGCTGGATTACATCGGTGCGATAGAAAACGAAATCGGGCGACCGATCGAAAAGAATTATATGGATATTCAGCCCGGCGATGTGCCAGCATCATGGGCCAACTGTGAATTGCTCATGCATCTGGTGGATTACCAACCGCGGACCTCGGTTCAGGAAGGTGTGGCGAATTTCGTGGCGTGGTATCGGGATTATTACGGGGTTTGATATGGGCAATCTGGGTTCTGTAAAGATAGCAATCATCGGCCTTGGTTATGTGGGGCTACCGCTGGCGGTGGCGTTTGGCAAACATTTCCCCGTGGTCGGATTTGACAGCAACCCCGCGCGGATTGCGGAGCTGGGTCAGGGCCATGATGCCACGATGGAGGTATCCGGCGATGAGTTGGCCATGGCCGACAAGCTGACGTTTCACACGGATACGCAGGCGCTGCGCGATTGCACCGTGTTTATCGTGACAGTGCCAACCCCGATTGATGCATATAAACAACCGGATCTGTCCCCCCTGATTGCTGCATCCGAAACCGTGGGCAAGGCGTTAAAAGCCGGCGATACGGTGATCTACGAAAGCACGGTTTACCCCGGTGCCACCGAAGAGGACTGCGTGCCGGTGCTGGAAAAAACGTCCGGCCTGACCTTTAACAAGGACTTCTTTGTCGGCTACAGCCCCGAACGCATCAATCCCGGGGACAAGACCCACCGGCTGGTGAATATTATCAAGATTACAGCCGGTTCAACCCCTGAAACCGCCGATTTCGTCGATACCCTGTACCGGCGGATCGTGACCGTTGGCACCCACAAGGCCAGTTCGATCCGTGTGGCAGAAGCCGCCAAGGTGATTGAAAACACCCAGCGCGATGTGAATGTGGCATTGGTAAACGAACTGGCGCTGATTTTTGACCGGCTGGGGATCGACACCGGCGAAGTATTGGAGGCCGCCGGCACCAAATGGAATTTTCTACCGTTCAAGCCGGGCCTTGTTGGCGGGCATTGTATCGGGGTGGATCCCTATTACCTGACCCACAAGGCACAGGCGGCGGGCTATCATCCTGAAATCATTCTGGCAGGACGCAAGATCAATGATTCCATGGGAAAGGTGATTGCGGCCAAGCTGATCAAGGCAATGATCCGCAAATCTGTGCCGGTGGTTGGGGCAAATATCCTGATTATGGGGTTGACGTTCAAGGAAAACTGCCCCGATTTGCGCAATACCCGCGTGGTGGATGTAATCGCGGAATTACAGGAATACGGTGTACAAGTGCAGGTCTATGACCCTTGCGCGAACAAGGCCGCCGCCAAGTCTGAATACGGAATTGATCTGCTGGAGGCCCCGCAACAGGGAGGCTATGATGCTGTGATACTGGCCGTAGCCCACGACCAGTTTCGCGATATGGGCACCGATGCGCTCATGGGGTTGGGAAAGTCGTGCAGCATCATTTATGACCTGAAACACCTGCTCCCGGTTGGCACCGCCGATTTGCGGTTGTAATTTTCCCGTCTACCGATCACGACAGCACACAAAAAATTTAATAACCTTGTGTTTACGATACGGCTTCGTCTAACCTGATTTTAATCAACAAAAACAGGTTAGACGGGGGAAAAGGTTTGCGCGAAAAACGACTTATCAAGGTGCGCGACCTGTCAATTGGATTTGGAAAAGGGCCTGCACTTATTCGTGACATCAATTTTGATGTGAATTGTGGGGAAACACTGGCGCTGGTCGGGGAATCCGGTTCCGGAAAAACCCAGACCTGCCGCGCTATTCTGCGGATTTTGCCCAAGGCCGCGCGCATTCATTCCGGTACCGCCATTCTAAGTTCGCCAACCGGCGGCTGCGATTTGCTGTCACTGAGCGAGCGGGAGCTGGGCGATATTCGTGGCGACCGGATTTCGATGATTTTTCAGGAACCGATGCATTCCCTGTCGCCAATGCACAAAATCGGCGCGCAAGTGAGCGAAGTGTTATGCCTGCATCGTGGTCACAGCAAGCGCAGTGCCAAACAGGAAGTGTTGCAGAGCTTTGCACGGGTGGGGTTCCCGGATCCCGAACGGGTGTATCGGTCCTATCCCTTTGAAATTTCCGGCGGCATGCGCCAACGCGCGATGATTGCCATGGCGATTATCGCCAAACCGGATTTGCTGATCGCGGATGAACCGACAACCGCGCTGGATGTAACCACACAGGCGCAGGTTCTGGGGCTGATCAAGGATCTGCAACAGGAAACCGGCATGGCAGTCATCCTTGTTACCCATGATCTGGGCGTGGTGGCCAATGCTGCCGACAAGGTGGTGGTGATGCGCAAAGGCCGGATCATGGAATCCGGGTCCGTCGCCGAGGTAATCGACGATCCGGCACATGGCTATACCCGCCAATTGATTGCCGCCGCGCCGGTGATCCCGCACGAGGCAAACCCCAGTTGCGCACGCACCATAGAAGACCCGATTTTGCAGCTGCAGAATGTGTCCAAAAGCTTTGATCTGCGCGGTGGTGGGTTCATGTCCAAAGGCGGGCTGGTCAAGGCCGTTCGGGGGGTAAACTTCACCATCGGGCGAGGCAAGACCTTTGCCATTGTCGGGGAATCCGGGTCCGGAAAATCCACCGTCGCACAAATCGCGCTGGGCGCGCGCGCACCGGATACGGGCGGTATAATCCGCTTCTGGCCGGAAAACGGGGCCACCCCGCTTGAAGTCCAGACCCTTGAACCAGAAGAAAAACGCCGGTTTCAGCGACAGGCACAGATGGTATTTCAGGATCCGTTCAGTTCCCTGTCGCCCCGAATGCAGGTGATTGACACATTGACCGAACCGCTGGAAATCCACAATATCGGTATCCGGCGGGAACGGCAGGACCGAGCGGTGGAATTGCTGGAACAGGTCGGGTTGAGCCCCTCGATGCTGCGCCGGTTTCCCCATGCCTTTTCCGGCGGCCAACGCCAGCGCCTGTCAATTGCCCGCGCGCTGGCGCTGCGGCCCAGCTTGCTGGTGTGTGACGAACCGACTTCGGCACTGGATTTATCGGTACAGGCGCAGGTGCTGGAATTGCTGGAGGATATCCGCGACCGAATGGCGCTGTCGTATTTGTTCATCAGTCACGATTTGGCTGTGGTGGCGCGGATTGCAGATGAAGTGGCCGTGATGCGGCGCGGGCAGATTGTGGAACAGGCCGCACCGGATGTGTTGTTCACCGCGCCCAAACACCCCTATACCAAAGCGCTGATTGCGGCCTGTCTGGAACCGAGCGTTTGTCAGAAAATAGATTTGGACGCCGTGGCCACAGGGGCGGGAAATCCACAAAGCTGGCCGGAAGAATACCGTTTCAAGGACATGATCGCGCCGGAACTGGTGGAAACCGATCCCGGCCATTTCGTGCGGGTGGCGCTATGATGCGGATTTTACAGCCTGTTGCGTTGCTACTGGCAGCCGCAATTGCCTCTCCGGTTGTTGCCGATCCGGACATGCGCCCGCCGAACACCAGCCCCTATCACGAATCCGAATTCTGGGAAGATCAGGTGAAATATGGCATCCTGCCACCGATCGAACAGCGCTTGCCCGAGCAACCGATTGTTGTCGATCTGGCCGCCAAGGGGCGCAAATTCGGCCAGCAGGGCGGTACATTGCGCACGATGATTACCCGGTCCAAGGACATCCGCCAAATGGTGGTATACGGCTATGCCCGTCTGGTGGGGTATGATGAAGATTACAATCTGGTACCGGATCTGTTGCAGGATGTGATTGTTACCGAGGGGCGGATTTTCACGCTAAAACTGCGCAAGGGCCACAAGTGGTCCGACGGCAAACCCTTTACCAGCGATGATTTCCGCTATTGGTGGCAGGATATCGCCAACAACAAGAATTTGTCTCCCTCTGGCCCGCCGTCATTTATGCGACTGGACGGGGAATTGCCGCGCGTCCGTTTTCCGGATGAAACCACGGTTATCTTTGAATGGTCCAAACCCAACCCCGGTTTTCTGGTCCGGCTGGCACAGGCGCGCCCGCCGTTCATTTACCGCCCGGCGCATTATCTGCGTCAGTTCCACAAGGTCTATGCCGATCCGCAAAGTTTGGCCAAACAGATAGCAAAGAAAAAAGTCCGTTCATGGGCCGCGCTGCATAACAAGCGCGACAACATGTATAAATTCAACAATCCAGGCTTGCCGACCCTGCAACCGTGGATCCCTGCCGACACCGGCAAGGACAGCCGCCGCCAATTTGTACGCAACCCGTTCTTTCACCGTGTCGACAGTCGCGGGTGGCAATTGCCCTATATCGACACCGTAGAAATGAGCATTGTCGGCAAGGGTCTGGTTGCGGCAAAATCCAATGCCGGTGAAGCAGACTTGCAAGCACGCGGGTTGAATTTCCAGAATGTACCAATTTTGAAAAAAGGCGAAATGGAAGGCGGGAATTATCGGCTGAACCTGTGGCAGAACGGTAGCGCATCGCAAATCGCGATTTATCCGAACCTGAATTTTTCCAATGCAAAATGGCACAAAGTGCTGCGCGATATCCGGTTCCGCAAGGCGCTGTCCCTGAGCATTGATCGGGTGCTGATCAACCGTGTTCTGTATTTCGGCCTTGCGGTCGAGGGCAACATGACCGCCCTGCCCGCCAGCCCGTTTTTCTCCGAAGAAAATCTGCACAAGAATGCACAGTTCGATCCCGCAGAGGCCAACCGTTTACTGGACGAAATGGGCTTTACCAAACGGCTGGGCAATGGTCAGCGGTTGATGCCGGACGGGCTGCCGCTGCAAGTGCTGATCGAAACCGCAGGAGAACGCCAAGAGGTCGAGAGCGCCTTGCAGATCATCACCGACAATTGGCGCGATATCGGCATCGGCCTGACCATCCGCCCGCTGGATCGCGATATTCTGCGCCAACATGTGTTTTCGGGCCGCACCATGATGTCGGTCTGGTATGGCTGGGACAACGGCATTCCCACACCCGATACCCCGCCCGATTATCTGGCCCCCCGCGCGCAGGAGTTTTTCTCGTGGCCGAAATGGGGGCAATATTATCAAACCGGCGGCAAAGCGGGGGAGCCTGTGGACATGCCCGAAGCCAAACGCCTGCTGGAACTGGCGGCGATCTGGGAAGCTTCCACAGATACAGACACCAAATCACAGGTCTGGCGTGAAATGCTGAAAATCCATGCGGAGCAGCTCTTTGGTATCGGTATTCTGGCCGAAGCCCCGCAACCGGTTGTGGTGTCCCGTCACCTTGAAAATGTTCCACAAAAGGCGCTCTGGGCCTGGGATCCGGGCGCGCATTTCGGGATACACCGGATGGATGAATTCTTTTTCAATAACGTGGAGGACGACTGATGCCGATCATCCGATTTGCCGTTTTCCGTTTCTTGTCCATGCTCGGCACGCTGGTAGTGGTTTCCGCGCTGGTGTTTTTTATCATGAACCTGCCGCCGGGGGATTACCTCAGCAATCTGATTTCCGAATTGCGGGCCACGGGGCAGGAATCCGGCATCGCCAAGGTGGAATTCCTGCGTCACGAATATGCGCTGGATCAACCCCTGTGGAAGCAATACCTGATCTGGATGGGGTTTTATCCCGGCCCGCACGGGTTTTCCGGCATTGTTCAGGGTGATTTTGGCTGGTCTTTCGAATTTGACAAACCGGTCGCGGAAATTGTGGGTGATGCCCTGTGGATGACAGTTCTGGTCAATGTGGCCGCTATCCTGTTCGTCTATATGGTGGCGCTGCCGCTCGGGGTGCTGGCAGCGGCGAAATCAAAAACATGGGTGGATTATACATCGGCCTTTGTCGGGTATCTGGGGTTGGCGACACCGAATTTTCTGTTGGCTTTGATCCTGTTTTACTATGGCCACAAATATTTCAACCTGCCGATCGGCGGGTTAATGGCACCGGAATACGAAGGTGAACCCATGTCGATGGGCAAGGTGAATTCAATCCTGTTGCACCTGATTATTCCCACCTTTGTAATCGGGACATCCGGTGCCGCCGCGATGATGCAACGGCTGCGGGCCAACCTGCTGGACGAGCTAAGCAAGCCCTATGTGGATACCGCCCGCGCCAAGGGCGTGCCGCCGGTCAGGGCCATCCTGAAATACCCGCTACGGGTGGCGTTTAACCCCTTTGTCGCCGATATCGGCAATCTGCTGCCCTCGTTGATTTCCGGTTCGGTGCTGGTTTCGGTTGTGTTGGGGCTGCAAACCATCGGGCCGGCGTTGCTGACCGCCTTGAAATCGCAAGATCAGTTTCTGGCCGGTTTTATCCTGCTGTTTGTGGCCGCCCTGACCCTGATTGGAACCATGGTGTCGGATGTGCTGCTGATGCTGCTGGACCCCCGCATCCGCTACGGAGGCCGTGACAGATGAGTAACCGTTACATTGATCCAGCCCCCTATGATCCCGACTCCGAGGCCAGCACCCCCGCCCGCCCAGATCTGGATGCGCCGAACTGGCTGCTGATCTGGCGCAAATTCCGGCGACACAAGCTGGGGTTGGCGTCCGGTCTGTTTTTACTGGTGTCCTATCTGATGATGCCCTTTGCCGGTTTCATTGCGCCCTATTCGCCGAATGAAATTCACCGCGATCATCTGTATGCCGCGCCGCAACTGGTGCGCCTGTTTCACAAAGGGGAATTCATCGGACCGTTTGTATATCCGGAAAAGGCCACTGCCGATCTGGTTAATTTCAAGTGGGATTACACAACTGATTACGAAAACCCGGCCAAACTGTCGTTCTTTTGCTCTGGTAGCAAACACAGGTTCCTAGGGCTGTTCGAAACCGACAAACACCTGTTTTGCGCCCCTGAAGGTGCCACCGTATTTCTGTGGGGGGCTGATCGGCTGGGCCGCGATGTATTTAGTCGCATCTTTTATGGTGGGCAACTGTCACTCACTGTCGGCCTGATCGGGATCACCGTATCTTTCATCCTCGGCATTACCATTGGCGGCATTTCCGGTTATTTCGGCGGGGTGATCGACTGGTTTACACAGCGCGTGATCGAGGTTCTGCGCTCCATCCCCGAACTGCCACTCTGGTTGGCGCTGTCGGCGGCTGTCCCGTCGGACTGGAGTCCTGTCGCCGTATTTTTCATCATATCGGTGATCCTCGGGTTGCTGGACTGGCCCGGACTGGCGCGCGCGGTGCGGTCAAAATTCCTCAGCCTGCGCGAAGAGGAATTCGTGCGCGCTGCCGAAATGATGGGGGCAAAACCCTCGCGTATTATCCGCAAACATCTGTTGCCGAATTTCTCCAGCCACCTGATCGCCAGTGCCATGTTGTCAATTCCGGCGATGATCCTTGGTGAAACTGCCTTGTCTTTTCTGGGTTTGGGGCTGCGTGCGCCCGCAGTCAGTTGGGGGGTGATGCTGAATGATGCGCAAAATCTGGCATCGATCGAAATCTATCCGTGGACAGCCATTCCCATGTTGCCGGTGATTTTTGTTGTGCTGGCCTTTAACTTTCTCGGGGATGCGATGCGGGATTCCCTTGACCCTTATTCTTATGACTAACCGCTGGCGGCAATAAAAAATGAATCGGGTTTTTTCAGGACGCTTTAGGAACAGTTAACCTAAATCAAGCACAGTCAGGGCATGACATTATCTGATTCTCAAACCGCCTTTCACGAAGCATCCCTGCCCGGTTTTAATGCTGAACCGCTGGTCCCCGAAATGTCGGCGACAGAAAACACCCGCAACCACCGGCAGCGGTTGCGGGAACGGTTTATGCGGGCCGGAACCATTGCCTTGCAGGATTACGAATTGCTGGAACTGTTGTTGTTTCGGGCCATTCCACGACGGGATGTAAAACCGCTGGCCAAGACCTTGCTACGCCATTTTGGTGATTTTAACCGGGTAATTTCGGCGCGCCCGTCTTTGCTCGCAGAAATTCAAGGCGTGGGGGACGCCGTCATTCAGGAACTCAAAATAGTCGAGGCCGCCGCCCATTCCCTGGCGCAGGCGCGGGTATTGCATCGGGATGTTTTGTCCTCATGGGGCGCATTGATGACCTATTGCAAAACCGCCATGGCACATCGTGAAACCGAACAATTCCGCATTCTGTTTCTGGATAAAAAGAATATCCTGATTGCCGATGAAGCACAGCAAAGCGGCACTGTTGATCATGTGCCGGTTTATCCGCGCGAGGTTGCAAAACGGGTGCTTGAACTGAACGCCAGCGCGGTCATCCTTGTGCATAACCATCCCTCCGGAAACCCTGCACCTTCACAGGCTGATATTGATATGACCACCCTGATCGAAAATGCTTTGGCGGCGATTGGCGTAACCATCCACGATCATGTTATTATCGGCAAAGAAGAAGACGCCTCTTTTCGCGCACTCGGCCTGCTTTAAGCACTGGCATTGTCCTGCCTGATAAGGCTACCTATATGGTAACGTGAAAGGATGCTTTATGTCAGAAACCGATAAATTCCCCGGATGGCACGGCACCACCATTGTTGGTGTCAAAAAGGGCGGCAAAGTCGTCGTTGCCGGTGACGGACAGGTCAGCCTTGGCCCCACCATCATCAAAGGCACCGCCCGCAAGGTACGCCGGATTTCCCCCGGCGGGTATGATGTGGTGTGCGGATTCGCCGGATCCACCGCCGACGCATTTACACTACTTGAACGTCTGGAAGCCAAGCTCGAGGCTTCCCCCGGAAAATTGGCAAAATCATGTGTGGAATTGGCCAAAGACTGGCGCATGGACAAGTATTTGCGCAATCTCGAAGCCATGTTGATCGTCACGGACGGGGCTGATTTGTTTGTGATTACCGGTGCCGGCGATGTTCTGGAACCGGAAAACGACATTGCTGCCATCGGATCCGGTGGCAACTTTGCGCTAGCGGCCGCACGTGCCTTGATGGACACGGATCAGGATGCTGAAACCATCGCCCGCCGTGCCCTGACAATTGCTGCTGAAATCTGCGTTTATACCAACGGCAATATGACCGTTGAAGTTATCGAAAGCTAGGAACTGACCGTGACCGACCTGACCCCCCGCGAAATTGTTTCCGAACTGGACCGTTATATCATCGGCCAGAATGATGCCAAACGCGCCGTGGCCGTGGCCCTGCGCAACCGCTGGCGGCGTAAATTGCTCGCCGATGATTTGCGTGACGAGGTATACCCCAAAAATATCCTGATGATCGGGCCAACCGGCGTTGGTAAAACCGAAATTTCCCGTCGTTTGGCCAAGCTGGCCAAGGCCCCTTTTCTCAAGGTCGAAGCCACAAAATTCACCGAGGTCGGGTATGTGGGCCGCGATGTGGAACAGATCATTCGCGATCTGGTGGACAGCGCCATCATCATGATCCGCGAACAGAAACGTGAACAGGTCAAGGCAAATGCCCATGGTGCCGCCGAAGAACGGGTTCTGGATGCGCTGACCGGCACGGATTCCCGTGAACAGACTCGGGATCTGTTTCGCAAGAAACTGCGTGATGGTTTGCTGGATGACAAAGTAATCGAGCTGGAACTGGCAGATTCCAGCAACCCCATGCAAATGCTGGATATTCCCGGACAACCCGGCGGGGGTATGGGCATGATGAATCTGGGGGATTTGTTCGGCAAGGCCTTTAGCGGCCGCACCCAGAAACGCAAACTTTCCGTGGCCGAGAGCTATAAAGTCCTGATCGAGGAAGAAGCCGATAAACTGGTTGATCAGGAAACCGTCACCAAAGAAGCCGTCACCGCGGTAGAGGATAACGGCATTGTGTTTCTGGATGAAATCGACAAGGTTTGTGCCCGTTCCGATGCGCGCGGGGCCGATGTATCACGCGAAGGCGTGCAGCGTGATTTACTGCCGTTGATCGAAGGCACCACTGTTTCCACCAAACACGGGCCGGTGAAAACCGACCATATCCTGTTCATCGCGTCGGGTGCATTTCACATTGCCAAACCCTCCGACCTGTTGCCCGAATTGCAGGGCCGCCTGCCCATCCGTGTAGAGCTGCGCGCCCTGACAGAAGATGATTTCGTGCGGATTCTGACCGAAACCGACAATGCCTTGACCCGTCAGTATACGGCAATGATGGCCACAGAGGATGTTAGCGTTGAATTTGCCGACAGCGGCATCAAGGCATTGGCCAAAATTGCTGCCGAGGTAAATCAATCGGTAGAAAATATCGGCGCACGGCGGCTGTATACGGTGATTGAGCGCGTGTTCGAGGAATTGAGCTTTGTTGCACCGGATCAACCCGGAACATCGGTTGTCATTGATGCGGAATATGTTGAAAAACATCTGGGTGAACTGGCCCGCAGCTCCGATATATCGCGGTATGTTCTTTAACGCTTGCGCCGCAAATATACATAATAGGCACCGCCGCCCCCGTGGCGGCCATGCGCTTGTGTAACCTGCAACACCAAGGATGACAGCTGCGCGGATTTCAACCACTCCGGCACGCCTTGTTTCAGAACCCCGATTTTCGGGCGGTTGAATTCGTCATAACCGGACATTTTACCCTTGCCGGTAATCACCAACAACAGCCGGTAACCGGCGGTATGGGCATTATTCACATAGGCATGCAAGCGGATGCGGGCCTGATCCACGGTCAAACCATGTAAATCAAGCGTCCCGTCAATTTCCACCTTGCCCTTGAGCAATCTCTGAAAATTCCGTTTGTCCATGTTTGGCGATGTTTTGGCCGGCGCTTCTGAAAAAGACGGGGTCAGATGTCCGGTCGGTCGGGTTTTTTGCCCCACACGAAACGGTTTAATCGGGGGATGCGGGATGGTTTTCACCACCGGCGCCGGCCTGATCGGATGCGGATGAACAACCGGCGGGGCTGCTGTGGCCTTTTCCACCTGATGCACGACTTTGCGCCACAGCTCGGCCTCCTCTGCCGACAGTTGACGTGGGGGTTTTCTGTGCGCCATCGGTTAACCCTCTGGTATCAGGCGACGCGCTGTTTCAATCGGCAACAGGGTATACATGCGGCCAACCGATTTGGTTTGGCCGGCAATCCGGCCCGCTTCCTTGCCCGAACCATAAAAGATATCCGCCCGTTGCGCGCCTTTGATGGCGGAACCGACATCCTGCGCCACCATCAGGCGTTGCATCGGATTAGGGCCATTTTTAACAATCCAGACCGGCGCGCCCAGCGGCGTGTAGCGCGGATCAACCGCGAGCGTGCGCCCTGCTGTCACCGGAACCCGGAGCGCCCCGAGCGGGCCATCGTTCGGGGACAGGTTTTTCAGTTCCTTGAAGAACACAAAAGACGGGTTCACCTGCAACAGCTTACGACCATTCACCGGATTACGCCGCACCCAGGCCTTGATCCGCTGGGCAGAGACCTTGTGCGGGGACATGATCCCCATACGCACCATTGCCTTGCCAACGGAACGGTATTTGTGACCGTTTTTTCCGTTGAACCCCACTCGCATGACGCCGCCTTCGACCAGTTTTAACCGGCCAGACCCCTGAATATGCAGAAAAAAGTTTTCCACCGGATCTGCCAGCCACGCCAGTTCCAGACCGCGACCGCGCAGCAAACCGGATTCGATCTGCGCGCGGGTTTTCCATTTTCGACCGGGCTTTACCTCTGGCGGGCGGCGATAGATCGGGTACTGGAATTTCCCCTGCTTATGGCGCGACCCGATAATTTCAGGCTCATAATACCCCGTAAACAGGGTTCGCCCCCCGTTTTCAATCAAAACCGGTTGAAAAAACCTTTCGAAAAAGGCTCTGGCATCCGGTTTGGTTTTGGCAACGGTACAGACGGTCGCCCATTCCTGTCGGGACACCAGATCATTGGAACGCACCTTGTCACAGCTTTTGGTAAACGCGGTTAGGGCAGCTGTGTGATTGTCGGTTTGCCAGCCGGGCAGGTTCCGAAAGGAAACCGCCGTAACCGATACACCGCCCGCATGTGCCAAGGAACCCACCACCAAAAAGGCAGCGTAAAATATTTTCGCTGCCTGAAATTTCATTATTCGCCAGTAGCAACCAACTGCCAATTCGGATCGTTGCTGCCCATGACCCGCGCAAAAGTCCAAATGTCCTTTTGCTTTTTCACGGTGGTTTCATCACCTTCAATGATTTCGCCATCTTCATTTTTGACAATAGAGGTCAGCTCGCCAATGAATTTCATGGTGATTTCTCCCTCATTGCTGGCCCGATCAAACGTTGCACCCACGACCTTGACTTCACGCACCCCGATAAAGGTTGCCTCAATCACCAAGCCTTGGGCTTTACGATCCTCGATGACCGATTCAAAGCTCTCGTAGACATCGTTGGACAAGAAAGGTTTCAACGTATCCAGATCACCGTTTTCAAATGCCATCAGGATCATTTCATATGCTTGACGCGCACCACCCAAAAACTCTGTCAAAGAGAATTCCGGTTCGACTGCCTTCATCTCCTGCAAAGCTGTTCCTGCAGGGCTGTTAATATCCACGTGATCCGCAATATCCTGATCAAGGCCACCTTCGATGACCTCGAAATCGGGCGCGGTTGATTGTTCGGGGTCTTGAACGCGGGGGGCTTCATAGCCTTCGCGTGTACCCAGAACGTTTTTCAAACGCATAATAAAGAAAACGGCGATACCGGCCAAAACCAGTAGCTCAATTATAGGACCATTCATCGAAAGCCTTTCAACTTTTTATCAAGACAGGTGGAACTGTCGGATGTTTGCACATATCTATGACAGTGACGGGTGCAAGTCTACCTGTAGCATATACGCAGAGGTTCAAGAGAGATCATGTGGTTATTTCTGTTTTTGGTGGCCATTCCCGTAATCGAGATTGGTTTGTTTATTCAGGTAGGCGGGTGGCTGGGCCTGTGGCCAACATTGGCGATCGTTATTTTGACCGCATTTATTGGATCAAACCTGTTGCGGCAGCAGGGGCTGGCCACGTTAAGCCGGCTACAAGGGTCTGTTTCCAATGGTGAAAATCCAATGGACCCGATTGCACATGCGGCGATGATCCTGGTTTCCGGTGTGCTATTGCTTACGCCCGGATTTTTTACGGATGGCATCGGTTTTGCCTTGTTGCTGCCACCTGTGCGAAACGCGGTTATCAAATGGGGGGCGGCGCGCGTGTTGCAGAGCAACACTGTTGTGTTTTCCAATATGTCGCAGGGACGGCCGGATTCCCCGCGAAATTCCGATACACTGGATGGCGAATACGAGATTCTGGACGACGAACCGGACAAACCCGGTACTTCCGGTTGGACAAAACCCGATGTGTAACGTGTGATTTACGTTGTCCTTAACTCTTAAACTTGTTACCAAAATGCCGGTGATTTAACGGAGATTTACACATGGCCGAAGAAAATTCAGGCGCAGAAGAGCAACAGCAAGTCGCGCCAACAATGAAGATCGTAAACCAGTACATTCGCGATCTGTCATTTGAAAACGTTGCAGCCCAGAAAAATCTGGGTGGAGAGATTAAACCCGAAATTAACATTCAGGTTAATCTGGACGCAAACAAAAAGGCAGAGAACCATTTCGAGGTTGCCTTGAAACTGACTGCCAAAGCCGTTTCCGGCGAGGACACGGTTTTTTTGCTCGAACTGGATTATGCCGGTTTGTTTATCATTGAAAACCTGCCAGAGGAGCAACTGCACCCGTATTTGATGATCGAATGCCCACGCATGATGTTCCCGTTTGTGCGTCAGATTGCACGCCAGATCACTGCCGATGGTGGCTTCCCGCCGCTGAACATCGACAACATTGATTTCATGGCATTGTATCGGGCCGAACTTGAACGTCGCGCTGCGGCTGCAAACTAGGATTTCGGCCAAAGCGTTTCATCGCCAAGTTTGGCGATGAATTCGGCATGCGCCTTTTTTTCCGCCTCGGTAATCCGGGGCGGTAATTTTTTGGGGCGGGGCGGCACAGTCCAATCCTGCCCCCGGGAATTGCCGGACGCATCTGTACCGGCAACCACATTCAGCGCAAAATCCGGCTGACGCCCGCCGATCAATTCCAAATAGACCTCTGCCAGAATTTCACTGTCCAGCAAAGCCCCGTGTTTTTCACGTGCAGAGTTATCAATACCAAAGCGCCGGCACAGGGCATCCAGTGTATTTTGCGCCCCGGGAAACCGTCGGCGCGCCATATCCAGCGTGTCGATTGCCTGTGACATGGGCAATTTCGGCAGGTTCATCCGTTCAAATTCCGCATTCAGGAATTTCATGTCAAACGGCGCGTTGTGGATGACCAGTTTGTCCGTGCCGCAAAAATCCAGAAAATCCTGTGCGATGTGTTTAAAGACCGGCTTGTCCGACAAAAAGTCGATGCTCAGACCATGCACGTTAAATGCTTCAACCGGCATGTCGCGTTCGGGATTAATGTATTGGTGATACACCCGTCCGGTCGGCAAGTGGTTGATCAGTTCAACCCCGCCGATTTCAACGATCCGATCACCGGAGTAGGGGTCAAGTCCGGTGGTTTCCGTATCCATTACAATTTCACGCATCCAACCGGCCCTTTGTCAGTTTTTCTACCAGATTATGCACAAATTCCTGTGCTGCCTCCGGCGTTGTGGTTTCCAGCACATAATCCGCCGCCGCCCGTTTATCCGCATCCGGCATTTGGCGCGACAGGATAAAGCGGAAATTTTCCTCGGTCATGCCGGGCCGTTCCAGAACCCGGCGTTTTTGCTCTGCCGGCGTGGCGGTCACGACCAGAACCGCATCACAATTTTTATCGCTGTTGTTTTCAAACAGCAATGGAATGTCAAAAACGACAAGGGGGGTATTATTTTCCACTGCTGTCTGAAAAAAATCTTGCCGGTCTTGCGCAACAAGCGGATGCACAATGCTTTCGATTTTTTTTAACAAATCCGGTGTGGCTGCTATTTTTTTCTTTAGAATACTCCGGTCTACGCCTTGTGCTGCCACGGCATCCGGAACCAGATTCGCGATGCCGCGTGTGGCGGCTGTATCCCCCGAATAGAGGTCATGAACCGCGGCATCCGCATCCCATACCGGCACCCCCAGTTGTGAAAATATCCGCGCTGTTGCGGATTTTCCCATGCCGATAGAACCGGTTAGCCCAAGGATAAAAGGTTTCATTCCGCCAGTACCGTTTCACGCAAATCGGAATCGACCTCGGGTTTTATGCCAAACCACTGTTGAAACCCCGGAACTGCCTGATGCAGCAGCATACCCAACCCGTCCACGGTCATCAAACCGCGTTGTTCCGCCTGTAGCAACAAATCCGTTTTGAGCGGACTGTAAACAATATCCGTTACCAATGATCCGGCAGCCGCTTTTGCCAAGGAAAATTCCAGATGCGGTTGCCCGACCATGCCCAAGGATGTGGTATTCACAATCGTTGCGGCATCCGCGATAACTTCCGGTGCGTCGGCCCAATTGCAAACCTCGACCCGCCCGCCAAAGTGCTCTTGAAGCACTTCCGCCCGCATGCGTGTCCGGTTTGCCAGAATGACCTTTGGCGCACCTTCGCCAAGCAACGACGAAATCACCGCCCGCGCAGCACCGCCAGCCCCCAAAACAACGGCTGTTCCGGTGGCGGGATCCCATGCCGGTTGTCCCTGACGCAGATTATTGATGAACCCGATCCCGTCGGTATTATCCGCATAAATTCCGCCATCCGCCGTAAAGGAAATCGTGTTTGCGGCCCCGATCAAAGCCGCCCGATCACTAACCGATGTGGCCATCGCCAAAACCGTTTCCTTATAAGGAATCGTTACATTCACCCCGACAAAGCCCAGTTTTGGCATCGACCGCAGTGCGGTTTCAAATTCCTGCAGACGAATACCGACGGGAACATAGTGTCCCTGAATACCGTATTTTTTCAACCAGTACCCATGAATACGCGGCGATTTGCTATGCGCGATCGGCCAACCAACCACACCGGCAAGAGGAATTCGTTCGGGGCTCATGTGGGTAATACTCCTCTGCTTCGCAAAAATCCGAGCACTTCAATCAACGGCAGACCAAGAATCGTAAAATAATCGCCCTGCACCTGCGAAAACAATTGTACACCCAGCGATTCCAATTTGTAACAGCCAACCGTTGTCAGGACATCATCGCCCATGTCCTCTATATATTTCAGCAAGAATTCATCCGAAAAATCCCGCATAGCCAGCTGCGCCCGCCCAATATGCCGCCAAACCGGGGTGCCATCCTCAAAAATTACCACCGCCGAGAGCAGTTGATGCCCTTTGCCCCGCAGATTTTTAAGCTGTGCGATGGCATCGGCTTTGTCATCTGGTTTGCTGTAAAGCTGCCCCTCGCAAACCAGAACCTGATCGGCCGCAATCACGATGGAATCAGGATTGGACCGCGCCACCCGCATTCCCTTATACTGCGCCAAAGTATCCGCAATATCCCGTGGCTTGGCCTGTTCTGCCAGCAACGCCGCCATGATCGCCGGTTCATCCACCGGAGAAGTTTTGACCGTTACCGCCACACCGGCCCCCAGCAACAGCTGTTTTCGAATGGCAGAACCTGACGCGAGTAGAACTTCAACGGACATGGATAACTTTCCTAAGGGGTCGGGATAACTGTGTAGAAGGTATATAACTATTGTGGATAACTTTGCAGCAAAAGCGGTTTTCGATCAGAATTCAGAAAAAAGCAGTCTTATTCAGAATCCACGCCTGTTTAATCCCCAGAGGGAAAACACAAATTCTTTAGTCCCCATTCTGTGGACAAGAAAAGTTATTCCGGTTTTATCCACAGAAGTATAAGTTCTTAACTGATTGATCTTATTTACTATTATTAGTTATACTTTCACGGTATAAAATTTATTCCAGATGTTGAAAACCGGATTTTTAGGGGATTGTTTTTTAATCCACAGAGTTTGGTCTGCCTACATCAAATACTACTTTTTAAATTTCATTTATTTATATTGTATATAGGACGGGCATAGCGCAAACCTGCTTTGAAAACGGGAAACACTCAATGACAGATCTATTCATCAATTATTACCCTTGGGTAAAAACTCTGCATATTATTTCTGTGATATCGTGGATGGCCGGTTTGCTGTATTTACCGCGCTTGTTTGTGAACCACGTACAGTATGCCCCTGTGGGGTCTGAAACCTCCGAGATTTTCAAAGGCATGGAATATCGCTTGCTGCGCTACATCATGAATCCGGCAATGATTGCGACTTGGCTGTTCGGATTGATTTTGGCGGGAACACCCGGGATCGTTGATTGGACGTCCGGTTATCCCTGGGTCAAGCTGGTGATGATTTCCGGTATGACCGTCTTTCATATGTGGTTATCCAAGCGGCGCAAGGATTTTGATGCGGATCGGAATAGCCTGTCATCCAAGGCCTATCGCATTGCCAATGAAATTCCGACTTTGATGATGATCGTGATTGTTATCATGGTCGTTGTGCGCCCGTTTTAGCAGAATTGACAAAACATCACCGACAGCGTATTCGAACGGTAATAGCCCGGTTTCCCCAACCGTTTATGGGCTTTTCTCAATAATACTATGAAAGAACGCCGGCTTGTTTCGGCGGCAGGTGATATTTATGGAACAGGAAAAAATCTTTCTGTCTGAACTCAAGGCCAAGGCACCAGCAGATTTGTTGAAATTTGCTGAAGAGCTTGAAATTGAAAATGCGTCAACCATGCGCAAAGGCGACATGATGTTTGCCATTTTGAAAGAGATGGCCGACGATGGTGCCGAAATTTTCGGTGACGGTGTTGTCGAAGTTCTACAAGACGGTTTCGGTTTTCTGCGTTCTCCAGAGGCAAACTATCTGCCCGGTCCCGAGGATATTTACGTAAGCCCGGAAATGATCCGCAAACACTCGCTGCGTACAGGCGATACTGTGGAAGGTTTGATTCGCGCCCCTGAACAGGGCGAGCGTTATTTTGGCCTGACCAAGGTTTCCACGATCAATTTTTCCGATCCAGAAGACGTTAAACACAAGGTTCACTTTGATAACCTGACCCCGCTGTATCCCGATGAGCGCCTGAAGATGGAAGTCGAAGACCCGACCATCAAGGATAAATCCGCCCGCGTGATTGATCTGGTTGCGCCGATTGGTAAAGGCCAGCGTTGTCTGGTTGTTGCCCCGCCACGGACCGGTAAAACCGTGATCCTGCAAAACATCGCCAATTCGATCGAGAAAAACCATCCGGAATGCTATCTGATCGTGTTGCTGATCGATGAACGCCCCGAAGAAGTTACCGACATGCAGCGTTCGGTCAAAGGCGAGGTTGTTTCCTCGACATTTGATGAACCGGCCACGCGTCACGTTGCTGTTTCCGAAATGGTAATCGAAAAGGCCAAGCGCCTTGTGGAACACAAACGCGATGTTGTGATCCTGCTCGACTCCATCACACGCCTTGGACGCGCCTATAACACGGTTGTGCCGTCCTCTGGCAAGGTTCTGACCGGTGGTGTGGATGCCAACGCCCTGCAGCGCCCCAAACGTTTCTTTGGTGCTGCGCGTAACATCGAGGAAGGCGGCTCCCTGACGATCATTTCCACGGCATTGATTGATACGGGTTCACGCATGGATGAAGTGATCTTTGAGGAATTCAAAGGGACGGGTAACTCTGAAATTGTTCTGGATCGCAAGATCGCCGACAAACGGGTTTATCCAGCCATCGACATTCTGAAATCCGGCACCCGTAAAGAGGAACTGCTGGTGGATAAGGGCGATCTGACCAAAACCTATGTGTTGCGCCGGATTCTAAACCCGATGGGGACAACGGACGCGATCGAATTCCTGCTTGGCAAGCTAAAGCAAACCAAATCTAACCAGGAATTCTTTGATTCGATGAATAGCTAACTTTAACCTTTTAGAACAAAGGGTTAACTATGAATGAAACCATTTTTGCCTTGGCCACGGCCAAAGGCAGGGCCGGAATTGCGGTAATTCGCCTTTCCGGCTCTTTGGCATTTGAAATTGCGCAAAAAATTATCGGCAGTCCGGTGATACCACGCCGGCCGATGCTGCGCCGGTTGATGTCTGATGCAGGGGTTATTCTGGACGAAGCGCTGGTTTTGGCGTTTGAGAACGGCGCGAGCTTTACCGGCGAGGATGTTGTCGAGTTTCAATGCCACGGCAGCCCGGCTGTGGTGGATGCTTTGATCAAAGAACTGTCCAACCATCTGGCACGGTTGGCTGAACCCGGGGAATTTACCCGTCGGGCCTTGGAAAACGGATGTTTGGATCTCAGTCAGGTAGAAGGTTTGGCAGATCTGCTAGAGGCCGAAACCGAGGCCCAGCGGGTACAGGCTTTTCGGATCATGCGCGGGGCTTTGTCCAACAAGGTGGATGTTTGGCGCAATGACCTGATCCGTGCAGCGGCCCTGATAGAAGCCACAATTGATTTTGCAGACGAAGACGTACCGATCGATGTGTCACCCGAGGTTCGGGAACTGATTGCCAAGGTTAAAACTGATCTGAAAAAAGAAATCGATGGCAGCTATGTTGCTGAACGTATCCGCGATGGTTTCGAGGTCGCCATTGTCGGGCCGCCGAATATTGGCAAGTCAACATTGCTGAATACGCTTGCCGGTCGGGAGGCCGCGATTACCTCTGAAATCGCGGGCACCACACGCGATGTGATCGAGGTCCGCATGGACATCAAAGGCCTGCCCGTAACCCTGCTTGATACGGCCGGATTACGCGAAACAGATGATCGGGTTGAATCTCTTGGCATTGCATTGGCCAAGAAGCGGGCGCAACAGGCGGATTTGCGTGTCTTTTTGATCGACGGGGTCAACATGGGTGATCTGGATTTGCGGCCAAGCGGTGAAGATATTGTCGTAACCGGCAAGGCAGATTTATCATCGAACACGTCAGGGGATGCAATTTCCAGCGTTTCAGGGCAGGGGATTGATCACCTGATTGAACGGATCGCGACCGTTCTGGGGCAACGATCCGCGCTTGCCCAGGATGCGGTGCGGCAACGTCACCGTATTGCCATGACACAGTCGCTGGGCTATCTGGCATCAGCAGAAGACCTGCTGGATGATTACCTCGACATATCCGAGGTCATCGCCTTGGAGCTAAAC
>CAMZLM010000023.1 GCA_947311485.1 uncultured Paracoccaceae bacterium
ATCAAAAATGACGACGGCGAAAGCGGGGCCGGTATGGTTATCCTGCGAATGCTGGAGCGCGAAAAAACCGTTGACCGGATTATCGTAGTCACCCGCTGGTATGGCGGCGTGCATCTGGGCGGCGACAGATTCCGTCATGTGCAAACTTGCGTGCGCAGCTATCTTGCGGCGCTACACGACATGGGGTAACACGCCCCTGACGGTCCCATAGCTCAACTGGATAGAGCACCTGCCTTCTAAGCAGGGGGTTTCAGGTTCGAGTCCTGATGGGATCGCCATTTTTTGCCGCTACAACAGCCAGCCGATGACCGTGACAACGGCCAACACGCCCACAAACAACAACCAACTGCGGTTCAGAACCGCGACCGCGTCTTCGATATCCGTGGCCCCCAGTGTTTTCTTGCCCGTGTCATTGACAAAGGGATCATCCGTCATTGTCCCGTGATAACTGCGCGGCCCCGACAGGGCGACATTCAGCACGCCGGCCATGGCGGCCTCGGGCCAGCCGGCATTCGGGGAACGGTGCATATCCGCATCCCGCAACACCACATCAAACGCCTTGCTGTCCCAGTTGGCAAGGCAGATCAGACCCGCCGTCAACCGCGCGGGGATCCAGTTCATCAGGTCATCGAGCTTGGCTGCGGCATAGCCAAATTCGTTGTATTCTTCGGTTTGATAGCCAATCATGCTGTCCGCCGTATTCACGATTTTATAAACCACAATGCCGGGCAGGCCGAGCAACAAAAACCAGAATGCCGGTGCAATCACTGCATCGGAAAAGTTTTCCGCCGCGCTCTCGATCGCGGAGCGGGCGACACCGGATTCATCAAGCCGGTTTGAATCGCGCCCAACAATCATCGCCACGGAATCCCGCCCCGCTGTCAGCCCGCCGCGCAGGGCCTCGGCGACATCTTCTACGTGTTGAATGAGCGACCGATGCGCCAGCAATACCGCCGCGCCCAGAATTTCCAGTAGACCAAAATCCGGAATAATCTGAATAATCTTACCGAGTACAAAGCCGATAACACACAAGGAAAACACCGTGATAACGCCCTTGATCCGGCGCATTGTGCCCTTGTTCAAACTCTCGTCAAACCAGTTTACCGCCCGCCCCATCAACGTTGCCGGATGCGGATACCGGTCCCAGAGCCAATCCGGCTCTCCAAAAACCGCGTCCAGAACCAACGCGATCAAAACCATAAAAAATACTGACACTCACATACCCTCTAATACGATTTCCAACCGTTTCCATGCAGATTCGGCTCCGGGCAATCCCAACCGAAGAAAGTGGTCTGAATAAGGAAAAATCCGGCTCCAAATATGGTTTTCGGCCAGTTTACTTTGGAAATCCGCGGGGTCTTGTAAGGAATACAGACGGAAAAGATCGCTGCCTTGGGCCGGTATTTGTCCAAACCGGGCCATCAGCAGGTCAAGCCGCGCCGCATCCTGTGACAGCCGTTGGCGGGTTTGTTCGACCCATGCCTGATCGCGCAGCGCCAGCGCCCCCAGATGCAGCGCGGGACCGGACACCGCCCAAGGCCCCAACAAATCCGCAAGCCCCGCAAGGGTTTGCGGTGTTCCAATGGCAAAGCCAAGCCGCAAACCGGCCAGCCCCCAGAATTTCCCCACCCCCTTCAGGACCACAACCCCCGGGGTCAGCGCCATATCCACATGCGTTTGCGTCGGGCAGGTGTCGCAAAAGCTCTCGTCGATAATGGTTAATTCCGTGTGGCTTTGCAAAATTTCAAACCGTGAGAACAACCGCCCGTCGGGATTGTTGGGGTGAACAAATACCTGTGCGGCCCCGCCGGTTTCCACCGACCAGCCGTGCGCCCGAAACGCGGCTTCGTGTTCATTGTAGGTGGGTTTCACAATCCCGACCGCACCCTGCTGTGCCAGCGCCGGCAGGCGTGCAATCAGGGCCGACACCCCGGGTGCTGCCAAGATATCCGCCCCCGCAGGCACCGCCCAAAATCCCCGTGCGGCCTCCAGTACCGTATTTTGGGCCGTCGCATCCGGCAGGTCAGTCCAGCAATGGGCCGGAAAATCCGGCAACGGATAGGCGCATGGATTGATGCCGGTCGACAGGTCGATCCAGTCCTCACGCGTGCCGCCAAACTGTGCCATGGCCGCATCCAGACCACCGCCATGATCCCGAACCTGCTGCGCCATACGATTACCCTTCGTCCGCGGGGAGTTCCGGAATCCGCGACACAAAATGGCCTTTGATTGCCTTGGGCCACTGGCGAAACGGCACTTGGCCTTTGGCGCTCTCGCCATGCAGGCGCGCATATTCGACGATGCCCTCGGCCTGTTCCGCATCCGGCGTAAACCGGCCCAGCACATAGGTCAGTTTACCCGGTGCCTGAATCGCAATATTACAGCCATGCGCACAGCCCATCAGACAAGCATGCCGACGGGTTTTCACCCCCTGCACGCCCTCGGCGGCCGTTTCAATCAGCGCTGCGAGCTGTTCACCATCCGTTTTTTCCTGTTTTTCCGCGTCCCAAGTTTCCGTTTTACAGGTGTCGCAGATGGTAATGACCGTTGTCATAGCGTTACTCCTAAGCGTGATTTTGCCTGTTTGACCATCATTTGATCGTAAACTCAATCGTGAAGCACCATGCTGGAAATTATTAAGCGGTTGTTAACCCATTTAGGAGAATTCCTTAGTTAAGGAGAACCGAAGCACATGCACATTCTAATTGTAGAGGCAAACGAAGATCTTGGGGAAATCTGGTGCAACCACCTAACCCGCCAAGGTGAAACGCCTGTGCATGTCACCACAGAATCCGCCGCCATTGATGCCCTGCGCTTTACCCCGTTTGATGTATTGGTGCTGGATTTGATGTTGCCCAATGCCAGCACCTTGGCGATTTGTGATTATGCCGCCTATCGCCTGCCTGACATTGCCATTGTGATCATCAGCGCCAGCAATTTCTTTTCCGATGGCTCGCTGTTCGAATTGATCCCGAACGCGCGCGGGATGCTGCACAGCCCTGTGCAACCCGATGACCTCGCCGCAATGATTGAACACTACGGGCGCACCAAACACGCCTAAAAGCGTGCCGGTGACAGGGCGGAAACCATTTCAGCATCTAACGTGGTCGCTGTACCACCTGCCAATTGCCCCACCAGTTCCGCCACCGCCGGCGCGGTTTGAAAGCCATAGCCCCCCTGCCCTGCCAGCCAAAAGAAATCCGGC
>CAMZLM010000024.1 GCA_947311485.1 uncultured Paracoccaceae bacterium
GGCCAGAGCGGTGCAACAGGGTTTCATGGCTGCTGGGGCAGTTCGGCATGCACCACCAGATCCAGTTTTGGCAGGTCAATCCCGCGTGCCGCCACATCGGTTGCCACACACACCCGTGCGCGGCCATCGCGCATGGCCTGCAAAGCGTGGGTCCGTTCGGTTTGCGACAATTCCCCCGACAGCGCCACCACGGAGAACCCGCGATTGGACAGGCGTGTGGTCAGCCGGTTCACCAACGCACGCGTGTTACAAAACACCAGCGCATTTGGTGATTCATAGTAACGTAGCACGTTAATAATCGCGTTTTCACCATCATGCGCCGCCACATTCATCGCCCGATAGGCAATATCCGTGTGCTGGGATTTTTCCTCTAGCGTGGTGACGCGCACCGCGTCGTTCTGGTATTTTTTGGCCAGCGTAGCAATAGAGCGCGGAACCGTTGCGGAAAACAACAAGGTGCGCCGTGTTTCCGGCGATTCCGCCAGAATAAATTCGAGATCCTCGCGAAAGCCCAGATCCAGCATTTCATCGGCTTCGTCCAGAACCGCCGCCCGCAAGGACGACAGGTCGATCGAGCCGCGCATAATGTGATCGCGCAAACGCCCCGGTGTTGCCACCACGATATGCGCCCCACGGGACAAGGCCCGACGTTCGTCGCGCATATCCATCCCCCCCACACAAGAGGCCACAATCGCGCCGGTATTGGCATAGAGCCACGCCAGTTCGCGTTTCACCTGCAAGGCCAATTCGCGCGTTGGCGCAATAATCAGCGCCAGCGGGGCCGCCGCAGGACCAAAGCTATCGTCATCGCCCAACAAGGTCGGCGCAATCGCCAGACCGAAACCAACGGTTTTACCCGATCCGGTTTGCGCCGAAACCAGCAAATCCGCCTGCCCCAGTTCCGGGTTGGTGACGGCCTCTTGAACAGGCGTAAGTTTATCGTATCCACGCGCAGAGAGCGCATCGGCAAGGGGTTTTTTCACGGTATCGGCTTTGCATTTGGTTGGGGAAAGATTGCCCTTTAACGCTTTTATTCCGCAATGTATAGGGCAAAGACCGTTAACAAAGCATTTCCACCCACAAAAATTGCTGGAAAGCCCCCTCACAGCGGATTAACCTGTCGGCAATCAATACGAAAGGCCCCACCATGAGCACCCATATCGGCGCAAAATCCGGCGACATTGCCGAAACCGTCCTGCTGCCCGGCGATCCGTACCGTGCCAAATGGGCTGCAGAAACGTTTTTGCAGGATGTCACCTGTATTAACGAAGTCCGCGGCATGCTGGGATTTACCGGCACATGGAACGGGCATCGGGTGACCATTCAGGGGTCGGGCATGGGCATGCCGTCGCTGTCGATCTATGTAAACGAATTGATCACCGAGTATAACGCACAAACATTGATCCGGATCGGGTCTTGTGGGGCCATGCAGGAGCATGTGGCGGTGCGCGATGTCATTATCGCGATGACCGCCACATCCCGCGCCACGCCATCGAGCGGGATTTTCAAAGAGCTGAATTTTGCTCCCACTGCCGACTGGAATTTATTGCAAGCCGCTGTAAAGGCCGCAGAAACCACCGGCGCAACAACCCATGTCGGCGGGATTTATTCCTCTGAAACATTTTATGATGAACGCCCGGACCTGTTTGAACAGATGGTGCGCCACGGCATTCTGGGCGTGGAAATGGAAGCCGCCGAGCTTTACACCCTTGCCGCACGCCACAAACGCCGCGCGCTGGCGGTTCTGACCGTATCGGACCACACGCTGAACGGGGCATCTCTGCCGGCGGACCAGCGCGAGCGCAGTTTTGGCGACATGGTGGAAATCGCATTAAAGGCGGCATTTTCGGGCTAATCCCTGCCCCGCACCCAAAAAATATCCCGCTGCATGGTAGAAAGGCTTTTCAGCGGGGGGGAAATCTTTATGCTGGCAGAAAACGGGGCAACCCCACTTACAAGGCGGAGCAAATCATGTCGGATTCAATCAACTACGGCGAACTGATGCATCGGGCCATGCGCGGCCTGATGAAAGAATTGCTCACGGACATCGGCAAGAACGGCCTGCCCGGCGAACATCATTTTTTTATCACGTTCGATACCGCGCACAAAGGCGTGGAAATCGCCGATTGGCTGCGCGACCGTTACCCCACCGAAATGACGCTGGTGATTCAACACTGGTTTGAAAACCTTGTGGTTTATGACGACTATTTCACCATCACGTTGAATTTCGGCAACAATCCGGAACCGTTGATTATTCCATTCGAGGCAATCAAAACCTTTGTCGATCCTTCTGTTGAATTCGGCCTGCGTTTTGAAGATCAGGACGGGGAAGCCGACGACATGGACGACATCCCCGAAAGCCCCATGGTCGAGCTGGAAGATGAACCTGAAGCCGCCAAAGGCGACGCCGAAGTTGTGTCCCTCGACAGCTTTCGCAAGTGAACAGGTGGTATCTCTATCCTGCTGAATACCCCGTGGACAGGACAGAAAACCACGCATTTCACCATAGGCAATATTCGATGCCTCCGTTTTAACGCGGGGGGCTATAGCACTACCGCATCGCCACCTGTCGACAGCCACAAGACGCCTTGATCGGCACATCCGCCCGGGCATTGGCCAGATCAAGCCGCTGTTTGATCAACACCGCCTGATCGGCCTTGCCCAGCTTGACCAGACATTCATGCAGCCCGTGCAGCGACCAGACATTGTCCGGATGCTGGGCGGCACGGCTCAGGGTGCTGTCATAGCCCAGATCGGCGCGATAAACCGCCTCCGCTTCCTCGACCCGCCCCTGTTCCAGCAACAGCGCGCCCAGCGCGTGGCGGGTGGGCTGCATCCAGCCCCAAGGTTCCTCATACGGTAGCGCATCATCCAGCGCCACAGAGCGGCGCAAATGCTCGAACGCCAGATCGTATTCCTTTCGCCGGTAATGGTATTCCCCCTCCAGCATCTGTTCGGCCACCTGAAGAATGCTCTCGCAGGTGTTGTTGAACAACAAACGGGTTTCCGGCACCCGCGCCTGTGCTGCGCGAAACAATTCCCGTTCCGCATGGGCCTTGTCGACCTCGCCCGTCGCGGCAAAGGCAATCGTGCGCGAATAATGCACCAGCGCGGTGGTGAAACTGTACAGCTCGGTATCCTCGGGTAATTTGGATTTTTTCAACGTCTCCCACTGGCCGAACCGGATCAGCACATGCTGGCGCATACCGTAATAGGCCTCCAGAAAATCCGCGCTCGGCGTGACCACTTCCGGTGTCAGGATTTTTTCCAGCTCGCCAGCAGCCTCGAGCGCCGGTCCCATCTGCCCCAGAAACATCGCCCCATACAGGCGGAAATGCAGATCATGGCACACATAGGTGGTGTAAAAATTCATCGTCCCTTCACGGGCGATGAATTTCTGATCCGCCACATAGGCACGTTTGTTCCGCCGCACCACGTTTTCATAGTGACCGCATAAAACATCCACATGCGTTGCCATATGCTGCAAATGCCCCTGATCACGCGCAATATCGGTCAGGGCATCGCCCATACGCAACGCCTTTTCCGGCGTCGGCGACATTTCCATGATGTGAATATACAGATGCAACAATCCGGGATGCGCCCATGCCCCCTCCAGCGTGTCAAACGCCGTCTCAAGCATGCCCTGCGCTTCCAGCGTATCCGCCCCGTCTGTCGGTTTGGCGGCCTTCAGATCCCACAGCTGCCAGGGCGTGCGGTTCATCAAGGCCTCGACCGCCAGCGTCACGACATCCTTGTCATCCGGATATTTCCGAAACACCTTGCGCATCTCGGCGGCGTATACATCATTGAACGGGCCGAAATCCTCTACCGACGCATCCGCCGGAAACCGCTTGCGCAACGCCGCGACCAGATCCGCCGCCAATCCGGTTGCACAGGCCTCTGCCGCGCTCAGGCTGGCATCCACCACCTCCAGACAGCTTTGCTTGATCTCGGGCGTGAAATGTTCCCAGTGGTAATTGTAATTCGGTCCCGTAGCATAGGCGATTCCCCAGTGGGCCAGCGCACAATCCGGATCCGCCGCCACCGCATGACGAAAACACACGACGGCCTCTTCGTGGTTATAGCCATAGGTCCAGTTCAACCCGCGATCAAACCACTTTTGCGCCTCGGTATTCCGCGAAACACCCGCCCGTGAATAGGCCCCAAGATCGTAATAATCACCCACCGGAAAACCCCTTTCTTTCTTTTCCTGAACAGGTTAACAGAGTCCCCTTCAAAAGCAACGCCCCGCCGCGTTCATTTTGACCAAATGCCTCGGGCCTTGGGGCTGTTCCGCCTCTTTCTCCGCTCTCCCCGCCCCTTCCTGTTGTCATCCCCATTCCGCCACCATATACCTGCATGCACTGGTATTCAGGAGAAACCCCATGACCGATATTCGTGTTGAAACCGACAGCTTTGGCCCGCTTGATGTGCCTGCCGACAAATACTGGGGCGCACAAACCCAGCGCTCCCTGATGAATTTCCCGATTGGCTGGGAAAAACAACCCGTGGCCGTGGTGCGCGCCCTTGGCGTGATCAAAAAGGCCTGCGCACAGGAAAACATGGCCACCGGAAAATTGCCCGAAACCATCGGCAAAGCCATCGAAGCCGCCGCAACCGAAGTGATCGACGGCAAGCTCGACGACCACTTCCCGCTTGTGGTCTGGCAAACCGGTTCCGGCACCCAGTCCAACATGAACGCCAACGAGGTGATCTCCAACCGCGCGATTGAAATGCTGGGCGGGGTGATGGGGACCAAGGATCCGGTGCATCCCAACGACCATTGCAACATGGGACAATCCTCCAACGACACTTTTCCCACCGCCATGCATATCGCCACTGCAATGAGCGCGCGGGATGTGTTGCTGCCCGGCCTTGAAAAACTGCACGCCGAACTGGCCCGCAAATCCGAGACCTTCAAGGACATTATCAAAATCGGCCGCACCCACACACAGGACGCCACGCCGCTGACGCTGGGGCAGGAATTTTCCGGCTATGCGTTTCAGGTGGAACAAGGCATCAAGCGGGTGCGTACAGCCCTGAACAATATCTATGCGCTGGCACAGGGCGGCACCGCTGTGGGCACCGGTTTGAACACTTCCAAAGGCTGGGCCGAAAACGTTGCCGCCCGTATGGCGGAAATCACCGGCCTGCCCTTTGTTACCGCCCCCAATAAATTCGAGGCCCTCGCCGCCCATGACGCCATGGTCGAAATTTCCGGGGCGTTGAAAACCGTGGCGGGCAGTCTCTATAAAATCGCCAATGACATCCGTTTGCTCGGTTCCGGCCCGCGCTGCGGTCTGGGTGAATTGATCCTGCCGGAGAACGAGCCGGGCAGTTCGATCATGCCGGGCAAGGTTAACCCGACACAGGTCGAAGCCATTACCCAGGTCTGTATCCACGTCATGGGCAACGACGCCGCTGTGGGCTTTGCCGGTTCCCAAGGGCATTTCGAATTGAATGTCTATAAACCGATGATGACCTACAATGTGCTGCAATCCATGCAGTTGCTGGGCGATTCCTGTGTGGCCTTTACCGACAACTGTGTCGTTGGCATTCAGGCAGACGAAAAACGCATTTCCAAACTGATGTGGGAAAGCCTGATGCTGGTCACGGCACTGGCCCCGGAAATCGGTTATGACAATGCAACCAAAGTCGCCAAAACCGCCCATAAAAACGGCACCACGCTCAAGGAAGAGGCCATCCGTCTGGGATTTGTCGATGCGGAAACCTTTGATCGTGTGGTGCAGCCCAAGGACATGATTGGCCCCAAATAGCCAATACCTGAAATTTTTCAACAACTCGTCTGCGCGAAATTCCATAGCGGATTTTCGCGCAGACATTGGTTATTTACAATTTACCCCACTTTTGTCGCATTCATATTTTATATGTTAACTTGTAGTTCAAATTTTAATGACTACGTGTGGTTGAACTTCGTAGGGATATGTCATGCCATCTAATAATTCGAACAAGTCTTTTTCCGACACATTTATGGCCGAAAATCGGGCTAAACTTTTTGCCGAAGAACGCGCAGACGTTGAAAAAACGCTTGGCAACGGCGCGATTAAATTCAAGGTAAGGAACGGCGGTCTGCGCACCCTTTTCGCCGCGCATAAACGACAGGACGATACCTCCGGTTCACCTTCAGAAACAAAGGGGTAATCGCGCATGACACTGTACACTGCCACTGCGTTTCGCTGGACCGGTACGGGGTATAATGCGCAGTACAACACCTCTTATACAGCCGTTTTAAACGACAATGACCCAGCCTATCAGGGCGGCGCGGATGCCGATGAAACCATCAGCATCAATGGCGGTGCCTTTGGCCCGACATCCGGATCGCCCTATGCGATTGATATCTCTTTTATCGACACCGCCAGTGTTTCCCACGTCGAGACCTTCTATTTTTTCTATACCGGCAACGCATGGTATTTTATCCCGGGACCGGGGTCTGCCTTTACGGTCGGGGCAACTCTTGGCTCTTATCAAAGCCACACTGTGGGTTGGAATTATGCCGATGTGATCTGCTTTACCCCGGGGGTGCGGTTGGCCACGCCCGCAGGATTACGATGTGTCGAGGATCTGAAAATTGGTGATCTGGTCATTACTGCGGACAATGGCTTGCAAGCTATTTGCTGGGTTGGCCGCAAGATGATCACGGGGGCACGCCTATTTGCCCAACCACACCTGCGCCCGATCCGGATTCGCAAAGACGCCTTTGGCGCGGGGTTGCCGAAACGCGATATGATGGTTTCCCCCCAGCACCGTATGTTGATTTCCTCGCCCCAAACTGTTTTGCTTTATGATACGCAAGAGGTTCTCACTCCCGCCAAAAGCCTTGTGAACGGGATTTCCGTTACAGTTGACCAAAAATGTAAACGAATAGAATACATCCATATCCTGTTTGACAAACATGAAATCGTCACAGCAGAAGGGTTGCAAACCGAGAGCTTCCACCCCGGAGCCATGGGGCTTGATGGCATTGAGGAGACCTCGCGGGACGAACTGTTTGAAATCTTCCCTGACCTGCGTATCAGCCCGCAATCCTTTGGCCCCAGCGCGCGCAAGGTCCTGCGCCATAGCGAAGCCCAAGCACTGCGCCAGCCGCTTAATGAATAACACGTTAATTTATTGTTAATAATTATTGTAACCCGCCTAAAACACCGTATACTGTAGGGAACAAAGCTAAACCCACAAAGAGGGGTAAAAGCTACTAGAGGCGGGCAGTCAGAAATCCTTACATGTAGGGGGTATTTTTCTGTCCTTGGAATTGGGCAGGTAAATGCAGTTTACCTTTTTTGAGATCAATGGCGACCCATTGTCGGCAAACTGGATCCGTATCGGGAACAGCGGCATTGCGACTGTGCCTGATGATGACCCCGAACTCGAACCCGGCACAACCGATGGTGGCCCGCAATTCAATATCAATGGCGTGGATTTTTACTCTTCGGCCTATCCAACCTATTCGGCGACCGGTTCCGCTGTAGAAGTCTACAGCGCCAATGTCTGGGGTGGCGGCACCATCACATTTGCCTACCTGACAGCCGCAAATGACGGCGTCGACGATAACGTAAACCGTATCGTGATCCTTTCCGGAACCGTTTCAACCGGCCAATGGATCAACAATATCAATCTGATCGACGGCAACTCCAATGTTCCCTATACAACCATTCCCAGTACCGTCATCTGTTTCACCCCCGGCACCTTGATCACCACTCCGCGCGGGTTGGTCCCTGTGGAGAATCTGCACGTCGGTGATCTGGTGATTACGGCGGACAATGGATTACAGGCTATTCGCTGGGTTGGCAATAAGCGCATGACTGGCGCGCGGTTGATGGCCTATCCGGAACTGCGCCCGATCCGCATTCGCAAAGATGCCTTTGGCGCAGGGCTGCCGGAACGCGATATGTGGGTATCCCCCCAACACCGCATGCTTGTGCGCTCCGCAAGAAATCAACTAGATTACGGTGAAAACGAAGTATTGGTTCCAGCCAAGGCACTGCTGAATGATCTGTCGATCACGGTTGATTATGGCATCCGCAGCACGACTTATATTCACATCCTGTTTGACAATCACGAAATCATTTTTGCCAACGGCACCGCCACCGAGAGCTTCCACCCCGGGGCATCATCGGTTTCAGCCATTGAAAATGCTGCGCGCGATGAATTGTTCGAGATATTCCCCGAATTGCGCGACAATCCCTCCACATACGGGCCGGCCGCGCGCCTGTCCCTGCGCGTCCAAGAGGGCCAGGCGATACGCAAACGCAAGGAAACCGCGCCGACAGCGGGAATTCTGCACTGATTTTGCCAAGAATACGGTGATTTGTCTTCGACCTGATTCAAACTTTATTTGAACCACCCCCTCGAAAATGCTGTCTATTAAGCTCTGGTTTGCAAATCATGTGGCAAAGTTGAAACACATCCAAACCGATCTGATTCCCATGATTCGTCAGCGCTTGAACCTGTTAACCATTTGATTCACCATGGTTGTACAAAAACATCCGGCACAAGACCGGAAAAACAAGAGGCAGGACATTCCGCGCGACGAGGCGCAGATCATGTCCAATGAAAATGAGGGACGTGCAGTGCAGCTTGCATTCTTTGATGTCTTTGGTGATCCCGAAAGGAATGACCAGATTACGGTTACGCATGAAGGATCGGCAGAATTGTTGATCCCCGATGACACGTTTATCAATGCGGCCCCCCCTGATTCACTCCAGTGTAAAATCAATGATCAGCTGTTTTCGATCAATAACGTCGGCAACACCTCGCAGATCTACGAAGGGGTGGTTTTACCCAACACCCGCCACCAACGACTGGTTCGGTTCTCGGAAATTCACACGCCCGCAGAAAAACAGACAAACCGTCGTATCATCCTGCGCTCAGGACAGCTTGAGCGCGGAGAAGCTATTTTCGACATTCGCCCCTTATCCGCCCAGCACAGCGTTTCCACCCAGTCCATGGTGTGCTTTACCCCGGATACACGCATTTTAACCGCCTTTGGGCACCTCCCCATTCAGGATCTGAAACCAGGTGACCTGATCCATACGGCCGATAACGGCCTGCAACCGGTACTGTGGATCGGCAGCCGCGACATCACCCGCACGCGCCTGCATGTAACCCCGCAACTGGCCCCGGTCAAAATATCCCGTGATGCTTTTGGCCCGGGCCTGCCGATGGCCGATATGTGGGTTTCCCCCGCCCACCGTTTCTTACTGCGCTCCAAACGCTTCAACGATCAATATGGCGAAAACGAGGTTCTTGCCCCGGCATCCGGCCTGATAAACGGCACCACCATCACCGCCGGCAACCGCAATCAGGATACCCGTTATGTACACATGTTGTTTGAAGAACATCAGGTGATCTTTGCGGAAAACGTCCCGACCGAAAGCTTTTTCCCCAATCCCGATACGTTGATGGCCCTCACAAGCGAAGCCCGCGAGCAGGTTTTTGACACACTGCCTGAATTGCGCACCCACCCCTTTAGCTATAGCCCCCCTGCCCGATTGGCCCTGCGCGCTGCAGACATCCGCCAAGGGCACGCGGCCTGATGCGATCTTAACAATGCCTTACGAGCGCCCCTGCAAACATTCCCTGACCCTGAAAGGGCATCGAACGTCTGTGTCGCTCGAAAGCAGCTTCTGGAATGCCTTTCGTGACATTGCCAAAACCCGCGGCCTTGCGCTCAACGATCTGGCAACCCGCATCGATGCAGAGCGCGGCTTGAATTGCGGTCTGGCCTCGGCGATCCGTCTGTATGTCTTTCACTGGTATCGGGATAATCCTAGCGCATCGAGCGATAGGCATTGACCGGCGTTTCAATGCGCGATGGGCTTGGCTTTTTACCGGCAAACCGCTGTGCGAGGGTCATTGGCCCGCCGGTCACCTTGAAATAATCATAGATATCGGGCCGGTCAAAGGCACAAAGATACTGAAAATGCAGGCGAAAAAACTTCTTTTTGATCTTCTCGTATGTCTCGGGCAACAGCGTTTGGCTAAAGGCGGCGGAAATCACCAAGGGGTGCAATTTACCCTGCGTCGGGGCGACACCGCTTACGGCAACCGCATCACACAGGGCGAAATTCGCCCCGTCCGATGGTGCCGAAACATCCACCCATTTCAGGCTATCCTGCTGACATAAATAATGTAGATCCCCCCGCAGGCGCGCAGCCTTGGGCAAGAAGCTGACCATGGGGATCACTTGCCCCAAGGAAAGCAGGCTCAGGCTTGGCCCTGCCCCCTGCACATCGCCCTGACGAATGACATCCGCCAAAATCGACACTGCCAAATGCGCACCGGACGAATGGCCCACAATCAGGACTTCATCCACATCACTACGCAACACCTCTGCAATGCGCGCGCCGAATTCGGCTATTCGGGCCTCCAGCTCCGGCGGGTTTTCGCCTTTGTGCTGCGCCGAAAACCCGTAGTCATGCATCAGATAATACGCAAACAACTGGGCGTCTTTGCTCTTGAACCATTTCAAAATGGCCACAAAAACCGCGCCGCCAATCAACACCCCCACCCCCCAATGCAGAAAATAGGTGCCCAGCCACAACAGCCCACCACCAATAGAAACCGCAACAAACAATTGCAATAACAACATCATAACCGGATAGAGCGCCGCCAAAACCGGCCCGATGCGCAACCGCATCAACCGAAACAAGGCCCCGCTGCCGATGTATTCCCAAGCCGTGCGCGCCAACAAAAGATAGGTCCCGGGAATATTTTTATCCATCGAGTCCTGAACAATGTCCGACCATTTCAAAAATTCCACATCCGTATGGGTATGCTGCCCGTCAATCTGTGTGTCCACAGTCCAGCCATAATTGCCGCTGTCAAATTTCTGCGGGCCAAGCTGCAACGTATAGCCGGATATTTCCGCCTGCGCTGCCCCTTCGGAACGGTACAGTTCACGGTAACGCCGCGGCAACATCGGATCGTATCCGGGGATATAAAACATATGGCGCTTTTTCACGCCTTGCGGGGTGTTATTGGACATTTGGCATACGGCCTTAACCTGAAACTCCGGCCCAGTTTAACACCGAACTTCAACAATAATAAGGCAATTACCCGATATTAGCGAGGCCCGGAAAAGTTTCCAGAAGCCAGAAAGAAAACCGCGAAAACGCATTGGTCACCAGCATTATTCCGACCACAACCAACAACGCGCCCATGATTTTCTCGACCAGTGCCATGTGGCGCTTGAACTTGTTCATCACCCCGACCGCACGGTTGATAAACACCGCCGCCAGCACAAACGGCACACCCAACCCGATCGCATAGGCCGCCATCAAAATCGTGCCACGGCTGATGGAATCCTCTTGGGCCGCAACCGACAGGATGGCCCCCAGAACCGGCCCGATACAGGGTGTCCAGCCAAAAGCAAAAGCCAGCCCCAAAACATAGGCCCCAAAGGCAGAGCCGCCCTGATCCCCCGCATCGATCCGCGCCTCTTTGTACAGAAACGGAATACGGATCAGACCCAGAAAATGCAGCCCGAACAGAATAACAACCGCCCCAGAGGCAATGGCCAGCCCGCGCTGGTATTGCAGAAACATCTGCCCCAGCAGTGATGCCGCAAACCCGAGGAAAACAAACACCGTCGACAGGCCAAGCGCAAAAAACAGTGACGCCACAATCACCGGCCTACGTTTTTTCTCTCCGGTCATTTCGGCCATGGAAATGCCGCCCATATACGCCAGATACGGCGGGACAATCGGCAACACACAGGGGCTGAGAAAGGAGATGACTCCCGCCAGCAGCGCCACAAACAGCGACGGCAACAGCCCCGCATCGATGATATCTATTCCAAACATAACATGCTTTTAGCGGCCAATTCCGCCCCCGTCACCCCCCGGATGATCACGACCCCGTGGACTCCTGCAATAAATGGCGCTACCCCTGCCGTATGACCTATGACCAAGACCTGGACGCCTGCGATCTGCTTTGCCCTTTGCCCGTGCTCAAGGCACGCAAACGCCTGCAATCGCTGCAATCGGGCCAAATCCTGCGCGTGCAGGCAACGGACCCCGCCGCCATCATCGACTTTCCGCATTTCTGTCACGAACAGGGCCATGAATTGCTGGCCAGCGACACTGACAGCACCCCGCAACTCTACTGGATCAAAAAACGTTGACATGGCAAGGGACGGCAGCCGCCCCTTGTCGTAGCCTTATTCTGCCGCTTGCGCCACGGTCGGCCCGTTGCGCAATTGCGCGAACAGGGCTTCGCGTTGCTTGGCCACTTCGGCAGTATTGCGCGCCTTCACGTGCCCGAATCCCCGAATTTGCAGGGGCAATTCCGCCAAGGCCACACAGGTTGCCAGATTGTCACGATTAACCAGCCCAAGCAGCTCTTTCATGTCACGCTCGAATTCGCGGATCAACGCCCGCTCCATCTTGCGCTCGCGGCTATAGCCAAAGGGATCAAACGGCGTACCGCGTAACACCTTGCCCTTTTTCAACAGCCCGAACAGCCCCAACATCCACGGCCCGAAAGCGCGTTTCCTCGGGTGGCCATCCTTGTCCTTTTTCGCCACAACCGGCGCGGCCAGATGGAATTTCAGGGATTTCACATCCTCGAACTGTTCCGCCACGGCCTTTTCCAGCGTTTCCGAATGCAGGCGGGCAACTTCGTATTCATCCTTATAGCTCAACAGCTTATGATAGGATTTCGCCACCGCCTCCTTGAGCGTTTCATCGGTGAAATTCTCGACCAGCTTGCGATAGCGTTTTGCCAGTCGCTTGCCCTGATA
>CAMZLM010000025.1 GCA_947311485.1 uncultured Paracoccaceae bacterium
TCAATGGACCACTGCCTTTTTGCTGGCCGGCGCGCGGTAAACGTCGCTTGCCGTTGTAATCCGCGCGTCCCCGATGCCGTCCTGCACCAGATCCACCCGTTTTTTGTCCCGCTTGCGTTTGACGAAAACCTCTTCTTCGTAATGGGTATCAACAAATTCCCGCACCCATGCCATCAGCGCTGCCGGCATCGGCACCTGTTCGACCAGTTCTTCACCGCTATCGGCATAGTCTTGTGCCTCATAGGGGGAGGCCGTTGCCAGCAACACATCCACGCCCTGCGGCCCATCGCATTCCGTTAAAATCACATAGATCGACGGGGCCCGTGTTGACAGGCCAGTCAGATAGGCCTCTGCCTCGCCATGCCATAACTCCAAATCTACGGTTGCAGCATGAAATTCGACAGCGTCGCCATCGCGGCGCAATTCGCGCCAGTCCGCTGGCCCTGCACCGGGCAAAACCGCCACCACACGCCAGTTCCATTTCGCCCAGCGAGTCACGCCCGGCGATTTACGGATCACAATGCCCAAAGGCATGCTTGTGGTCGGGGATTGTTTCAAAAAATATTTCCTCGGTTTTTCTGCGACCAGACTGCCCTTAAAACCGGTGTGAACCAAGAAGTTCCGAGCAAAACTCCAAGAAAGTTGCAGACCACAGCGCCAATCTAGACAATAAGTCCACCCTCGACACCGCGCTGATATCGGGCGGGACATAATGTCCACTTACAAATTTCCGACAGTTTTTATCAGTGATTTATTCCGCTGCAAAAAACGAATCACTCTCCACGCAAAAAGGCTTTACCTCCGCCCGAACCCGTGCGTAAGACAGAAAGGGAATCGGCCGAAAAAACGGCTTAAGCACGCGAAAAACCATTGGGAATACCATGACTAAACGTTTGATATTATGCGATTGTTCCGGCAGCCAACCCTTGGACGCTGCAACTTTGGAAAAGACAACAGAGCTGGCGTGTTCACGTGTCTATACGGAACTATGCGGCAAGCAACTGGATCAGGCAGCAAAGGAAATTGCCAGCGGCGATGCTCTCGTCGCCTGCTTGCAAGAGCGCGAAATTTTTCAGGAACTCGCCGCCGAAATCGAGGCCCCACAACCCGAGTTTATCGACCTTCGCGACCGGGCCGGCTGGACTGCCGCCAGCGAAAACCCGGCCCCGAAAATGGCGGCCCTTGTCAGCGATTCACTACTGCAACAGCCCCCCGAAAAGCAGTTGGAAATCACATCCTATGGTCAGTGCCTGATCTTGGGGGACGCAAAAATTACCCTGCCGGCGGCCGGCCAATTGGCCGAAAACCTGAGCGTGACCGTGCTGCTGGACACCCCGACCGAAGCCCCGCTGGACCGGCGTTTTGACGTGGTTATCGGCCATTTGAAAAAGGCTGTTGGCAGCCTCGGGAATTTCACTGTCTCCATTGATTCCCTGCAACAATTCAACCCTGGCGGTCGCGGGGAACGGGGGTTGAGCGCGCCGCGCAACGGGGCCAAAACCGAATGTGATCTGATCCTCGATTTACGCGGATCCACGCCGCTGTTTCCTGCCGCACACAAACGCGACGGGTATTTGCGTGCCGACCCCAAGGACCCAACCGCCGTGGCCCGTACCCTGTTCGAGGCCGCGCAGCTGGAAGGCAGTTTTGAAAAACCGTTCTATCTGGATCTGCAAGAACACCTCTGCGCCCATTCCCGCGCCCAAATCGCCGGTTGTTCCAAATGTATCGACAACTGCTGCACCGCCGCCATTTCGCCAGCGGGCGACCACGTGGCCATTGATCCCGCCATCTGCGCCGGCTGTGGTTCCTGCGTCGCACTCTGCCCGAGCGGCGCCATAACCTTTGCCGCGCCGCCCACGGAATTTACCTTCAAACGAATGCACACCCTTGCGCAGTCCTTTGTAGCAGCGGGCGGAAAAAATCCGCGCCTACTGGTGCATGACGCCGAATTCGGCAGCGAAATGATCAGCCTTGCCGCTCGTTTTGCCAAGGGTCTACCCGCAGATGTGATCCCGCTTGAAGTCAGCACCCTGTGCAGTTTTGGCCATGCCGAGATGCTGGCAGCCTTGACCTGTGGCTTCGCCAGCGTCGATGTATTGCTGGCCCCGAAAACCGAACGCGAAACCCTGAACAGCGAACTTGCCCTCGCGCAAGCCATCGCCGGAACGAACAACCTGAGACTATTGGATATTGCCGATCCCGACGCCCTGAGCGAGATCCTGTATCAAACCACAGCCCACACACCGAAAACCGAAACCATTCTGCCACAAGGCAGCCGCCGCCAGATCACGCGCCAGGCCGCCATTGCCCTGAATGGCAAACCGGAAACCCCGGTGCCTCTGCCCACAGGTGCGCCTTATGGGGCCGTGGTTGTTGACAATGACGCGTGCACACTCTGCCTGTCCTGCGCCTCGCTCTGCCCGACAGGCGCGCTCGGCGACAATCCGGACATGCCGCAATTGCGGTTTCAGGAAGATGCCTGTCTGCAATGCGGGCTGTGTACGCGAGTCTGCCCTGAAAACGCCATCACCCTGAAACCGCAATTCGACCTGTCGGATCAGGCCCTGAGCGAAACCGTACTACACGAAGAAGAACCCTTTGCCTGCGTTGAGTGCGGGTCCTTGTTCGGGGTGAAATCCACGATCGAAAAAATCAGCGAAAAGCTGGCGGGCAAGCACGACATGTTCGCCACCAACGACACTGCCCGTCTGATCCAGATGTGTGACAACTGCCGGATTCATGCGCAATATCACGCCACGGACAACCCGTTTCAGGGACGGGAACGCCCCCGCGTTGTCACCACCGAAGACTATTTTTCCAAGCGCCGCGATCACTGATGCACAAGCGGTGCCCCCAAATCAGCCGGCGCGACCGTGGCCACAAAAGCAACCAGCGCATCCAGATCATCGACGCTCATCCGCAGCGGCGAAATCACGGGTGGCGCACTCGGCGGAAAGGCTTCGGTCACCCCGTCTATCTGAGTAAACGACGGATGCGGGCGCAGCACAAAAAAGGCTTCGAACCGACGACGCCAATCGGGAAAAGTCCGCATCAGGGAAAACGACGGGGTCGATCCAACGCCCTTCATCAGGTTACGCTCCCCCACCACATGACAGCGCCCACACAGGCGGTAGGACAATTTTTCACCCGCCACGGCGTCCCCCTCTGGCGGGGCCTCCGCAACCTCGACGGCCAATCCGGCGGCCCCCTGATAAACTGCATGCCCATCACGTTTGAATGCACCGATGGTGCGCTGCCCCACCTTGGACAACAACCAATCAGCCAACCGGCGCGCTTCCGGCGTTTCCTGCAACACCGTCAGATAAAATACCTGTCCTCCGCCCCGCAACACCGGCAGATCACCGGTTTCCGCCAAACGCAAATCGCCCGTATCCGGCACGCGCTGCACCCGCACAGAGGTTTTCAACGAGAACCGCGGCAGCATGTGTTTCAACAGGCCTGTATCCTGCAACACATCACTTGCTTGCAAACGCACCTGCGCACCCGCCGGCATTGCCAGAAACCACAGCGCCAAAATCAAACCCAACCTTTGCATATGCCCGCCCTCCCACAGCAATGTGACATCGCGCCAAGGGTAAGGGGCTGGTATTTCCTCCGTCAATCCCTCAAAACAAGACAACAATATTCGGGAAGCATCAAATGACAGTAAACAGAGATCAGATACTCACCGCCCTGCGCGCGATCAAAGACCCGAAAAGCGGACAGGATATCGTGACCGCCGGTCTGGTCAAAGCCTTGATGATCGAAGACGGTGCCGTGCGTTTTGTGCTGGAGATCGACCCCGCCACCCACACGGTAATGGAGGCCGTGCGTACCGACGCACAAGCCGCCGCCGAAGCAGTCCAAGGCGTAAAATCGGTATCAGCCATCCTGACCGCCCATGCGGTCAGCAAGCCGCCCCCCGACCTCAAGGGACAGGGAAAGCCCAAGCTGCAAGGCCCGCAAAAAATTCCCGGCGTGGACCGGATTATCGCCATTGCTTCGGGCAAGGGCGGGGTTGGCAAATCCACCGTTTCCGCCAATTTGGCCGTAGCCTTGGCAGCCGAAGGTTTGAAGGTGGGGCTGCTGGATGCCGACGTATTCGGCCCGTCACAACCCCGCATGATGGGGGTGTCCGGGCGGCCGGCGTCACCGGATGGCCGAACCATTTTACCCTTGCGCAATCATGGTGTTACCGTCATGTCCATGGGCCTTATGACCCGCGAAGACGAGGCCGTGATCTGGCGCGGCCCCCTGCTGATAGGGGCCTTGCAGCAAATGCTTAATCAGGTGCAATGGGGCGCGCTGGATGTGTTGCTGGTGGATCTGCCACCGGGCACGGGAGATGTGCAAATGACATTGGCGCAGAAGGCCGAGGTCGATGGCGCGATCATCGTCTCCACCCCGCAAGATGTGGCACTGCTCGATGCACGCAAAGGCATTGACATGTTTCGTAAACTGAACGTGCCGATCCTTGGAATGGTGGAAAACATGTCCACTCATATCTGCTCCAATTGCGGCCATGAGGAACACACGTTTGGTCATGGTGGCGTGGCGGCAGAAGCCGCAAAAATGGACGTGCCATTGCTGGCCGAACTGCCGCTGCATCTGGACATTCGCAAGGCCGCCGATGGTGGCGCGCCGATCGTGATTTCCAAACCGGACAGCCCGCAGGCACAGGCCTTTCGCGCCCTTGCCAAGCGTCTGATTGACGAGAAAATAGTCTGATGGAAAACCTGTTTGAAGCCCCCGAACCGCTGTCTTTTCCGCCGCTGTTTCAGGGGGAGGCCGTTAGCGGCAGCACGGATCCCTTTGACAAAGCCTGCGCCAGCGCGACGCTGGGCTGTGATTCCGGTCTGCTCGTGCACAATGTAACACCGGATCGCTTGCGCGCTGCCATTGTTTTTGCACCAGAAATCCCGCTAGAACAGGCCATGGCCATGCTGCCCACCTGCGGCATCGGTTTTCAAAATGCACTTGGCGCACTCGCCCCACCCGAAGTGGCCGTACAGCTGTCATGGGCCGGTGACATCATCGTAAACGGCGGCAAGGCCGGCCGCTTGCGCGCAGCCGCATCACACAGCGACCCGACCGTCATTCCCGGCTGGCTGGTCATCGGATTGGATCTGCAACTGATCCCGCGCTCATCAAACGACGCTGGCCTGACGCCGGACAAAACCTCGCTGATAGAGGAAGGCTGTGGCGATGTTTCGCCCTTGCGTCTATTGGAAAGCTGGGCACGGCATACGCTGGTCTGGATCAATACTTTGTCAGAAGACGGCACCGCCGCACTGCACACAGAATGGCGCGGTTTGTCGATAGGTATCGGCGAAGAAATCGCCGATGGCGGCATCTTTGTCGGTATTGATGAAAACTTTGGTATGCTGTTGCGACAAGGAACCACCACCAACCTGATCCCGCTCAGCAGCCTTTTGGAAGGGGAAAACCCATGAAGCTCGCCCGTGCCATCCATTTTGACGAAAGCGACACACAAGTCTTCCACCAACCCGCCCGAACCGGGGAATGGGCAATCAGTGGCGGGTTTGAATTTTCCAATTGGGGTGAAAGCGATCTGACCGGCAAGGCGCGTCAGGCCTTTGCCAATGGCTGGCTTGGCATCGAAACCTTTGGCCGTGTGACATTTGTCGCGGTCACCCGGATTGAGCCAGCGGAGCTGGATCAGATCGCCGATAATCTGGCGCGTCATTTCGTCGAAATATACGGTGCTCCCACCCATGAACAGGCCCTTGCCGTGGCCCAAGACGAACTCTCCCACATGCGCGATTTATGCGAGGATCAGGACGCCAACACACTCATCGCCGTACAGCGTGAACTGACAGAAGCGGGCGTCAAGGAATCCTTTCGCACCATCAAACCCGCAGACGCCGAGCTGGAACTCTTGGCCGTGCATGGGGACATCGACGCATAGCCGCTTTCATAGATGCGAAAGCGGCTATGGTTTGGCGTTGAAAGTAAACAGCAATTCACCATTTATTTTATAGCTAGAGATCAATTGCTCGGCATGTGCGCCGGTCAACCAGTTTTCGAGCTTTTCAACCAGAGCCGTTTTCACATGCGGGTGTAATTCGGGATTCACCGGAATAAAAGCGTATTGATTGAAAAGCACGGGGTCCCCCGCAAACAACAACGCCAGATCACCCTTGTTGCCAAAATTGAGCCAGCTGGCACGATCTGCCATCACATAGGCATTCATCCCCGATGCCGTGTTCAGCGTGGCCCCCATACCGGCCCCGGCGGCCCGGTACCAGCTTTGGCCGGACACATCTGCCAGATCAGCGGCTTTCCACAGGGCACGTTCTTTCTTGTGGGTGCCGCTGTCATCCCCCCGACTGACGAATTTTTGTTTACTCTGGGCGATTTTTTGCAAGGCTTCGGTCGCATTCGCAGCGTGTTGGATGCCGGCGGGGTCGTCTTTGGGGCCAATCAGCACAAAATCATTATACATGATTTCACGTCGGTGCGTACCGTATCCCGCCGCAAGAAAGGCCTCTTCGGCCTGACGTGAATGCACCAGAATTGCATCCACATCCCCCGCCTGCCCAAGTCGCAGCGCCTGCCCCGTACCTACCACCAGTAATTTAACCGTCAGATCCAAGTCTTCCTTGATCGCAGGCAATAGCACATCCGACAACCCGGAATTATGAAACGACGTCGTCACCGCCAGTTTAATATCTTTGGCGAAAACTGGCAGGGCCAGAGTGAAACTCGCAGCCAGTGCCAGCAGACAGGATTTCCAGTTCATTCGACGATATCTCCGTTTATAAAAGCCACGGCTTGTGGCGTTTTGGGACCGTTAAAGAAGTCTTGTGCAGGGCCGGTTTCATGAACCTTCCCCCCCAACATGAACACCACTTCACTGGCAAGCCGGCGGGCTTGGCCCATGTCGTGGGTTGACATAACGATGCGGGTACCGCCCGCTTGGGCGCGGGCCAGCAATGTTTCGATCTCTCGCGTGGCACGACCATCGAGATTGGCGCAGGGTTCGTCCAGGAACAGGATATCCGGCCCTGAAATCAGCGCCCTCGCCAGGGACAGTTTTTGTTTCTCCCCGCCCGAAAGCACCGGTGCCGGACGATCAAGCGCCGCGCCCAAACCGAATTCCTGCGCCCATTCAATGGCCTTGGCCCGGGCCTGTTTTCGGGGCATGCCGCGCAGGATCAGCGGATAGGCAATGCTGTCTGCCACACGCCGGCGCATCATGATCGGGCTTTGGAAAACATAGGACTGGCGCAAACGGGCCTGCGTATCGGGCAGCGCCCATGTTACCGATCCCTTGCGCACCCGCTGCAACCCATGCATCAGGCGCAACAATGTTGTTTTTCCCGATCCATTTGGCCCAAGTACAATTGTGGTGCCATGGCCCGTCACCTGTAAGTCAATCGGGCCGGCGATGGTTTTACCGTACACTTTAGCCACCGCACCGGTGAGGGTCAGAGGCAAAATGGAATCGGCTGGGGCAAGGCGTGTTTGCAACAAAAACAGTTCCGGGATCAGGAAGGGGGTCGGTTCAACCGACCTTATGGAGCCGTTTTTCCCCTGCCAAGCAAATTTTCACAAACCATCAAAATTTCCACCGATAAGGACAGACTGTCCATCCATCACAGTGAAAATCCGACATTTTGTCCAACTTACCAAACACTTGCCCGTTCCGTGCGGGACAGCGTGTGAATCAGCAGGTTTACCGCCACCGCCAGCCCGATCAGCACAAAGCCCAGCCCCATGGCAAAGGCAAAGTTTCCCTTGCCCGTTTCCAGTGAAATTGCCGTGGTCAAAACGCGGGTGGAATGGTCGATATTACCGCCCACAATCATAATTGCACCGACCTCGCCAATACCGCGCCCGAAACCGGCCAGCATTGCCGTTAACAGCGCTCGCCGCCCATCCCAGAGCAACGCCATAATCCGTTGGCGACGACTGGCTCCGAGCGAGATCAGCAAATCGTGGTATTCCGCCCAAAGATCCCGAATGGTCTGATGCGAAATAGAGGCAATCAGCGGCAGAATAATTATCACCTGCGCAATTATCATTGCTGTCGGCGTAAACAGCAGGTCCAGCACACCAAAAGGCCCGGAACGCGACAACAGCATATACACCAGCAAGCCCACCACCACCGGCGGCAGCCCCATCAGCGCATTCATCACCGCAATGGTGGCACGGCGAAACCGGAACCGGTTGATCACCAACCACGCGCCAAGCGGCAGCCCGATAGCCGAGGCGATCACAACTGCCGTTAACGTCACCCGCAGCGACAGGCCGACGATTTCCAGCAGGTCAGAGTCCAGCGAAAAAATCAGGCGCGCGGCTTCGTACAGCCCTTGGGTAATTTCATTCATCCGGCAAAAACCCCAACATTTCATTAACAGATTAAGCTTTTATTTCACCACACAAGCGCCTAGATAAAAGCCATGAACCTTATTGCGCTTCGTTCCAGACAGTTTCAACTCTATTTTGCCGGTGCGGTCTGTGCTGTCAACGGCATGTGGATTTTACGCATCGTGATTGGCTGGCTTTCATGGAAAATCACCGGCTCTGCCAGTTTCGTCGGCACGATTGCGGCGGTGTCCCTGATTCCGACGGTGATTTTCGGGCCGTTCTTTGGCGTGCTGGTGGATCGTAGCAATGTCCTGCGGGCCGCCTTTGTCACCAATATAGCCATGACCCTGTGTGTGGCGGCGCTGTTGGTGCTGGAAATCAATGATCGGGTCACCCCTGTCGCGCTGCTGGCAATTGCCTTTGCCATGGGGACAATTACCGCCGGCCATCATCCGGTGCGCCTGTCGCTCGGTCCTCGGCTGGTGAAATCCGATTATGTTGGTTCTGTGGTGGCGCTGGCCGCGCTGAACTTCAATCTGGCACGCCTGCTGAGCCCCGCGCTTGGCGGGGTATTGATTGACCGGTTGGGCATCCCGACAACCACGGCGATTATTCTGGGGGCTTTTGTGCCCAACCTGCTGGTACTGTCCCGCCTGACGCCACGCGAAAAACGCCAACGCGCGGAACCGGAGCAGTTTTTTCAGGCATTGGCAGGCGGCGCGCGATACTTGTGGCAACGGCCTGAATTGCGATTGGTCATACTCGCCACTGCGGTGTTTTCTGTCGCGCTGCGCGGGGTTCTGGATGTGTTGCCGATCTTTGCTGACGGAGTATTCGGCCACGGGGCGATTGGCCTTGGCGAGTTGGGTTCCGCGGTCGGGGCCGGTGCGTTAAGCGCGGCCCTGATCAAGGCGTTCTGGATGGCCCCTGCCAGCCAGTCCAGAGGCGCGCTGTCCCCGTCCAACAAAATCGTCGCCTTTGCCGGCATTGCAGCACTGGCGGTGCTGGGCGATACCGACATCTGGATGCTGGCGCTGGTCTGTGTGGCGGTGCTGGGGTTTGCCGTCACCCATCTGGGTGTGGGCATGCAGGCGCAAATTCAGGCCGAATTGCCCGACGACATGCGCGGGCGGGTGATGAGCATCTGGATCGTGGTCGGGCTTGGCGGTTCTGCGCTCGGGGCCTTTGGGCTTGGCCTGCTTTCGGATCACTTTGGCATGCCGGTTGCCGCCAGCGGTTTTGCCGTGGCGGGGGCGCTCGCGATTGCGGCTATTATCACCGCCAACCCCAACAAAAAAACCGCATAAAAAAGCGGAGAGCTTTCGCCCTCCGCCTAAGGTCTTGCCTGAGAAATAATCTAGCTACAGCCGCTTGTACCGCCGCAAGTGTTGCATTTCATGCAGGTGCCGTTGCGCACCAGCGTATAGTTGCCGCAATCGCCGCAGGCATCGCCTTCGTAGCCCTGCATCTTGGCCTTGGCACGGGCATCCATCCGCGGGGCCACAGGGGCGGCGGTGGTGCTCTCGGCAAAACCGGCTGCCGGCGTCATCACCGCTTCTGTACCAGTACCGGCACCAAACAGCCCGCTCTGCCCGCCTTGCAGCACCATCAATTCCTGTGGCATCCGGTGGCGATGGAACCCGGGGGACACCACCTGTTTCAGCATCGCCATGGCATCATCAGAGGCCGGCGCGATGTTGAGCTGCCCTTCGCCCTGCCCCCGCCCGAGATCGTCGAAATGGTTGCCTTTGGGTTCCACATGCGCCAGATCCGTACGGTCCAGATAGCTGACCGCCAGCTCGCGGAAGATATAGTCCAGAATAGAGGTCGCATTCTTGATGCTGTCATTGCCCTGCACCATACCTGCCGGTTCAAAACGGGTAAAGGTAAAGGCATCGACAAATTCATCCAGCGGCACGCCGTATTGCAAACCCACCGATACGGCGATGGCAAAGTTGTTCATCATCGCACGGAAACCGGCACCTTCCTTGTGCATGTCGATAAAGATTTCGCCCAAATCGCCGTTTTCATATTCGCCGGTACGCAGGTACACTTTGTGCCCGCCAACAACCGCCTTTTGGGTATAGCCCTTGCGCCGGTCCGGCAGTTTTTCACGATCGCGGCGGCGGACTTCCTTGATGATCACTTTCTCGACGATTTTCTCCGCCAGAACCTGTGCGCGCTCCCCGTTCGGGGACTCGAGCAGAGCTTCTTCCAGCTCCTCGTCGTCCTCGATCAGGGCGCTTGCCAGCGGCTGGCTCAGCTTGGACCCGTCCCGATACAACGCATTGGCCTTGACCCCGAGCGACCAGCTCAGCTCATAGGCCTTTTGACAATCTTCAATGCTCGCGTCGCTCTGCATGTTGATGGTTTTTGAAATCGCACCGGAAATAAACGACTGTGCAGCTGCCATCATGGTGATATGGCTTTCAACTGACAAAAACCGTTTGCCGGTTTTGCCGCAGGCGTTGGCGCAATCAAATACGTTCAGGTGTTCGTCCTGCAAATGCGGCGCACCTTCCAGCGTCATTGCCCCGCAAATATGAATATTTGCCGTTTCAACCTGCTGACGGGTGAACCCCAGATGGGTGAGCAAATCAAACGTCGGATTAGCCAGCAATTCATCGGGAATTCCCAGCGTCTTCTTGCAGAACTCCTCGCCCAGTGTCCATTGGTTAAACACAAAACGGATATCGAATGCCGTGGGCAGGGCGTCCTCGATCTTTTGCAATTCTTCTGGCCCGAACCCGTGCCCGACCAGCGTGTTGTGATTGATGTGCGGCGCATTACCCATAGAGCCGTGCCCCACCGCATAGGCGATGATTTCTTCGGCCTGCGCAGAACCATAGCCCAGCGTTTCCAGCGCGGCAGGCACCGATTGATTGATAATCTTGAAATAACCGCCACCGGCCAGTTTCTTGAATTTCACCAGCGCAAAATCCGGTTCGATCCCGGTGGTATCGCAATCCATCACCAGCCCGATTGTGCCGGTCGGAGCCACAACAGACACCTGCGCGTTGCGATAACCGTGGGCCTCGCCCAGTGTTACAGCTTCTTCCCAAACGGTTTTGGCCAGTTCCACCAGCGTTAAATCAGGGCAGTTCACCTGATCCAGTGGCACCGGCATCACGTCCAGCCCTTCGTAGCCGGCAGTTTCGCCAAAGGCCGCGCGTTTGTGATTGCGCATCACCCGCAGCATGTGGTCGGCATTGTTCGCATAGCCCGCAAATGCCCCCAATTCACGCGCCATTTCGGCGGATGTAGCATAGGAAACACCGGTCATAATCGCGCTGAGCGCCCCGCACAGGGCGCGCCCCTCGTCGCTGTCATAGCCATAGCCCATATTCATCAGCAGCCCGCCGATATTGGCATAGCCCAGCCCCAGCGTGCGGAATTTATAGGACAGCTCTGCAATCCGTGGTGACGGGAATTGCGCCATCAGCACAGAGGTTTCCAGCGTCATCGTCCACAGACGGGTGGCATGCACATAGTCAGCAGCCTGAAATTCCCCGTCCTTGTAGAATTTCAACAGGTTCATCGACGCCAGATTACAGGCGGTATCGTCCAGAAACATATATTCCGAACACGGGTTTGATCCGCGAATGGCCCCGTCCTCGGGGCAGGTGTGCCACTGGTTGATGGTGTCGTGATACTGCACCCCCGGATCGGCACAGGCCCATGCGGCGTGGCCGATGTCTTCCCACAATTGACGCGCGGAAACGGTCTTGGCGACCTCGCCATCCGTGCGGCGCAGCAGTTCCCATGGTTCGTCGTTCTGCGCGGCCTTCAGAAAGGCATTGGTCACCCGTACCGAGTTATTGGAATTCTGCCCCGACACCGTCAGATAGGCTTCTGAATCCCAGTCGGTATCATAGGTAGGGAATTCAATGTTGGTGAACCCCTGCTTGGCATATTGCAGCACCCGATTGACATAGGTTTCCGGGATCATCACCTTTTTCGCCGCACGAATGGCAGCTTTCAGGCCGGCGTTCTTTTTCGGGTCAAAGGCGGCTTCGCCCTCGCCATCCCAGTTGCGGATCGCTTTGAAAATCTCGTTCAGCTGCTGTTCGTGCATTTTGGAACCGGCCACAAGGGAAGCAACCTTTTGCTCCTCGCGCACTTTCCAGTTCACGAACTCCTCGATATCGGGATGATCCATGTCGCAGATCACCATCTTGGCCGCACGCCGTGTGGTGCCACCGGATTTGATCGCACCCGCCGCCCGATCACCGATTTTCAGGAAAGACATCAGGCCCGAGGATTTACCCCCGCCGCCCAGCGTTTCATTCGCCCCGCGTACCGAGCTGAAGTTGGTGCCGGTGCCGGAGCCGTATTTGAACAGGCGCGCCTCGCGCACCCACAGATCCATGATGCCGCCGTCATTCACCAGATCATCCTCGACCGACTGAATAAAACAGGCATGGGGTTGGGGGTGCTCATAGGCGGATTTTGATTTCACCAGTTCACCGGTTTTATAATCCACATAGTGGTGGCCCTGACTTGGCCCATCAATACCATAGGCCCAGTGCAGGCCGGTGTTGAACCACTGTGGCGAATTGGGGGCCGCCATCTGTTTGGCCAGCATGAACCGCATTTCATCGTAATAGGCGCGCGCGTCTGTTTCCGTGTCAAACATGCCCCCCTTCCAGCCCCAATAGGCCCAAGTGCCGGCCAAACGGTCGAACACCTGCTTGGAGGAGGTCTCTCCCTCGTAAATCTTGCCGGCTTTGGCCTGTGCTTTGGTATCGGGAACCGAACGCCACAGGAATTCGGGAACACCCTTTTCCTTGACCTTTTTCAGATGCGTCGGCACGCCGGCCTTGCGAAAATATTTCTGGGCAATCACATCGGCTGCAACCTGCGACCAGGCTTCGGGGACTTCTACATTGTCCAGAGAAAACACCACGGACCCGTCCGGATTACGAATTTCCGATGTGGTCTTGTGGAATGCAATGTTCGCGTAAGCATCCTGATTCTGTTGCGTGAATCGCCGTTCGATTTTCATTTACTGTCCCAGTTCTTTAGAAATAACGAAAAACCTTACCGAACGGTTGATCCGCCGCGTGTATATTCTTCGTTTTAGTTTGTTCCCAATCGTTTGGCCTGACCACTATATCTAGTGGAAGCCCCTAACACTCACACAAATTGTACCAGCTTCCACGTCGGGTCAATCAAATTTTTTGCCTATTTGTTAAAAACCATCTTGACGAAACCCGTTTGCGACACGTCCGCCGGAACCCGCCATTCTCTTGTCCGCTGCAATTTTCCGCCAACCCTGCCAAACTCTTAAAAAAAAGCGAGCCGCGCAAAATGTCGCCGTCATAATTTACCGGAGAATCAAAAGTTAATGCATCGAAAATAAATTTATATCCCCTCAGGAATGGCGATTTTTTGCCACAGCCTGCAACTGTGCCAAAACAGCCAAGCCCGCACAGGATAATCCGGCGAGCCGGAACACAGGTGCCGCCGCGATATAGGGTGATAACAAATATGGAAATTTTACTGGTCGGGGCGGCGAGATTCGAACTCACGACCCCCTGTACCCAAAACAGGTGCGCTACCAGACTGCGCCACGCCCCGATCAGTGGAGGCGGTTTACAACCAAGTTTCCGGATTGAAAACCCCTAAAACACACAGAGTAAAAAATGTTGTGCATTTTTTTCGGCAACCGCTTTATTCACAGGGCCAAATCGCCTTTGTTGCCGCAAAATCCGGGTGCCGCATCTGGGCACCCAGCGGGATGCCCAGCTTACGCACAAGGCCGCCGTTGACCTCCAACACCGCCAAAACACCGTCGCCACCGGGAATCGGCGTCAGGTCACCGGGAATCGCCTGTTCGTGGATCGCCGATACGGTGCCGGTTTCATCCAGAAAGATCATATCCAGCGGGATCAGGGTGTTTTTCATCCAGAATGCCACACTGGCCGGTTTCGGATACACAAACAGCATGCCGGAAAATCGTGGCATGCTTTCGCGAAACATTAACCCGCGGGCGCGTTCCTCAAAGTCGTCGGCCAGCTCGATGGCGAAACGGGCCTTGCCGCCCTGCCACCGCAAATCCACATGGTCCGGATCGCATTGCGCGGCAAAACCACTGCCGGGCAATGCCGACAACCATAATATCGTAAAGAAGGAGAAAAAAGCGGGCCTAGCTTTGCGCGGCGAAATCCCATGCGCGCACTTCGACGGCCATTTGGCCACGCGGGCCTTGTGCTGTGCGGACACAGACAGCTTCGCCTTGAACCAGTTCAGACATTCCATAGGCACGCAGGACCTCCATATGCACAAAAACGTCGTCATTGTGTTGAAAGACGTTCACAAAGCCAAAACCCTTGACCTTATCAAACCATTTTACCCGTGCCGGTGTCAAAGGCTGCGACGGATCAATTGAATCAAAGTCGATCCCCAAATCGGGAACCCCGCGCAAAATCGCTTGCGGGTCGATTTCGGGGATATCCAGTTCAAGGATTTCGGTTGCCTGCAAGCCACGCTGACTCTCGGCAACGGTCACGGTTATGCGCGTCCCCTCGACAATCGAGCTGTGCCCGTAATTCCGCAAAACATTGGCATGCAACAAAATATCGTTTCCGCCTTCATCGTCTGCGATAAAGCCGAAACCCTTGTTGCCATCAAACCATTTAATACTGCCCGACTTGGTCGTCATGTTGTTCTCCACCACTTAGGGTAAGCTTATGAACAAGTGCAGGGAATCTCAAGCTAAACACGCCGCAATATGCAATTATTTTACATTATTTGCGTCATTTAGGCCGAAACCTCCTAAAAAGTAGTTCGATATGCCTGCGGATTTTAGGCCATCCACAATTACGGGTTGAGCCTTACAACCTTCCAATGCCCAGAAGGTTCAGTTCTGCGCCACACGAACCGGTCATGCAAACGATTTGCCCCGTCGCTCCAGAACTCGATTTCCGTCGGGATCAGGCGATAGCCCCCCCAAAATGGTGGTCGCTGGGGGTTCAGTCCCTTTTGCAGTGCCACCTTTGCGGCCTCCGCCATCAAATGGCCACGCGACGTCAGCGGCTGTGATTGATCCGAGGCCCAAGCCCCCAAGCGGCTCTTGAGAGAACGCGAATTATAATAGTCATCCGCCTTTGGCCCATCTTCGCGGCTGATCGTTCCCCGAACCCGGATTTGTCGGCGCAGTGATTTCCAATGCATCACAAACGCGCCCTTGCCCGCCTGATCCAGTTCTTGCGCCTTGGCACTTCCGTAATTGGTGTAGAACACAAAGGCATCCGGTTCGATTTCCTTCAGCAACACCATGCGCACATTCGGCATGCCGTCCGCATCGACCGTCGCCAGCGCAATCGCATTGGGGTCATTCGGTTCGGTTTTTTCCGCCTCTGCCAGCCATTTTTGCGCAATCGCAAACGGATCATCATCGGCAAAAATACCACTACGTTTTTCGTGCAGATCATTTGGTTTCAAAAGGGACCTCCTTTTACTGGTTTTCAATATGGCGCATTCCCCGCGCGGGTCCAGCAAAAAACAGACTGCACGGCTGCTTTCTCACCCTTGCAGGGCTGCGACTGTTCCCTTAAACCTAACGGATCACATTACCCGCTAAGGACAAGGTTTATGAGCACAGGAATCATGCAAGGCAAACGTGGCCTTATTATGGGCGTCGCCAACAACAAATCGATTGCATGGGGCATTGCACAAGCCTGCCATGAACAGGGCGCGGAACTCGCGTTTTCCTTTCAGGGCGAAGCCTTGGGTAAACGGGTGCGACCTCTGGCCGAAAGCATCGGGTCCGATATGGTTATCGAATGCGATGTAACAGACACCGCGTCAATGGATGCGCTTTTTGCAGAGCTGGAAGAAAAATGGGGCACGCTGGATTTCGTAGTCCACGCCATCGGCTTTTCCGACAAAAACGAATTGCGCGGTCGCTATGTCGAAACCAGCGCGGAAAACTTCCGTATGACCATGGATATTTCGGTCTATTCCTTTACCGCTGTGGCCCAGCGCGCGGAAAAGCTGATGCCGGATGGTGGCGCGCTTCTGACCCTTACTTATTACGGTGCCGAAATGGTAATGCCGCATTACAATGTGATGGGCGTGGCCAAAGCGGGGCTTGAGGCCTCGGTCAAATATCTGGCCATGGACCTCGGCCCGAAGAACATCCGCGTCAACGCGCTGTCGGCGGGGCCGATCAAAACTCTGGCCGCCTCGGGCATTGGCGATTTCCGCTATATCCTGAAATGGAACGAACTGAACTCCCCACTGCGCCGCAATGTTACTACGGCGGACGTTGGCAAATCCGGCATGTATCTGTGTTCCGATCTGTCATCGGGCGTCACCGGCGAAAACCACCATGTGGATGCGGGCTACCACGTGGTCGGGATGAAGGCCGAAGACGCGCCGGATATCGACGTGGTCACAGGCCGCAAGTAATGATCTGGGCGTTTGCGACATTTACACTGGCCAGCCTGCTGGCCGTCGCAAGCCCCGGCCCTGCGTTCATCGCGATTTCCCACACAGCCCTGAACCGGTCACGGGCAGAGGCAATGGCCTTTGCGATCGGTCTTGCCTGTATCGCCGCTTTCTGGTGCGCGCTGGCGCTGTTTGGCCTGACCGCCATTTTTGCGCTGGTGCCTTGGCTGTATGGAGCAATGAAGCTGGCGGGCGGGGCCTATCTGGTCTGGCTGGCCGTGAAAATCTGGCGCGGGGCCGCAGCACCGCTGCCCGCCAGCACCGCCAAACCGCGCCATGGCATATGGGCGTTTTTCAGCGGCTGCGCGGTGAACCTGACCAATCCCAAAGGCGTGTTGTTTGCCGGCACCATCCTGCTCGCGATTTTCCCTGCCGATATGATGCTCATGCAAAAATTGCTGGTGCTGGGCATCCTGCTTGTCGTGGAAATCTGCTTTTACTCTGCGCTTGTTTTCTGGCTGTCCCGTGCCAACGCCCGCGCGACCTATATGCGCGCCAAACGCTGGGTCGACCGCGCGGCGGGGGGTGTTCTGGGGGCTTTGGGGCTAAACTTCCTGTTGTCCCGTAACTGACCCCTTCCAGTTTTTGCCAACACCCTGTATCAAGACGCGATATCGCAACAAACAAAGAGTCGCTGCCATGTCCGATCGTCTGCCCCATGAAAAAGGTTTCCACATCAGCTGGGATCAAATCCACCGCGACAGCCGCGCGCTTGCCTGGCGGCTGGATGGCAAAGGGCCGGACAACGGAGCCTGGAAAGCCATCATCGCCGTAACGCGCGGTGGCATGGCTCCGGCAATGATCATCGCGCGGGAGTTGGACATCCGCACCGTGGATACCATCAGCATCAAATCCTATGACCATCAAAAACGCTCCGAGGCCAAAGTCCTGCAACAACCGGATCCGGATCTGGTCGGGGATGGCACCGGCATTTTGATCATCGACGATCTGGTGGACAGCGGCAAAACACTCGAGGTGATCCGCGCCATGTACCCCAAAGCACATTTCGCCACGGTTTACGCCAAACCCGAAGGCCGTCCCATGGTCGAAACCTTTATTACCGAGGTCTCCCAAGACACATGGATTTTCTTCCCGTGGGATATGGCTCTGCAATATGTTGAACCCTATCGCGGGACCGATTGATGAAACGCAATTCCGACCTGTCACCACAAACCAAAGCGGCGCAGGCCTTGCACATGCTGGACGGGGCTTCCGGTGCCGTGGTGCCCCCGATGCACAGCGCCTCTACCTTTGCGCGCGACGAAAATTATGAATTGCGCGACGGGTTTATCTACAGCCGCTATGGCTCGCCCACCACGGAACAAGGCGAAGATATGATCAAATCGCTGGAAGGCGCGGATGACACCCTGCTGTTCAATTCCGGCATGTCCGCAACCGTTGCCGTGATCGAGGCTTTGCCGATGGGCGCGCATGTGGTGGCGCAATCGATGATGTACCACATCGGCCTGAACTGGCTGAACCGTCAGGCCGCGCGCGGGGTGATCGGCTTTGACAGTTTTGAGGCAGGTAATCTGGAGGCCCTGAGCGCCGCCATCAAACCGGGTGAAACCAAACTGGTCTGGATTGAAACCCCCGCCAATGGCGACTGGTCAATCACGGATATTGCCGCCGCCGCCGACATCGCCCATGCGGCGGGCGCGATCCTGATGGTGGACAGCACCGCCGCCCCGCCCTGCACCACACGGCCGCTGGAACTGGGCGCGGATATCGCCTTTCATTCCGCCACCAAATATCTGAACGGCCACTCCGACCTGACGGCCGGCGTTTTATCCGCCCGCGCCGCCCTGCCCATCTGGGAGGAAATCCACAACGTTCGCAGCTTTCAGGGCACCATCCTACCCGGTTTCGAGGCTTGGCTGCTGATCCGTGGCTTGCGCACGCTTTACATCCGCTACAAAACCGCCAGCGACAACGCGATGAGGTTGGCGCAGCATTTTGAAGGTCATGACGGAATAGAAGCCGTGCAATACCCCGGCTTGCCAAGCCACAAGGGCCACGCTATAGCCGCCAAGCAAATGACCGGCGGGTTTGGCGGGATGATGTCCCTGCTTGTCAAAGGCCCGAAGGGGCGTGCGTTGGCAGTTGCCAAAACCTGTGACGTGTTCATTCCGGCAACATCCCTTGGCGGGGTGGAAAGCCTGATCGAACACCGGTTGACCGTTTCAGGCGAGGGCTACGGCATCCCCGAAAACATGCTGCGCCTGTCGATCGGGATCGAGGATGTGGATGATCTGATTGCCGATCTGGAACAGGCGCTGGCGACGACGGCATAGCGTTGCCGCGTCAAAGAAACCTGAACGCCCGAGGCAAATCAAGGATGCCTCCGGCGGGGATATTTATCGCGAATTCGAAGACAGGGCTACATCCCCAGCGCTTCTTTGTACATGTCCAGAACCGCTTCCTCTTCGGAGATTTCTGCCGGATCTTTCTTGCGCAGGGCCACTATCTTGCGCAGGACCTTGGTGTCATAGCCGCGGGATTTGGCTTCGGCCATCACTTCTTTTTGTTGCTCGGCGATGTCTTTCTTTTCGGCGTCCAGACGCTCGAAACGTTCAACAAATGCGCGCAATTCGCCAGCGGCAACGCGATAAGTATTGTCGCCCGGGGTGTTTGGGTGTTCTTCATCATTCATGGCTCGGTCCTCTTTTGTTTTGCCCTGATTACCCGCCCCGCGCCCGCGCCGCAAGGCCGTGCTTGTCGCAAAAGCGCAGCTGTTGTAGAAGGCGCGCGAAACAAGAGGAATTCCCCATGGATTATCTGGTCATCCCCGGCGCGCTAATTGCGCTTTTGGGCATAGGCGGTCTGGCCTATTGCATTATTCAGGCCAACAAACTGCGCACCTCCGGTCTGGAGGGCGAAGAGCTGGTCGGCAAATTGCAGGCGTTGATTCCGATCAATCTGGCGTCTGTGTTTACCGCCACAATCGGGTTGGCGGCCGTGGTTATCGGGATGTTGCTATAGCGGCATCGACCTCGGCGATGGATTCGCGGATCAATTGCAGCTGGGCGGGGTCGGAAAACCGGTGATCAGCCCCTTTGACCAATGTCAGGCGCATGTCGTCGCATCCGGCGTGGTCAAGGATCCGCAGCGGAACCGATTGCGCCACATCCGTATCTGCCGTGCCATGCAGCAAGCGCACCGGAAACGGCAGGTTCAGCGGTTCCCGCAGCACCAGATTTTCGCGGCCATCATCGATCAGTTTTCGGGTGATGATATAGGGATCATCCGAATAGTCCGACGGCAAGGCCACCTGCCCGGTTTTGGCCATTTCGGCCCGTTGGGCGTCGGTGAAACCGTCCCACATGCTGTCCTCGGTGAAATCTGGGGCGGCGGCAATACCGACCAGACCGGCGACCTTGTCCGGCATGGCACGCGCCACCAACAGCGCCATCCAGCCGCCCATAGAGCTGCCGACAAGGATCTGTGGCCCGTCGGTGACCTCGCCAATCATATCCATCGCGTCCTGCGCCCAGTCGCCGATGCAGCCATCCAGAAAATTACCCGAGCTTTGCCCGTGGCCGGAATAGTCAAATCGTAAAAACGCACGGTTGCGTCGTTCGGCCCAGTCTTGCAGGTAAACTGCCTTGGTGCCTTCCATGTCGGATTTGAACCCGCCCAGAAACACAATCCCCGGCCTGTCACTGGTTTCGCCGCTCTGGTGATAGGCCAGCTTGCGTCCCTCCGGGGTGGTCAGATATTTCGGTGACATGGCGGCTCCTTTGGCTTGCTTGCGGTTAGATGTACCAGAGCATTTAAGGGAATCAATATCTGGCAGGTCTTTTATTTCGCAGTGAAACCGTGCTATTCTAAAGGCCTTAGCGATCCCCCCGCCTCAGGAATAATTTCATGCGTCTTTTTCTTATGCTTCTGGCCGTTATAGGCAGCCTTTCTATTACCGCACCTGTTTTTGCACAGGATGAACAGCCCTCGGGCACGATCACCGTCGAAGACAGCGCCACCAAGGACGCCGCGATGGCGGTTCGGATGCGCGATATTCTGGCGGAGCTGGGCGGCTATGAGGATGTCACCGTGACTGTTTCCAGCGGCATTGTCACCCTGCGCGGCACCACCATTGATGCCGACCATGCGGAACGACTGAACGATCTGGCCGCCCGCGTCGAAGGGGTGGTTGCGATTGAAAACAACGTGGTGGAAACCACCGACCTTGTGAGACGGTTAAATCCGGCGATTGAACGGTTCAAGACCCGTGCCTTGCAAATGGTGGCCTATCTGCCCTTGCTAGCGGTGGCCGCGCTGGCCTTTGGCGTGGTGGTTTTCATTGGTTTTTTCATCGCGCGGCGCAAGCAGCCCTGGGATAAACTGGCCCCGAATGCGTTTATTGCCGATATTTACCGGCAGCTGATCCGCATCGGTTTTATGATGATTGCCCTGGTGGTGGCGCTGGATATTCTGGGGGCGACGGCGTTGTTGTCGACCATTCTGGGGGCTGCGGGGATTATCGGTCTGGCTATCGGTTTTGCTGTGCGCGACACGGTGGAAAATTTCATCTCCTCGATCATGTTGTCGATCCGCCAGCCTTTCCGCCCCAATGACACTGTGGAAATCGGCGGCGATACCGGCAAGGTGATCCGCCTGACCAGCCGCGCCACCATCCTGCTATCCTTTGACGGCAACCACATCCGCATCCCCAATGCGACGGTGTTCAAAAGCCGGATCATCAATTATTCACGCAATGATTCCCGCCGGTTCCGGTTTGAACTGGGCGTTGCCCCCGATACAGATCTGGACCGCGCCCGCGATATCGGGTTGCAAGTGCTGAAGGGTCTGCCCTTTGTGCTGAAAACCCCCGCCCCGTCGGTCTGGAACAGTGCCATTGGCGACAGCACCATCACCATGACCTTTACCGGCTGGGTTTTGCAGGCCAACACATCGCTGGCCATGGCCAAGAGCGAGGCTATCCGCCTGAGCATTGTAACCTTTACCAATGCCGGTATTGCCATGCCGGAGCCGACCTACCGCCTGATTATCAATCCGGATTCCTGCCTGTCGGGCGAATTGACCGCCTCAAGCGCACCGGCCCCTGCGCAACAGGATGTGGCACCGGTCCTGAGTGCGGAGGAAATGGATGACAACACCGATCATGCGCTGGAAACACTGGTCAATGCAGAGCGCGAAGAACTGAAAGACGACGACCTGTTAAACCGCGAAGGCGCGCTTGAGGAATAGGCCTGCCGCTTTAGCCAAAGCGGGCCTGTAGCTGTCTAAAGTCGACCTTTAGCGGCTGTGGTTTTTGTCTGGTCACGTCGACCGCGCGTTCTTGCAGGGTTTCGGATGTCCGGAGGGATGTGGTCTTAGGCGCGTTGGTCCCATTGCGGTCCTGTACACGCGGGGCGGTTTTGGATGCCATTTTTTCTGCCTCGATACGCTACTGTTTACCTGTACCCTTGATTCGGTTTTGGCCTCGATAGATCAAGGCTGATACGGAATAGAGGCGAAAATAGGGCCGCCCCAAGAGAAGCAGCCCTATGTCAGGAAATGTAACGACAGATTTGTCTAAAGTTGTGGGAAAACAGCATCTACATCGGCTGCTTTCTATGGCGATTCGCTTAACGCATATCCGGCGGTGTGGCTTCGTCCTGTAACTGTGCCACGATCTCGTCCAGCGTCATCACGTTGGTGCGTTTTTCACCCAGCCGGCGCACGGTGACGGTCCGCTCCTCGACCTCGCGGTTACCCACAGCCAGAATGACCGGCACTTTGCCCAGCGAATGCTCGCGGACTTTGTAGTTGATCTTCTCGTTGCGCAAATCGGCCTCGGCGCGGATGCCGACCTTGGCCAACGCGGCAACGACCTCGGTTGCATAATCGTTGGCGTCCGAAATGATCGGTGCGACAACCACCTGACGCGGAGCCAGCCAAAGCGGGAATTTACCGGCGTAGTTTTCGATCAACATACCGATGAACCGCTCAAACGATCCCAGCGTAGCGCGGTGCAACATCACTGGGCGGTGCTTGGCCCCGTCCTCGCCCACATAATTCGCGTCCAGCCGTTCAGGCAGCACAAAATCCACCTGCAAGGTACCGCATTGCCAATCGCGGCCAATGGCGTCGGTCAGCACGAATTCGAGCTTCGGCCCATAGAACGCGCCTTCGCCCGGGTTCAGGGTGAATTCGGAACCGGCGGCCTTGGTCGCGGCAATCAACGCGGATTCCGCTTTGTCCCAGACCTCATCCGAACCGGCCCGTTTTTCCGGCCGGTCCGAGAATTTCACCGAGAAGTTTTCAAACCCCAGATCGGTGTAGACCTCTGAAAGGAAGTCGATGAATTTCTTGGTTTCATCCTCGATCTGGGCTTCGGTACAGAAAATATGCGCATCATCCTGTGTGAACCCGCGCACCCGCATGATACCATGCAGCGCGCCGGACGGTTCATAGCGGTTACACGACCCGAATTCCGCCATCCGCAACGGCAGGTCGCGATAGGATTTCAGGCCCTGATTGAAAATCTGCACATGGCAGGGGCAGTTCATCGGTTTGAGCGCATTCACCGTTTTTTCGCGCGCGTGTTCCTCGTCCACTTCGACGATAAACATGTGGTCCTGATATTTTTCCCAGTGGCCCGAGGCCTCCCACAACTTGCGATCCACCACTTGCGGGGTGTTGACCTCTACATAGCCGCCCGCGGTTTGTTTGCGGCGCATGTAATCCTGAAGCGCAGTGTAAATCCGCCAGCCGTTCGGATGCCAGAACACCTGCCCCGGGGCTTCTTCCTGCATGTGGAACAGGTCCATTTCACGGCCCAATTTGCGGTGGTCGCGTTTGGCGGCCTCCTCCAGCATCAACAAATGCGCCTTGAGATCCTTCTTGTTCTGAAACGCCACCCCGTAAATCCGTTGCAACATCGGATTATCCGAATTACCGCGCCAATAGGCACCGGCCACGGACATCAGCTTGAAGCTGTCTCCGGGCACCTGCCCCGTATGCTGCAAATGCGGACCACGGCACAGATCCTGCCAGTCGCCATGCCAGTACATGCGCAGGTCTTCGCCCTCGGGGATCATGCCGACGAGTTCAACCTTATAGGGTTCGTTGTTGTCCTCATAGTATTTGATCGCGCGGTCGCGGTCCCATAATTCGGTACGCACCGCATCACGTTTGTTGATGATCTCGCGCATCTTCTTTTCGATGGTCTCGAGGTCTTCGGGCTGAAACGGTTCTGCGCGGTCGAAATCGTAATAAAAGCCGTTGGTGATGACAGGGCCGATGGTAACTTTTACGTCCGGCCACAATTCCTGCACCGCACGTGCCATGATGTGGGCACAGTCATGGCGGATCAATTCAAGCGCCTTGTCCGTGTCCTTGTTGGTATAGATCGCAAAATCCGCATCCGTTTCAATCGGACGGCTCAGATCACGGTGTTCGCCGTTCACGGAACAGGAAAACGCGGCCTTGGACAAGGATTTGGAAATATCGGCGGCAACGTCTGCGCCGGTGATCCCTGCGGGATACACACGTTGATTGCCATCAGGAAGGGTCAGGGTAATATCAGCCATTGGCTGTTCTCCTCGTCGTTTTGGTGCCTACGAAACACCCGGTTGCGGTATGGGCGCGTGATGGGCGTTTTGACGAGAAAAGTCAATGGGAGAGGATCAGGATTTCAACGATAAAAAAGGGGGCCGTCCGCCCCCTTGTCCATTCAAACCACAAACCGCGCTTCGTGTTTGCGCACAGTGGCGCGCGAAGCGTGATAGGCGGTCAGGCCGTCGGCTTTTCTCAACTCGGGGAACAGGGTGAAAATCTCGTCGCGTTGATCGGCATCAATGCCTTGCAAGGACTGGTCACCGGGTTGAAAGCTCTCGCTCCAGCTGCCGTTGGACATCACCACTTCATGGTGGTCGAACATGAAATGGATGTAATTTACCGCAGACACATCCATACGCTTGATACCGTTATTGTGGATCAAATGTTTGGCTGCGGCAAAGACCTCGTTTTCGCCCAGATACAGTGCGGTTTTAGAATTGCAAATCAGCATCCGGTGGTTGGGGCTGAGCAGCATATCCCGATTGGGCAGATCATCCCCCAGTGCACCTTTGCGGATGAACACAGGCTGCAGTTTGGGCAGTGCCCGCAGGGTTGTGCCATCAAGATATTTATTGCCAATCCAGCGAATTTCCTGAAGACCGTTGTCACGGGTCACAATCCGGTCACCGACACGCAGCGTTTCCACCAGCTGGTCGCCGTTTTCCGTACGGATTTTGGTACCCGGTGTGAAACAGGGAATCACGGTTTCGATGTTGCTAAAGGTCATCGAGCCGGTCACAGCCCCGTTCGTATCCAGAAAATCAACCGTGCCGTTTTCATGGTTTGCCGCATCATAGGTAACCCGCAAACGGCCAGCACCGGTCAGGTCGAGCGTATCATTGTCAACGCCGCCTTCGCCGCCGTCCACGACATCCCCGTCGGTGCCCCCCAGAAATACATCGGCATCATCGCCGCCGGACAGGCTGTCACCACCGAGGCCACCGGTCAGCGTGTCATCGCCGACCCCGCCATAAATGGTGTCAACACCATCTTCGCCGTACAGGTCGTCATTACCCGCGTCCCCCCAGACAGTATCATTGCCAACACCGGCAAAAACCGTGTCGTTACCGCTGCCGCCGTGGTCTTCGTCACTGCCAAGACCGGAATAAATCGTATCGTCACCCGCACCCGCCTGAACGATGTCATCATCGCCGGTTTCGCCGGGCAAATAGGCATCGTCATTGTCGATCCGATCGCCGTCATCATCGCCGGTATAACCGTTGAAGATAAAATCGTTGCCCGCCGTCCCCGACACAATCCCGTCAGACCCCGGTGGAATGCCGATGGCCTCCAACGCGGCAGGCGTGGACAGATCGGCAGGCGAAATTCCCTTGAGCGTGATATTTTCACCCCCCGGAAAGGTCAGCACCGCGTTGCCGTTGCCATCATCGGAAACGGTTACGTCATTGGTGGTTACCGGCGTGCTGCCGCCATCGCGGGTCATGCCCGACACGTCCAGCTGATCATGGCCGGTAAAGGTGCCATCGCCGTTGTCGGTCGGCCCCTCAAAAGCGTCCACATTGTCCGAACCGGACCCGTCGGCCAGCTTCACCGTATCAATGGCCGAGGAAAGGATGATGTTTTCAATATCGATAAACGTGGTCGTGTCGGTGCCATCGGTAAAGCTGCCGTTGCCGTCCACGCCGTTGGTCAAGTCAATCGTCAGATTGGTTGTCACCGCGCTCATGTCGATGGTATCGCCGTTTACCTCGTCTTCTTCCTCGGCGTCGATCTGGTCATTGCCAAAGTGGTCCAGCACGATGAACGTATCATCGCCATAGCCACCCCATTCGTAGTCATCGCCCTCATTCGACCCACTATAAAACGTGTCATTGCCAAAAGAGCCACGTAGCCAGTCATCGCCCGCACCGCCATACAGCACATCATTGCCGTAATCGCCGTTTACCCGGTCATTACCGTCACCGCCATAGAAAGTGTCGTTGCCAGTGCCGGTTTCAATCGAATCCGCACCCGCCCCGCCGTAAAAGACATCGTCGCCTTCGTTGCCATGCAGCGTGTCATTTCCGTCGCCGCCATAGAGCGTGTCATTATCAAAACCACCGTAAAGCACATCGTTGCCGGCTTCACCGTAAATTGTATCGCTGCCCTGATTGCCAAAAACGGTGTCATCACCCGCGCCGGCCATGATCACATCGTCATTGGACCCATCCGCCGCATCATTGTTATCGACCATGTCGCCTTCGGGATCATCAAGATAGGCCCCGTCGATCACATCATTGCCGGCGGTCCCGTCCACGGTAAAATCCGGACCGGAGACAAAACCGATATCGCTGACGCCAAACGTCCCCGAACTATTGGCGCTCTCTCCGTTGTCGAAAATAAATTTCAGGCTGACAATCGGACCGGCGATATTCACGGTAACAGAATCCGCCGCCCCCACCGTTTCCACACCCGTCGACGCATTGCCATCCGCATTCAGGATTGTTCCACCATCCACGGAATGCAGCCCGTCCAGATTTGAAAACGTAATCGGCACCTGATTGCCATCCGCATCAAGGGCAATGATGGTCAGCTTGTCATCCCAGCTGGTCCCGTTGGAATCGATGTCGAAAATTTCAAAACTAAGATCCCTGACGGCACTGTCGAAATCCATCGTCGTCGTCACAGGTTCGGTCAGCCCCGAAACCCAGAGCGCCTCTTGTGCCGGGGTTCCCTTAGACAAAACCGTCGCCGTCTTGCCGGCGTTGGTATCGGTTGCGATGGTGACACCGACGTTACTTGTCCCGGATGCAACGGCATAATTGCCGTTGGAACCCGCATTGGTCCAATCAAGAGTATAGTTCGTCATCGCAAACTCCGTTACCACTTACTCGCATTACAAACGCGCTATTACATTACAATCTCAGCCTGCATTCTATAGCAGCACATTCGGATAAGATTATGACGCTCCCCCCAGTTTTTAGAAAAAATTAACCTTTTTTCGCATAAATTGCCTGAAAATTCACTTCAATGGCCGAATATCTGCCCCTGACGCAACTATCCTGCGGCAGCCACCCAGATGATTCGCCCTCTCTAACCGCGCTGAAAGCCTGTGTTGCAATGGAAAGGACTTGCCTTATAGTTGGCAAAAATCTGGGAGGAATAACATGAAACTGCTGAAAATAATCATCCTCGGTCTGGCCATTGGCCTGCCATCATTGGTGCTGGCGCAAAACAAACCGGTCGGGATCCGCCCCGACATTGCCTCTGTGGCCGTGGAAACCGAAACCGGTACCGTGGAAATCAGCCGTGTTCAGGACAACAAAAACCTAATCTCGCAGGACTGGGCCAAAACATCCCGCCCCTGCCCGCCGTTTTGCATTCAGCCGATGCAGGTGGCCGAGGGCGTCACCACCATCGGGGAACTGGAGCTGATGGAAATGCTGAAAGCCCCCGACACATTGGTTGTCGATGCGCGGCTGTATAAATGGTATGTATCCGGCACCATCCCCGGCGCGATCCACATGCCCTATGGCGAAGTCGCCGACCGGCTGGAGGAACTCGGCTGTGAACCGGATTTTGATGGCTGGGATTGCAAACCCGCCAAAAAGGTCGCACTGTTTTGCAACGGAAACTGGTGCGGACAATCCCCCACGGCGATCCGCTCTATGTTGGCAGAAGGCTATCCCGCCGAAAAAATCTATTACTACCGCGGCGGTATGCACGCATGGCGGATGCTGGGGCTAACCGTAGTGAAACCCTAAGGCGTAGGCTCACAAAGCCTTCACCTTAGGACTAAAGGCTTAACGCAAAACGCTAGGCTGCCTGATGCAGGCGTTTTTCGAACAGACCGCTGTCTTTGAAACGGTGCAGTATTTTTGCACCGGCCAAAACGGCCAGATCCACCAATGGCTCCAGCAGAATCACGGCCATATAAGCCGCACCAAAGCTGGCCACATTGGCCAGATTTTCCGCACCGAACCCCTGACCGTAAAGCGCCCAGAAAGCCACCCACGCCACAATACCGCCCTGATAAGTGGTCGAAAGCGCAAGCGCCTGACGGTACTTGATGTCCTTATAGGCGACATTCGCCGGAATGATCCGCTTAGCCAGCAGGCTCATGGCAAACAACGGCACCAGCAGGGTTGTCACGTTGACCCCGTATTGCGGCAAATCAAAGGGCGCGAAAAACAGCCCCTGAATCAGCAGCCCCAGCATCAGACCGATGGCCGTCGGGGCCAAACCGAACAGCAGGAACAGGGTCGATCCCATGATCATGTGGACCTCTGACACACCAATGGCGTGATGCGGCAATACTTCAAAAAACGAAAAGACCAGCGCGGTAGTCACAATGCTGCGGCCCGCAACCGAGGCCACACCATCGGCTTTCAGCGCGCCAAACGCCATTTTCAAGGCCAGCGAAGCAGACCCCGCTGCGGTTGCATAGCCGAGCAACATTTTGCTGGCATCGATTACTCCGGGTTCAATATGCATGGGTTTATCCTCTCCCATTTAGCCGCTGCACTTTCCCCGCGCAAACGACAGTTAAACGATACATTGAGAGGGGGAAAGGGAGTCGCGGCTCCGGTCATCGCCCCACGCAATGCCACTCATCGTTACAGGCCGGTCTCCGGGCTTGTGCGGGGCCTTTGGGGCGAAGGGACGGCCTTCCCATACCAATGTGGCACAGTGGCATTATCATCCCGTATCCGCAGTTACCGTTGCGGGGGCAGCGCCGGAATCGTTTATTACAACACACCGGACTTCCCGTTTAATCCAGCCCCCTGATTGGGTCGGGCATGGACACCTGAAACTGCACTTAGTTATCCCGGGATCCCCGGATACGTCAAGAGGACCTATAGCCAGCGACGGGTTTTCTGGCAGTAAGTGGCGTATTGCAACCGATAGGTTTCGCGCAGGTGTTTTTCCTCGCCCAGAATAAAGCGCTTTTCGATCACCCACATAAAAATCGGGATCAACGGCAGCGACAGCGCCGCATCCCAGTACAGGATCATTCCGGCCAAAACCAACAAGTCCCCCAGATAAATCGGATTGCGGGACCGTTTGAAAATACCGGACTGGATAAAGGCGCTCGATTCCTTGCGCGGCACAAAGGTGGTTTTATGTTTATAAAACTCCACCAGCGCCAACAGCATCAACAACAGGCCAGCCCCAACCAGCAAGCCCCCCATGATAGGTGCCCAAACCGGACCAAAGCTCAGATTCAGGGTAACGGTCTGTGTCTGCGCCCAGGCAATGCCCAGAAACGCCACGAGCCAAACAGGGGGGTAATCAAGATATTTCATAAATATGATATAGGCCTCTATTGTGGCCTCGCCAAGGCCCGTTTTGAACTGTTTTACGACAAGCCGGAAAGCAGGTCTGCATCTTCAATGCCATGATGAAAGACACTGCCGACGATAAAACGGCAGTAGCTTCAACCATACAATCAAGATCCCAATCGCACAGGAAAGCACTCCGCATGGCGCGCCTTAAGGCGGGCACAGGTCATGTTGGCCTCTGCCTGATTAAGCCCGACAAACCGCGCCCGATACCGCATGTCTCCGTGCACCATGGCATAATCAATACGCCGGTCGGATTGTTCCAATGTCCGCAATTCACGCAATGCCGTCTGTAACAGGGCCTTTTCCGCCCCCTGACGTGATGAAAAGGCCCCGACCTGAACCGCCCAATGGCGCCCCCCCGCAGAGGACACCCGTGTCACAACCCGCAAAACGGGCTGTTGTGCCCTGGCAACCTGAACCGGTTGGGGCTTTGGTTTTTTGCCGTCTTTAACCGCTTGCGCGATCGCCGCCTCGATAGCCTGGGTGTCCACTGTAGCCAGCTTTTGTTCCCGAGGCTTCGCCATTCGGTCCTTGGGGCGCAGGCTCTTGCCCACGGCTCCGTTCGTAGCAACTTTAATGGTTTTCGCCTTCACACCGCGTTGAAAGGGGATCGGTTTACGCACGGCAACATAGGTTGGTGACCGTTTGAACCCCATATCCAGCAACTCGGCGACACGCTTGTTACGCCAAGCAGAAGTACGCCCGCCAAAGACCGTGGCAATGACCCGCTTATCACCGCGATGGGCAGAAGCCACAAGGTTGAACCCCGCCGCATTGGTATAACCGGTTTTAATCCCGTCCGCCCCGCGATACGCGCCTAGCAATTTGCGATTGGTGTTGGCCACCTGTCGCACGCCCGCGTTGGTCGACTTACGTGAAAACAGGTTATAATACTGCGGGAAATCATAAAACAAATGTCGCCCCAGCGTGGTCATATCCCGCGCCGTGGACAAATGCCCCGAACGGGTCAACCCGTTGGCATTTTTAAAGGTGGTTTTGCTCATGCCCAAGGCCCGCGCTGTACGGGTCATACGTTTGGCAAATGCCGATTCCGATCCGGAAATCGCAATCCCCAGCGCGGTCGCTGCGTCATTGGCGGATTTCACGGCTGCGGCGCGTATCAGATAGCGTAACTTGATCTTCTGTCCTGCCCGGAGGCCAAGCTTCGATGGCGGTTCATTCGCGGCCTTGCGCGTGACCCTCACCATCGTGTCTAACGATATTTCCCCGTGCTTGATCGCATCAAACACCACATAAAGGGTCATCATTTTAGTCAGGGAAGCCGGATGCAATCGCGTATCCGCATTGCGTGAATGCAAGACCTTGCCGGTACGTGCATCAATCACCATGGCAGCATAGGGCGCAGCATAAGCCGCACTTGCCACAAAAAGAAATATCAGCGCGGTAAGCGCTCTAGCTGCTGCGAATCGCATCGGTTCTCCGACGTCTGTGGTTTTGCCTCTTGCCGCTTAAACGGTCATTATTGCTCAGCGTCCATACTAACACAGCTAAAAGAATGAGAAACCCCTTTATTTTCAATGATAAGCGGGGTGTCGCTGAAGCAACACAAAGCCAGATTATGGGGATTCCAGCCGGATAGCCACTAATTCTGGTGGTCAGACACAGCAAAAGCCGCCTGCGCGTTCATGGTCCCTTGATTTCTCGGCTCTTTTTTCTTACCACCAGAACGCTATATCTACGGCACCACCTTGACCAACCACTGGCACCCAATGACCCTTAACATTACATCCATGGCCGATAAAGACGACGATCACGACAGTGACGTGGCGCTGGCAACCAAACCCAAGCCCAAGACACAGCGCCCCCCCATGTACAAAGTAATGTTGTTGAACGACGACTATACGCCGATGGAATTTGTGGTCATCATTTTGCAAAAATTCTTTGGGATCAATAATGACCAGGCGATCGAACTGATGTTAACCGTCCACAAAAAGGGGCTTGCAGTCGTTGGAGTGTTTAGCCATGAAATCGCCGAAACCAAAGTGGCGCAGGTGATGGATTTTGCCCGCAAACACCAACACCCCCTGCAATGTACCATGGAAAAAGAATAACCCCATGTCCCAGAATGACCGCCTGTCCCTGCCGTTCACAAACGGTTCCATTGACGTTGCCGACATGGGGGCCACGCTGGTACTGCGCGCGCGGCCCAGCCCGGCCTATGCCTTGTTTGATCGCCAAAAAATCTTTTGCCGGCAGGCATTTTACCCGACGTATCAACAGCTTGCCAATGCCGGCTTTGCAATGGATCGCCCGCTGCCCGACGAATTTACCCACGCCATTGTCCATATCACCCGCGCACGTGATGAAACCCGCGCCCTGATCGCCAAGGCCTATACCGCCCTTGTCCCGAATGGTGTGTTGATCGTGGATGGCGACAAAACAGATGGCATCGAAAGCCACCTGAAGGCAGTCAAAAAACTGCTGCCCGTCACCGCTGTGCTGTCCAAATCCCATGGCAAGGTGTTCTGGCTGACCAAAACCGGCACCCCTGCCGCCCTGACAGATTGGCTTGCCGCCCATGAACCGGTGCAAATCACCGACGGGTATTACACCCGCGCCGGTGTATTCAGTGCTGACAAAATCGACAAAGGTTCCGCACAACTTGTGCCTTTTCTGACAGGAAAACTCAAAGGAAACGGCGCAGACCTCGGCGCGGGCTGGGGGTACCTCTCCAAACAGGTGCTGGCCGCCAACCCCGCCATCATCTCGCTTGACCTGATCGAGGCCGACCGTCACGCGCTCGATTGCGCACGCCTGAATTTATCCGATGAACGCGCCGTTTTCCACTGGTCCGATGCCCTGACCCATGCCGCCAAAACCCCGCTGGATTTCGTGGTGATGAACCCGCCCTTCCATCAATCCCGCAAGGCCGACCCCGCCCTTGGTCAACAGTTCATCGCCGCTGCCGCCAAGCTGTTAAAACCGAACGGCAGCCTCTATATGGTTGCCAACCGGCAACTGGCCTACGAAGCCACGCTTGAGGAAAATTTCCGCCATGTGGAACGGCTCGACCAGAACACCCAGTTCAAATGTATCTGGGCACGTAAACCTAAACACTAGGTCGCCTTGAGGTTTTCGCCTATTATCCACCAGAATCGCCCGTAAGGAACTAGAATATGTCATTTTCCATCGAAGGAAAAACCGCGATCATCACTGGCGCGGCCAACGGTATCGGGCTGGAAATCGCCCGCCATTTTTCCGATCAGGGCGCGAATGTGATGCTGGTCGATATGGACGAAGACAAACTCCAGACCGAAGCCGCCGCCATCTCCGGTGACGGGTCCAATGTCCGCAGCTTTTCCGGCGATCTGCGTCAACGCCTGACCATCGCCAATCTGCTATCCGCAACGCTTGATGCCTTTGATCGCGTCGATATTCTGATCAACGCCTCACGTCAGGTCCTCGCAACCAATCCTTTGGACCCCAAAGAAGACGGTTTCGAACTCCTGTTTCAACAAAATGTGCTGGCCAATTTGCGTGTTACCCAAACCATCGCTGCCCGCATGATCAAACAAGCCAAGGAGGACGCCACCACCGTTGGTTCTATCGTCAACCTGTCCTCGATTGCCTCTGAACGCACGCATCCCGAACTGCTATCCTATTCCGTCGCCTGCGCCGCCCTGAACCAGCTCACCCGCTCGCTGGCCGTGTCGCTCGCGGAAAAACGTATTCGCGTCAATGCCATTGCCATCGGGTCCGTCATGAGCGCCAGCCTACAAACCCGCCTCAAAGACGATCCCGAAACTCGCGAGGCCATGACCGCCGTCACGCCCATGGGCCGCATCGCCGACGCCAGCGAAATTGCCGAAGTCGCCCAATTCCTGTCATCCGACAGCTCCGGTTTCATCACCGGCCAAGTCATCACCGTAGACGGTGGCCGCACCCTGATCGATCCGCTAGACACCGCCGTTCATTAAAATCCATTTTCTTGAAATATCCCGGGGGAAGGCCCAACGGGCCTTGGGGGCAGCGCCCCCATGGCGCGAAAGCGCCTTGGCGATGCAACTCATGCCGGGTTCAGCATCCGCCCCAACCCGCGACCGCCCAGAATATGCACATGCAAATGCGGCACATCCTGCACCCCGTCCGCGCCAGCATTGGCAATCAAGCGATACCCCGTATCCCCATCACCCGGGCTCACGTTTTCCATACGGCACACCTGCCCGATCATCCGGTTAAACCCGATAATTTCCGCATCCGATGCTTCTTGGGCAAAATGGTCGTAATTCACATAGGCCCCCTTCGGGATCACCAATACATGCACAGGGGCCTGAGGCATAATATCGCGAAATGCCAGCGCGTGTTCTGTTTCCAGAACTGTATCATTCGGGATCTCTCCGCGCAGAATTTTGGCAAAGATATTCTCGGGGTCATAGGTATAGCTCATGATGTCCTCAGTCGGCAAAAAGATAGGGCGTGGCGGCAATTTGATAGGCCTGATCGTCCGGAATGCCCAAAAAATCCCCAATCTGACGGGTGTTTTCCTCCGGTGAATTTTGATCCGACACAGCAAAGAAATGTCGAAAACCCCGATCTCTCAGGCGGTTACTCTCGAATTTGAAATCCATCTTGATCGTGGGCACAATCCGCCGAAGCGTATCCGCCGAACTGTTTTCCCCGGCCAGACCGGTCCGGATGGCGTGCCCCACCAAATAGTCATCGGTGAAGCTACAAGCCAGATCCAGAACCCGCAGGGAACACCGGTCAGCGTTAAAATCATCCAGCAAGTCAATGTTTGCCGGATCCACACAAATCATCAAGCGATCCTTGTTGTGATATTCAAAAATCAACCGCATCACCGCGCGCCGATGGCGTGTGCGTTTTTTCAGGGTGCTTTCAATCCCCCCTAAATGCGGCAACTCGGTATCCTCTTCGTCGAACAGATATGCCAACCCGCCAATGCCCGTAACCTGTTCTGCAGCATGTAAAAAACGCTTGGCCACATGCCATTTTTTGCACACCAGAACCAGCAGTTCCCGTTCCCGCCCAACGCTGGCCTCCCGTACCCAGAACCGATCCGCAAACCGACGCCCGTGCCGCCCCCTTGTGGTCAGGAAGTCATACAGTGTGCGGCCTTCGTCGGTGATGTTCAACGCAACATCGCCCCCTGCATACAGCGTCGAGAGCTTTTCCTTCAGTTCCAACGCATGCGAGGAAATTTTACGAGCAAACAGGGAATCCTGTGCCAGCAGGAAATCATACTGGTCATTAAAAAAGGTCGCAGGCATACCGTAGTCGGAAAAAATCAAAAATGTCAGCGTGCGATTCACCACTTCGGATTTGGGAACCAGATGCAGGACCAGCGTTTGAAAAAACGTCTCGTCGGGAATCCATGTGGTTTTGAAAAACCGCACGATATCGCGGCGATCAGCGACAAATTTCAAAATAGCCTCGACCGTACGCCGGCGTAAGCACCACCATTGCGACCCTATTTTAATGTCCAGATCCTTGGGGATCGGACGGCTAAGCTTAAGCGCCTTTTGCAGGCGGTAGGACCCATAAAACAGGGTTTTATGGGTGCGTTCGTTGAACCAGTGGCGATAAAACAACCGGTCTTTTTTCATTCCCGTTTTGATCCAGTCGGACTCAAAGAAGTCATTGTGTTCAATAAAATCCTGATCGCTTTCATCCAGAAACCTGTGTGTATAGCTGGCCGGTTTAACCGCCATGCAATCCCCCGAAACCATGTAAAAATGCGTGGCATCAGGAAAGGCCGATTCTGCGGCCCGCATTGCATTCAGCGACCCCTGCACCAGCGACCATTCCCCCCAGCCACATTTTACCCGCTTGGCAAAACACACATTCGCATTACCTCGCAGAGCTTCGCGTATTTTGGCGTAATCCTCTGCGCTGGCACTGGCGTCAAAGTGGATCGAGATACAATCGCCAGCCGCCGTCAGGCCCTCGGCTTGACGGACAACGGCCTTGGGGTCTTTGTGACACAAGAGGATATAGGCAATTTTTGCCATGGTTTACTGCTCTGCCTTAGTTCTTTGTCACAGTTTATCCTTTATCAGGGGCGTACGAAACAGTTTTTCTTGGCTTAGATGCCACAAGACGATAGATCAGACCCAACAGGAATATTGCGATAGGAAAATCGCGCGCTCAGGAGGATGCGAAATGGGGTTTCCCGGCACATGGATGACCGAAAGTGAAAGCGTTCTTTACCGGGTGATTCCCAAATGCGCTTGTTCAACCATTGGACAGATCATGTTTTATTCCGACCATGGCCGTTTTTTTGATGGTGATATTCACGACAGCACTGCCGGGTTGCATAAGTGGAGCCAAGAACAAAGCCAGCAACCCATTACCGAACGCGCGCAATCGCAAGACACCTATACGTTTACCTGTGTGCGCAATCCATATACGCGGGTGTTATCGTCATTTTTTGATAAAATTTGTGGCATTCAACGAAACGGGAAACGGTATCGCGGCAATTTGGTACCGAACCTGATGCGCAAATATGGTGTGGAGGTCGAAGGCGACTTTGACCAGATCGCCTCGTTTCGCCGTTTTTTGTTGTTTGCGCGCGATACCATCAAATATCGCCGCCCGATGGATCCGGATATTCACTGGTCCGCCGTGGCCGGGCATGCCTCGACCCTTGTTGTCAACGGGGGGCGCTATAACCAGATCATCAGCACCGAAAACTTTCAGGACGGTATGAAAGAGGTATTGAAAAATATCGAGGTCAAACACGAAGTCGACATCGACAATATTCCGCGTTTCAACGAAAGCGAAGGCCACGGTCCCAAGCGAGCGCATCCGATCGAGGATTACTTTGACGACCTGTCGATGCACCTGGTCTATGAAATCTATAAAAAGGATTTCGTGCTGTTTAAGTACGACGCGCAGGACCCCAGCCGCAAAGCCCCGATTGGCGAGGTTGATCTGGACGAGGTTCACGCCAAGCTCGGCGACTAACAAGGGGCTCCGTTTTTCGACACACAAAAAAAGGGGGCTGTCTGCCCCCTCTTTCCCTTCGGGAAATTCACCCCGGAAGATATTTTTAGAAAATGGGATTGTGTGTTTAGAGCCCTTCGGCCTTGAACAATTCCTTCAGGTCCGCTTCGGGGCGTGCGCCGATGTGGCTAATGATTTCCGCCGCGGCAATGCAGCCCATACGCCCACAGGTCAGCAGATCTTTGCCATTGACCAGCCCGTGCAGGAAACCGGCCGCGAAAATATCTCCGGCACCTGTTACGTCAACGACTTCTGTTGCAACAGCAGGCGCGTGGAAAGTTTCGGCCCCGCGCACAACCAAGGCACCGCGTTCACCGATGGTACAGGCAACGATTTCGCACTCCTTGACTGCTTGCTTCAGACAAGCCTCCAGTGACGTTTCCTGATACATCGCCTGCATTTCATGTTCGTTACAGAACAACAGATCTACGTGGTCGCGGATCATGGCGCGGAAAGCATCCCGATGGCGTTCAACACAAAACGGGTCCGACAGGGTCAGAGAGACCTTGCCATCTGTGGATTCACAGGCCTCAATGGCTTTGGCAAAGGCTGCATGGCTGAGGTCGCCGTCAAAACGATAACCTTCGAGGTAAATCCATTCCGAATCCGCCATCATGGCGACATCGATATCATCCGGACCAAGGTGTTCAGAAACGCCCAGATATGTATTCATCGAACGTTCCGCGTCCGGTGTAACCAGTACCATGCAGCGGCCGGTTTCATCCACGGCATCCGCCGGGGCCAAGGGCACCTCGTAGTCGGCCCCCTGAGCACGAATGTCATGGGCGAAAATTTTGCCTAGCTGATCATCCTTTACCTTGCCTACATAGGCCGTGCGTGCGCCCATGGCGGCAAGCCCTGCAATCGTGTTGGCAGCCGAACCGCCGGAGACTTCCATTGCCGGCCCCATTTTTCCATAAAGATCGGAGGCACGCGCCGTGTCGATCAGCTGCATAATGCCTTTGTCGATACCGTTGTCGGATAGAAACGTATCTTCACAATGGGCCAGCACATCCACGATGGAATTGCCGATACCGACGACTTGATATTTCTTGCTCACTTGGTTTTCTCCTCAAAAGGACAGAGGTCCTCGATAATACAGTTTGCGCACACAGGTTTGCGGGCCTTGCAAATGTAACGCCCGTGCAGGATCATCCAGTGATGCGCGTGGTGCTGGAATTCTGCGGGAATATGGTCTTCGATGGCGCGTTCAACGGCGGTCACATCTTTGCCGGGAGCGACACCGGTACGGTTGCCAAACCGGAAAATATGGGTATCCACCGCCTGTGCCGGCATGTGAAACCACATGTTCAATACCACATTGGCGGTTTTGCGGCCCACGCCGGGCAGGCTCTGCAATGCCGCGCGCGACGATGGCACGATGCCGTTGTAGTCATCCACCAGAATTTGGCTCATCTTGATGACGTTCTTGGCCTTTTGCCGAAACAACCCGATGGTTTTGATATGCTCGGTCAGGCCTTCCAGCCCCAGATCCAGCATTTTTTGCGGCGTGTCGGCAACCTTGAACAAATCACGCGTGGCGCGGTTCACCCCCGCATCCGTGGCCTGTGCCGACAGGGCCACCGCCACCACCAAGGTATAAACGTTCACGTGTTCAAGCTCGCCTTTGGGCTCCGGCTCGGAATCACGAAAGCGGGTGAAAATCTGATGGATCGTGTGATAGTCGCGTTGTTTTGCCATGGCGGGGTTTTGCCACGCGGATACCCTGTTGCCAAGGGCAATGCGCATGTTTCGGGTGGCTTGCCGGGGCTGGTTACGCCAGTATGCAAGCAAAGGAGCCGAAATGACCAAAGATCCCTATCATCACAGCGTCATTGCCCGCGCCATTGCCTATATTGGCGATACAGTGGGCGAGCAACCGCCACTAGAAGACGTCGCTGCCGCTGTCGGCCTGTCGCCCGCGCATTTTCAGCGGGTGTTCAGCCAATGGGTCGGTGTCAGCCCGAAACGGTACCAACAATATCTAACGCTGGAGCATGCCAGAAGTTTGCTGGCGGAACGCTCGACCCTGCTTGAGACCAGCCACGCCACCGGCCTGTCGGGAACCGGACGCCTGCATGATCTGTTCCTGACATGGGAAGCCATGACACCGGGGGAATATGCGGCAAAGGGCAAGGGGTTATGCATTCACTGGGGCTGGTTTCCGTCACCCTTTGGCGAAATGCTGATAATGGGGACAGCACGGGGCATTTGCGGATTGGGTTTTAGCGCGGAATTTGGTCGCGCGCGAACCTTGCAGGATATGAAAGCCCGCTGGCCACGGGCAGATTTTGAACACAATAGCGGTGCATTGGAACCGCAGGTCAAAGCGGTGTTGGGCGGTGAGCCGGCCAACCTGTTGATGATTGGCGCACCATTCCAGATCAAGGTATGGGAAGCTTTGCTGGCAATCCCGTCCGGGCAGGTCACCACCTACGGCGAAATAGCCCGCCACATTGGCAATCCCAAAGTGGTGCGCGCAGTTGGAACCGCTGTCGGGCGCAATCCGGTGAGCTGGCTTATCCCGTGCCATCGGGCGCTGCGTAAATCCGGCGGGCTGGGCGGATATCACTGGGGCTTGCCGGTAAAACGCGCGCTGTTAGCATGGGAGTCTGCGCGGTTTGATGCCGATGAAGACCGGCAGGAAACGGCTTAACCGGCAGCAAAATTGAACAGCACCTTGAAACCGGCGAAGTTTCCCCCAAATACGAAGAGAAAACAGGAAGAAGAGGAGCTGCAAAATGGCTTTGAGCAAACCCATCGGAATTTTGGCTATTGGCGCACTGGGCCTGACAGCCTGCGTGGACGCAAGTGACCCCGACTATCAAAAAACCCGCAACGGGGCCGCAATCGGGGCCGCAATCGGGGCGGCAACACAGATCATTGCCGGGAACAGTGGGCGATCCACTCTCACAGCAGCCGTTGTTGGCGGCGCGGTCGGGGCGGCGATCGGCCATTCGCTGGACAAGCAGGAAAAAGACCTGCGCCGCGATATGGCCGGCAGTGGCGCAGCAATTACCAACACCGGCAAAGAGCTGGTAGTGACCCTTCCCGAGGCAATTACCTTTGACACGAACAGCACCTATGTGCGCCCCGGACTGCAAGGGCATCTGGCACGGTTGGCAGCCAATTTGCAGAGCTACCCCAACAGCACCGTTGACATCATCGGCCACACCGACAGTGTCGGTGACAGCGGGTACAACCAGAACCTGTCCGCGCGCCGCGCGCAGGCTGTAAGTTCTATTTTGATCGGCAATGGTGTTCCCAGCGGACGCATTCGCTCCTATGGCATGGGGGAAACAAACCCGATTGCCGATAACGGCACCGCCGCCGGCCGCGCCCAGAACCGGCGTGTAGAAGTTGTGATCCGCCCAACTTCCTGACTCTTTCCACCGCAATAGGTCCCTCCACCTGCGGTGGTTTCGTCTTGTTCCCCTGCCCTGCCCCCCCTATCATTCAGGGCAGGAGGAACAGGACAAATGCCCTTTCAGAAAATCAGACAGGAACGGGTTGCCGAAACCGTTCAGCGCCAGATCGAACAATTGATTTTGCGCGGCATTTTGCGCCCGGGCGAACGCTTGCCTTCCGAACGGGATCTGGCAGAGCGGCTCGGTGTATCACGGCCATCCGTGCGCGAGGCCATCGCCATATTGGTGGATCAAGGGTTGCTCAACACCCGTGCAGGTTCCGGAATTTATGTGGCGAATGTGTTGGGATCGGCGTTTTCCGAACCCTTGATGCAACTGTTTTCCACCCATGACGAAGCATTGTTTGACTACCTGTCTTTTCGCCGCGACCTTGAAGGGTTGGCGGCAGAACGCGCGGCGCGGATGTCTTCGGACACGGATTTAAAAGTCATCACCGCAATTTTCCGAAAAATGGAAAATGCCCATACAAAACGCAACCCCGCCGAGGAAGCCGCGCTGGATGCAGAATTCCACATGGCGATTGTCGAGGCATCCCACAATGTGTTCATGCTGCACATGATGCGCAGCATGTTTGAAATGCTGCGTGCCGGTGTGTTCTATAACCGGCAAGTGATGTTCAAGGTGCGCACCACGCGGGCGTCTTTGCTGGATCAACATCGTGCCATCCACGATGCGATTATTGCCCGCGACCCCGCCAAAGCCCGCGCCGCGATCGAAGCCCATCTCGGTTTTGTGGAAAGCTGTATGCATCAGGAGAAGAAGGCCAACGCCAATGAAGAAGTGGCCAAGCTCCGGTTTGCGCAAGAGATGGAACGCTAAAGCGCCTCCCCGGGATATTCAGGCGCATTCAAAAAAGAATATCCGCACAGAAAAACCCCGCGCCAAGGGTACGGGGTTGATCAATACAATATCAGATCAAATTAGTGCAGCTTGTCGCCGACTTCTTTGATGGCGGCGTCAATCAGGCTACCGGCGTCTTTGGCTGTCATCTTCTTGGCGATGACGTCACCGGCGACACCCACAGCGATTGTGGCTGCAGTGTCGCGAACCTCTTTCACGGCGGCGGCCTGTGCCGAAGCGATCTGGTCCTCGGCTGCGGCCAGACGGCGTGCGATCGAGGTTTTCAGGTCTTCTTGCGCCTGTTTGGCGGCAAGCTCGGCTTCGGCCTTGGCGGTTGCAACGATGTGCTTGGCCTGCTCTGCGACTTCTTTTTGTTTGCGCTCGTATTCGGCCAGAATGCCCTGGGCTTCTTCACGCAATTTGCGTGCTTCGTCCAGGTCTGACTGAATACCGACGGCGCGCTCATCCAGAAGAGCGGTTACCTTGCCCGGAACCTTGAGCTTCAGCAGCACTGCAATGAAAGCCAGAAAGGCGATCATCACCACCCAATGGGTGTTGTTCATGCTGAAATATGGTTCGTCACCATTGGCAAAGGCCGGAGACGCGGTTACGGCCAGAAGGCCAAGGGTTGAAAACAGTTTCATGTTGATCACCCTTTCAACCGGTCAGCAACGGCCGCTTTGATCGCTTTGGCATCTTCTGCCGCGGGCATCACTGCCTTAACGATTTCGGCGGCTGTATCATTGGCCACTTCCTTGATCGCGGCCAAAGCCCCGTCGCGGATTTCCTTGATTGCAGCGTCGGACTCAGCAGCCTTGGCGGCGATTTCAGCGTCAGCTTTGGCAATAGCAACGTCCAGATCTTTCTGGATGTCGGCCTTTGCCGCAGCAACGATTTCACCGGCTTCGGCGCGCGCTTTGGCCAAGGCAGCCGTATAGGCTTCTTCGGCGGCTACGGCTTTGGCCTTCAATTCCTCGGCTTTGTCCAGGTCACCCTGAATTGCGCCGTGGCGTTCGGCCAGAACATTGGAAATGCGCGGGATCGCCACTTTGACCAATACAAAGTAGATCACCACAAGCGTTACCACCAACCAGAAAATCTGGTTACCGAACCAATCAAAGTTCAGCTGCGGCATGCCGACATAGTGTTCGGGCGCCATCGCTGTATGTGTTGTTTCAGATGCCATAGCACCCTCCATAAGCTTGTCTTGGAACCAGCACGCGGGGCAGTTGCCCCACGTGCCAAATCAGATGGTTCAAAGAGCGCTTATTGAGCGTACATCAGCAGCAGAGCAACGAGGAACGAGAAGATCCCCAGCGCTTCTGCAAACGCGATACCAATGAACATGGTTGCTGTTTGGCCCGCTGCTGCGGAAGGGTTGCGCAGAGCGCCGGAGAGGTAGTTACCTACAACGTGGCCCACACCTACGGCTGCGCCGCCCATACCTGTACATGCCAGACCTGCACCAATCAGTGCGCCCATTTGTACCAGATCGCCTTCTACTGCCATGATATTTCTCCTTAAGATTAGAATGGCTAAGATTGTTTACTCGGACTTGACCGCGCCGTTAGTGCGCCGGATGCAGTGCGTCTTTCAGATACACACAAGTCAGAATGGTGAACACGTAGGCCTGAATGACAACTACGAGCATTTCGAGACCGTACACCGCCATGATGGCAATGATCGGGGCAATTGCGCCGAGGCCCAGTGCGCCGGCAAAGCCTGCGAACACTTTGATCACAGCGTGACCGGCCATCATGTTACCCGCCAAACGAATGGAATGGCTTACAGGACGCACAAAATAAGAGATGATTTCGATGATCGCGAGGATCGGACGCAGGGCCAGAGGCGCGCTGGAAATCCAGAACAACTGAAAGAAACCCGCGCCGTTTTTGACGAAACCGATGATGGTAACCGTGACAAACACAGCCAGCGCCATCGTTGCGGTCACGGCGATATGTGATGTGGTGGTGAAACCAAAGGGCAACAGACCCAGAATGTTGGACACAACGATAAACATGAACAGGGTAAAGATGTAAGGGAAGTATTTCAGCCCTTCTTTGCCGGCGATATCCTCGAGCATTTTATGCACAAACAGGTAGATCGACTCTGCAATCGACTGGCTCCGGCTTGGCACGATGGCGCGACCGCGTGTACCGAATACCAACAACCCGATGATGGTCAGAACCGCAAGCCCCATCCACAAAGATGCGTTTGTCGGGGTGTACCAGCTGATCGGACCGTCACCGAACAGCGGCTCGATCACAAACTGGTCCATAGGGTGAATGTTAAATGCGCTACCGCCTTCAGCTTCTGTCGACACGTTTCACGTTCCTTTGTTTCGGCCTTTGGGGCCTTTGTTCGGGCGGGGAATAATCCCCGAATTAATCTTTCTTGGCGCGAGAAGCCGCAAGAGCCGCCGCATTCTTTTCTGCGATTTCGGCGGCAGAGTGCATCATCGCACGTACACCACCGGCAAACCCCAGCATGGTAAATATGACCAGAAACACCGGCAGCGTATCAAAGTAGCGATCCACCGCGTATCCAATCGCGAAGCCCATGAGCAAACCGACCACAAGCTCCGAAACCATTTGCCAGCCCTGACGCGCGGCGGAAGTGTGATCCTCGTGGGTTGGCCCGCCCGGCTCGGTTGCCTTGCGTGCGACCTTGAGTTTCGCTTCCAGCGCCGTGAGCCGCTCGGGATCGGGGCCATCAGACATTGTCGAGCCTCCAGAATGAGCGCCCCAATAGGGCCTTTGAACAGTTGGGCGCAAAATAGCAGAGGGCGGATGAGAGTCAACGGGAATGATTCACACTAATAGACTGAAAATAAATACTAATTTAAATACGCGACCGGCTGTCACAGGGAAAATCCATGCCTCCAGCCCCGAGCATTACATTCAACCGTTTGGTTGATTTTAGCTAAAACACCCCTATCCGCTGCATTTTGCGATTGTGCCGGCTTGCCGCCCCTTATTATAGACAGGAAAACACACAGGAGGCTTCGATGACCAAATACCACCCTTTTCTTATTGCGCTGCACTGGCTGCTGGCGCTCGGGATTATTTTTTCACTGCTGGCCGGCAGCTTTATGTTGGCGGAAACCCCGACCAGTGACCCGTCCATAATCAACAAGTTGGCAATTCATATGGGGATGGGGATCGTCATTCTGGTGCTGACGCTGCTCCGCCTGATAACACGCCTGCGCACAGGGGCACCGGCACCGATTGCCGGAACACCGGAAAAACAGGAAAAAATCGCCCGCCTGACCCATTGGCTACTGTACCTCGGCGTGATCGCCATGTCCGTGTCGGGAATCGTGCTGGCGCAGTCGATTGATCTGGGCAACATTGTTTTCTTTGGGGCCGACAAACCGTTACCGCAGGATTTCGAGGCTCTGGACCTTTTCGAGTTTCACGAAACAATCGGCTCTATCCTGATGGTGTTGATCGTGGTGCATGTGGGAGCCGCTATTTACCACCAGCATATCGTCAAGGACGGGATTATGTCGCGGATGAGCTTCCGCAACAAGTAAAACCTGCCAAACAAAAAGGGCGCTGCAACCGGTCCGGTTGCAGCGCCCTTTTTTAACGGGATTTGATTATTCCTGCGGAATAACCCGCAAATGCAATTCGCGCAGCTGTTCGTTGGTTGGATCAGACGGCCCTTCCAGCATCAGATCTTCGGCGCGTTGGTTCATCGGGAACATGATGACCTCGCGAATCGATGTTTCATCGGCCAGCAACATCACCAGACGGTCAATCCCTGTTGCGCACCCACCGTGGGGCGGCGCACCAAAGGTAAAGGCCCGCACCATGCCACCAAACCGTTTGTCAACTTCGGAATTCGGATAACCGGCGATTTCAAAAGCACGGTACATGATTTCCGGTTTGTGGTTCCGGATCGCGCCGGACAACAATTCATAACCGTTGCAGGCCAGATCATATTGATAGCCCAGAATGGTTTCGGGATCTTCGGCGCTCAGGGCCTCCATGCCGCCTTGTGGCATTGAAAACGGGTTGTGCGAGAAATCCACCTTGCCGGTTTCCGCATCGCGTTCGTACATGGGGAAGTCCACAATCCAGCAGAATTCGAACTTGTCCATGTCGGTCAGCCCCAATTCCTCGCCAATTGCCACACGGGCACGGCCCGCAACGGATTCAAACGCCTTTGGCTTGCCGCCAAGGAAGAACGCCGCATCCCCGACTTCGAGGCCAAGCTGCTGACGGATGGCTTCGGTACGTTCCGGACCAATGTTTTTAGCCAGCGGGCCTGCGGCTTCTATGCCGCCTTCCACTTCGCCGGATTTAAGCATCGCCTGCGCCTCTTTTACCTTGATGCCCAGCTCCTGCGCCACCGCATCAGCGGTCTTTTCACGCCAGAAGATATACCCCATGCCGGGCAGACCTTCATTGATCGCGAATTTGTTCATCCGGTCACAGAATTTACGCGACCCGCCCTTGGGGGCCGGAATGGCGCGGATTTCGGTACCTTCGTTTTCCAGCAGGCTGGCAAAAATCTTAAAACCGGAACCCGCGAAATGTTCGCTGACGATCTGCATTTTGATCGGGTTGCGCAGGTCGGGTTTATCGGTGCCGTACCACAGGGCCGCGTCCTTGTAGGAAATCTGCGGCCAGTCCTGATTGGTGGGGCGGCCTTTGCCGAATTCTTCCATCACGCCCTTGAGCACGGGTTCGATGGTGTCGAAAATATCCTGCTGGGTAACAAAGGACATTTCCATGTCCAGCTGGTAAAAATCGGTGGGCGAACGATCGGCGCGCGGGTCTTCGTCGCGGAAACACGGAGCGATCTGGAAATATTTGTCAAAGCCGGCAACCATCATCAGCTGTTTGAACTGCTGCGGGGCCTGTGGCAGGGCGTAGAATTTGCCGGGGTGCAGACGGCTCGGCACCAGAAAATCACGCGCACCTTCGGGGCTGGAGGCGGTGATGATCGGGGTTTGGAATTCGTTGAAATCACGTGCTTCCATGCGTTTGCGGATCGAGGACACCACACGCGAGCGCAGCATCATGTTTTCATGCAGGCTCTCGCGGCGCAAATCGATGAAACGATATTTCAGGCGGGTTTCCTCGGGGTAGTCCTGATCACCAAACACCGGCAACGGCAATTCGTCGGCTTCGCCCAACACTTCCATGTCGCGAATAAAAACCTCCACCTCACCGGTAGGCAGTTTCGGGTTGATCAGGCTTTCGTCACGCGCCATGACATTGCCGTCAATGCGGATCACCCATTCGGAGCGCACCTTTTCCACGTCTTTGAAAACCGGGCTATCCGGATCGGCAAGAACCTGTGTGATACCGTAATGGTCGCGCAGGTCGATAAACAGGATACCCCCGTGATCTCGTACCCGATGCACCCAGCCTGACAGGCGGACAGTATCCCCCACATTGGAGGCGTTTAATTCGGCGCAAGTGTGGCTGCGATAAGCGTGCATGACGGACCCTTTGAGGATTATAATTCTATCCGCGTGGGTACACCCGTTTGCAGCGCAATTGTCAAGAGAAGCGGGGCATTTTGCGTTTCATGCCCCCAAAAAATTGAAACCCTGACAGGCCTAGCACCTGTCAGGGTCCATTTGCGTTAGATCGGCGAATGAGAGGGGAGCCCAGACCGATCCTAGCAACTCTAACCAACGGCAGCCTGCAACAGGATGCTGTGGATTTGATCCTTCAGCGCAAGGCGATCCTTGCGCATTTCCATCAGATGCAAATCATCCGTTGGTTCTATGTCACTCTCCGCCCGATGTACGGCGCGGTTCAGGGCGTGATAGTCATCCGCCAATTTGGCGAAATGGGTATCTGACTGACGCAACTGATGCAAAAGGTCGGCATGTTCGGGGAATTCTTCAGCCAACTCGTGCGGTGTATGCGACAATGCTTGTCTCCTGATTCTTGTTTCTTGGGTTCTTTTTAGCGGTCGGTTCCGCTGGCCACCTTGATCTTTATCAAATAACGGATGTTTTTAAAATATAATTTATCTTGCTATGTTATTTGTCAATTTGAACACCTGACGCCGCGCCGAACGATCCAGAACGGCATGTCATACCTCGTCGGTTTTGGAACGATTACAGCTGTTCAGCCCGAAAATACGGAAGATAAAGCAAAGCCCGGTCACAGAATTTATCAGGGACATCACGCCGATCACCAGCATAGCGTAATAGAGCACCGGTGAAGTAAACACATGCGCAGGGGAAATAAACACGCCCATGAACACCAAAATGCCAATTCCGGCACGCATCAAGCGATCACTCACTCCTAAATTTGCGTTCATGGATATTCCCCTCCGAAATTGCCCATTGCCCCGAGAATACAGTAAATACGCCTCAAAGTGAAATCACATTTTTGCCCCGTGCGTAAAACACGGGAGTTTTCACGTCTCCCCCACTTGTACAAACAGGGGATGCGCACTATTTCGACTATTGCGTACTGATCAGGGGATAATCAACGTTGGAACATTCTACTCTTTTTTTAGCACTGGCTTTGCCTGTATCCCTTGTGGTTGTTGTTTTATCCGCAAATTATTTCGTACGCGGGGCGGTATCGATTGCCCACATCCTGAGCTTACCGGAATTTTTGGTGGGATCGGTAATTGTCGCGGTAGGAACCTCAGCACCGGAAATGGCAATCAATGTGTCTGCGGCCCTGTCCGGCGCAGGAGACATTGTCATCAGCAACATTGTCGGCTCCAACATCGTCAATCTGGCGCTTGGTATCGGGCTGGCCGGATTGATCATCAGCTTTGATCGCGCCCGCAAGGAATACACCCGCACAATCATGGTCGGTCTGTTCGGGGCGATTGCACTGTTGGCCAACACCCTGATTATGCGCCACTCGCCCGGCACTGCCTATTTTTCAACCATCTTCGGCATCGCGCTGATGCTGGCCTTTGTCCTGTTTATGTACTCCTCGATCAAATCCGCCACCAACGAAGACGAAGAGGACCACGGCGGCGACCTGTCCCTGTTGCCGGCAATAGTTCTGATTGTGGCAGGAGCCGCGGCAATGGCTTTCTTTTCCAGCTATGCTGTCGATGTCGCGGTGGAATTGTCGCATCGTCTGGGCATACCGGAAGCCGTCGTCGGCGCAACCGTGATCGCGGCAGGCGGTTCCTTACCAGAGGTGTCCTCGTGTATTGCCGCCGCGCGGATCAAACGGCCCAACCTGATTTTGGGCAATATCGCCGGCAGCCAGATTTTCAATATATTGGGAATATTGGGCTTGTCCGGTATTATCCGCTCTTTTGACTATTCTGTCGTTCTGGGCGTGGATATGGCAATCCTGACCGGCATGACCCTGATCACGCTGGCCTGCCTGTTCTATGCGCCGCTTCGCCGGTTTATGGGGCCGGTTCTGGTGCTGTCTTATGTGGTTTATGCCGGCTACCTGATTGCCGTCGCGCTTTAGAGCCTTACGCCTTTAACTTGAGGCGTATTTACCAAAAGCCCGAGAGCACCAAGGGCGCGGCAAGGTTTTGGTGATTCCAGTTTATGGCGAAATGGTTTAGGGTCAGGACCTAGCGGCGACGGTTTACCGCCTCGCACCAGACCAGCAACATCGCCCCGCCAATAATGATCCCCGCCCCGATCAGGCTCGTGCCATCGGGGACGGTTGCGTAAATCCAGAAATCATACAGTGTGGCAAAAACCAGTGTGGCGTAACTGAACGGCAAGACATAACTGGCTTCTCCCGCCCGCATGGACTGAATGAACAGCGATTGCCCGCAAACCATGACCACCCCGACGGCTGCCAGTGCGACCCATTGGCCTGCCGTAGGCATCTGCCAGACAAACCCAACCGCAATAAGGGAAATCACCGCCCCCATAGCATTGTTCACCAACAGGATTTGCAACGGGCTCTCGCGACCGGACAACAGCTTGACCAACGTCACCTCCAGCCCCATAGCCATCGCCGCCGCCAAGGCCAACAGGGCTGCCGGCTGAAAGCTGCCACTGCCCGGGCGCAACAACACCAGCATACCGACAAACGCAATCCCCGCCGCAAGCCAGCGAACAGGGCCGACTTTTTCGCGCAGAATCACAATCGCCAACATCATGCCGAACACCGGATTAAGAAACGTAATCGCCGTAGCATCAGACACCGCAATCCGCGCCACCGCCGCAAAAATCAGTGATACACCGATCCAGCCACTCAAGGTGCGCAAAAAATGCAGGCCCAGATTGGGCCGCTGCAAACGTGGGCGCAATACCGCGCTGGCCATCGACACCCCCAGAAATGCAAACACAAACCGTCCGGCGGAAACCTGAAAGGGATGCAGCGCATTTTCTCCGCTGCCCAAATATTTGGCCAACAAGGTGGTGCTGGCAAAGAGCGCACTGGCCCCCAGCATCATCAAGGCCGCCCGCAGCGGCCTGTCGGTATTTTCAGTCGTCATAGCACACCAAATGCAATGGGGGATGGCCTCTTTTACACCCGTAATGCGCCGTGGCAACCATTGATCACACGACCGGGATATTTGAAACAGATGCGGCACGGATAGCGGAACCTGCATAAACCAGATATTCCACTGGACAGGGAGCAGCGACACCGCTAAACGACAACGCATGTTTGAAATGATACAAAACCCCCTCACGTCGCGACGCCGACGCTGATTTTTGCCCGCACCATCGGTCGCGGGTTGTTTTGTTGTTTACAAACCCATCCCCCAATTGACTAGAGCCGTTTTTTCAGACACACCAGCGGCTCGCACTTTCACAAAGGAATACCGCGATGATAACCGCCGTTATGCCCACCTATGCCCGTGCCCCCCTGTCCTTCGTCAAAGGCGAAGGCAGCTGGTTGCTGGACGATCAGGGGCGACGCTACCTTGATATTGGCGGCGGTATCGCAGTGAATGCGCTGGGACATGCGCATCCGGAGCTTGTCAAAACCCTGAAGACGCAAGCGGAAAACCTGTGGCATACGTCGAACCTCTACCAGATTCCCAACCAACAGGAACTGGCAGATAAACTGGTCGCCAACACCTTTGCCGACACAGTCTTTTTCACCAACTCCGGCACCGAAGCCATGGAGGCAGCCGTCAAAATGGCGCGCAAGTATTTCAGCCACATCGGCCAGCCGGAGCGGTACAAGATGATCGCCTTCACCGACAGCTTTCATGGCCGCACCCTTGGCATGATTTCTGCCGCCGGTGCGCCCAAGCTGACCAATGGTTTCGGCCCGATGCTGCCCGGATTTTCGCAAGTTCCCCTGCATGATCTGGACGCGGTAAAAGCAGCGATTGACGATGAAACCGCCGCGATCATCATCGAACCCGTACAGGGCGAAGGCGGTATCCTGCCCGTGGAGGATTCGTTCATGCGCGATCTGCGCACCCTGTGCGATGAAAACGGGTTGCTGTTAATCATGGATGAAATCCAGTGCGGCATCGGCCGGACGGGCAAGCTGTTCGCACATGAATGGTCGGGTGCCCTGCCCGACATAATGGCCGTGGCCAAAGGCATCGGCGGGGGCTTTCCGCTCGGGGCCTGCCTCGCCACCGAAAAAGCCGCCGCCGGCATGACCGCCGGCAGCCACGGTACCACCTACGGCGGCAACCCCATGGCCTGCGCCGTGGGCAGAAAAGTGATGGACATCATCGCAAAGGACGACTTCCTTGCCGGTGTGTCGGAAAAATCCGGCCTGTTCCGGCAGGCTCTGGAAGGGCTGGTTGCCAGCCACCCCGATGTGTTCGAACTGGTTCGCGGTGCCGGCCTGATGCTGGGGATCAAATGCAAGGTGCCCAATATGAACGTGGTCAACGCCGGTTACGATGCCGGTGTGCTCACCGTGCCGGGGGGGGACAACGTAATCCGCCTTCTGCCCCCGCTCAATATTTCCAATGACGACATCAAAGAGGCCGTTGCCCGGCTCGATCAGGCAGCAACCGCAATAGAGGCAAAGCAATGAACCACTTTCTGGACATCCACACCACCGATCCCGCCGACCTGCGGGGCATGATCGATCAGGCCGCCACAATGAAAGCCGCCCGCAAAGGCCTGCCCAAAGGCACGCCGGACGCCGAACAACCGCTGGCCAACCACATGGTGGCACTGATTTTCGAAAAGCCGTCCACCCGCACACGGGTTTCCTTTGATGTGGGCGTACGCCAGATGGGCGGGCAAACCATGGTGCTCTCGGGCACGGATATGCAGCTCGGCCACGGCGAGAGCATCGCCGACACGGCGCGGGTTCTGTCGCGCTATGTCGATATGATCATGATCCGCACCTTCGAGGAAAGCGTGTTGCTGGAACTGGCCGAATATGCCTCTGTGCCGGTGATCAACGGGCTGACCAACCGCACCCACCCCTGCCAGATCATGGCCGACATTCAAACATTCGAAGAACACCGCGGCCCGATCAAAGGGAAAAAAGTGGTCTGGACCGGCGACGGCAACAATGTCGCCGCCAGCTTCCTGCA
>CAMZLM010000026.1 GCA_947311485.1 uncultured Paracoccaceae bacterium
CCGGATCAATGCCATAGTTGCGCCCCAGCACCAGCAGGATAGGCGCCAATATCAGGATCGCCGACACCATATCCATCACCATGCCCACCAGCAAAAGCAGGATGTTGATCATGATCAGAAAAGTGAATTTCGAGGTGATCATGCTGCTCATCCATTCGGTCAGGGCGGCGGGCACCTGATGGGTGGTCAGCAACAGGTTAACCGAAAGCGCAATCGCCAGAATCGGAAACAGCGAGCCCATCATGGTGGTGGTATCAATCGCCACATCGCGCAGGTCGGCAAAGCCCAGCTCGCGGTGCACCAGCATTTCGATAATTATGGCATATCCCAGCGCCACGGCGGCGCTTTCGGTGGGGGAAAAATAACCCGAGTAAATCCCCCCCAGCAGGATTACCGGCAGCAGCATCGCCCAAATGCCCGCTTTTAGCGCTGCCAGCAAGCGCGCCATGCTAAAGCCGATGCGCGCCAATTTGTGGTTCACGATCAGGGTATAGCCCGACAGCAGGGTCACCAGCAAAACTCCCGGAATGATACCGGCGGTAAACAGATCGACAATCGAGGTTTCGGTGGCAATGCCATACAAGATCATCGGAATGGAGGGCGGGATGATTACCCCCAGCGTGCCGCCCGTGGCCAGCGCCCCCAGCGAAAACGACTTGGAATAGCCCTCCTTGATCAGCGAGGGATAGGCGATCGAGCCTACCGCAATCAGCGTGACGGCGCTAGAGCCGGAAATGGCGGCAAACACCCCGCAGGTCAAAATCGTGGCCACAGCCATGCCGCCGGGCAAGCCGCCCGTTAGCTCGCGCATCACATCAATCAGGCGCTTGGCAATCTCGCCGCGCCCCATGATTGAGCCGACCAGCAGAAACAGCGGAATAGACAGCAACACCTCTTTGTCGAGCGCAATCCACATGTCCTCGACAATATAAACCACCTCGCCATCGCCCCAGACGATATGCATATAGGCCCCGAGCACCAGCAGCACCGCCACCAGATTAACCCGCAGCGCCAACAGCCCGATGACCAGGGCAAAAAGAATGATAGACGCGGTCATTATTCATCTACCTCGCCGGGTTTGAGGCCGGGCCAGATTGCAAAAAACAGATAGCGCAGGGAGATCGATAAAAAGGCGTAAGGCACCACCAGTTCGAACATCCACAGCGGAGTTTTGATGGTTTGCGCCAAGTCACCATAGCGATAGGCCGCTTTCACAAAATCAACACCCAGCCACGCAAAATAGAGAAAAACCGCAAACATAATGGCCGAGCCGATACGCTCCGCCTGTTTGGCCCATTTCAAGGGCACCAGCCAGTCCACAAAGCGCGGGCGCAGGTGGCGGCCACGGTCTGCCGCCAACCCGAGACCCAGAAATCCGGTCAGGATCATCAAGTAAACCGAAATTCTTTGCGCGCCCCAGATGGACGAGCCGAACAGCTCCCGCAGCAAAACATCGGCCAGAAGCAGCAGGGCAATGGCCAGAAAGGCCAAGCCTGCCGCCGCCGCTTCCAGCCGAAACAGCGCCGCCAGAAATTTGCGGGTCAATGCCACGGCTTATTCGCCGCAGGTGGCTTTGGCCTCCATCAGCGCCGGCCACATGGCCTCCGCGCCCTCGCCCAGCTCGGCCACAAAGGCAGGCCAGTTCGGCTCAACCTTGGCGCGCCACGCGGCCAGTTGATCTTCGCTCAACTCATGCACCGGCCCTCCGGCCTTGATATATTTGCCCAGCAGAAATTCAGAGGTGCCGCGCAAGGTATCGCGCATGCCCTGAACCGGCGGCAGGCCATCCACAAGGATATTCTGTTGCTCTTCGCTCAGGCTGTCCCACTTGCGGTTTGAAATGGTGATCGCACCGGCCATATGGTATTGCGCGGTACGCATGAAATGTGGCGCAACCTTGCCAAGACCAAAGGCGACAAAGGAAATAGCCGCACTTTCCCCGCCGCGCACGAGGCCGGTTTGCAGGGCTGCCGGCGTTTCGGCATAGGGGATTTCGGTGCCCGCCGCGCCAACGCTGTCCCACAGCATCCGGCTGATCGGGGTGGGCGAAACACGGATCTTATAGCCTTCCGCATCGGCTACATCCGACAGATCATCCTGCGCATAAATATAAACCCAGCCGGTTTCCTGCCATTGCAGGAATTTCATGTCCTTTTCCTCAAGCAGGGCCGAAAACTGGTCGCCAAGCTGCTCGTCATAAACACAATCAATCGTGGCGGCGTCCTGAAACAGAAACGGGGTGGACATCAGCGAGAGTTCAGGAATGTTACTGGCGATCGCCGCACCGGAAAATGCCCCGACATCAATGCGCCCGCGCTGCACCTGCCGGAATACCTCGAACTCGTTGCCAAGCTGCGCGGAGGGGAAGATCTGGATCTCGATATCACCGCCGGATGCTTCGGCCACATTGGCCTTCCAGGTTTCCAGATGGGCCGTCCACGGGGTGTTTGGCGGGGCCAGTGTTGCGACTTTTATCACGGTTTGGGCCATGGCGTGGCCGGAAAAAAGGCTGATGGCGAGGGCGCTGGTGGCGCTTAAGAGTAGTGTTTTCATTATTGTCTCCCTGACGGATGTTGCCGGTATTGTCCCGTTTTTCGGGCCACGGCGATGATGGTTTCAAGATTGTTGCCTCTTGTTAATTAGAATTAGAATTCCAATTCTAGTGTTGAGTCAAGAAAAATTTTGTGGTTCAATGCCGAATGGACCATGCACCTGAGTTGAAAACCGCGAGAAAAGCCGGATACCGCCCCGCGCAGCAAAACCGCTCTGCGGCCTCTGAAAAAAAGCTGGTCGAGGCCGCTGAAGTGCTGTTTGCCCGCCACGGATACCAGCACACCAAAGTCTCGGATATCATTCGCGAAAGCGGGGTTTCTACCGGCACCTTCTACCATCGCTTCAGCGACAAAGAGGGGCTGCTGGTGGTGATGATGCAGCGCTTTGTGGCGCAGGCCAGCGAGCAGATCGCTACATGGGGGCAGACGGCGGACAGCCATAAAACCCTGCACGCGCTGCTGACTTCGCTGGCCAAATTTGTGTTTGATACCATCACCGATCGCCTTGGCGTATACCGCGCCATGCAGGAAATGGCGCAAACCATCCCTGATTCCTGGCAGGCCTTTGGCACGCTGGGGCAGGACCTCACCCGCCACACCCGCGCCGCCATTGAAGGCCACCGCGCCGAAACCACCGCCGCTGATCTTGATGCGGCCACCACCCACGCGGTGCAGGTTATGCTTTTGCTGATTATCCAGACCCGCCTCGGGGCGGGTATCATGTTTCCCAAAAACCGCGATGAATTTGTGCCGATTGTGGTGCAGGCCGGACTGGGTGTTTTGCAACCAAAAGAGGCCTGAATGAGCCGGATTACCGTTTTTACCGCCAAGCGCATCCACACCATGACCGATGCCGCCCCCCATGCCACGGCGGTTGCCGTGCGCGACGGGCTGATCCTCGAGGCGGGCACGCTGGAAAGCCTGCAACCGTGGCTGGAGGGGGCGGATTGCCATATCGACAGCCGCTTTGCCGACAAAATCATCATGCCCGGCTTTATTGACCCGCATTTGCACCCGTTTATCGGGGCCATTTTGCTGCCCACGACCTTCATCACCGCCTTTGAATGGGCCTTGCCGGATAAGACTATTCCGGCGACGCGCGGGCATGCGCAGTATCTGGCAGAACTGGCGCGGCAGGTGCAGGGTGATGATGGCAGCAAGCCGCTGTTTGTAACATGGGGCTACCACCAGATATGGCACGGCGACGTGACCCGCGCCGAGCTGAATGATATTTCCGCCAGCAAGCCCCTGCTGGTGTGGCACAGGTCGTTCCACGAATTCATTCTCAACGATGCGGCGATAGACATGCTGGGGCTTGACCGCGCGATGATGGAGCGCCACCCGCAGATCAATGCCGAAACGGGGCGGTTTTCCGAGACCGGCGCCATGGCCGCGATTGCCGCGCTCAAGCCCATCCTGTTTGCCCCTGAATGGTTTGGCGACGGCCTGAAGCAGCTGCATAAAGTGCTGCACCATGGTGGGCTGACCACGGTGGCCGACATGGCTTGGGGCATCTTCGATCATGAGCTGGAATGGGCCGCCTACACCCATACATTCGCCGAAAATGCGCCGCCCTACCGCTGCATGATGGTGCCGCGCGGCTTGCCAGACCCCGAATTGACCGGCAGCGCGGAAGATGCATTTGAGCGCATCGAAGCCTTGAGTGATCGTGGCACGGACCAGCTTTTCTTTGACCGCCACGTCAAATTTTTTGCCGACGGGGCGATATTTTCGGAGCTGGCGCAATTTGAGCCGCCCGGTTTTATTGATGGCCACCACGGCGAATGGATGACCGCCCCCGAGCAGTTCGAAGACATTATCCGCCCCTACTGGAACGCCGGATATCGCATTCATGTGCATTGCTCGGGCAGTCTTGGCCACGAGCTGGCGCTGGATGTGCTGGCCAAAATGCAATTCGAGCGCCCGCGCTTTGACCATCGCTTCACCATCGAGCATTTTGGCTTTTCAACCGAGGAGCAGGTGCGCCGGATCAAGGCGCTGGGGGCGGTGGTGTCGGCCAACCCTTACTATGTGCACGAGCTGGGCGCGGCCTATTGGCAGCATTCCGTTGGCCATGAGCGCGCCAGCCAGATGGTGCGCCTCGGGGCGCTGGCGCGGGCCAATGTGCCCTTTGCCCTGCATTCGGATTACACCATGGCCCCCGCCCGTCCGCTCACCTTGGCATGGGTGGCCGTCAACCGCCTTGGCGAAAATGGTGAGGTGCTGTGCGAGAACGAACGGGTGAGCGTGCATGAGGCGATGAAAGCCATCACCATCAATGCCGCCTGGGTGCTGGGGCAAGAGGGCAGTATTGGCTCTATCCGCACCGGCAAGCGCGCTGATTTCACCGTGCTGGATGAGGACCCTTACGAGGTGGATCCGTTGCGCTTGAAGGATATAGGCGTTCATGCCACGGTGTTTGAAGGCGTGGTGCACATGGTCAAACCATGAGCCACCTGATCCCGACGATCATTGTTGGCGGCTATCTGGGAGCGGGCAAAACCTCGTTGATCAATGCATTTCTGCGTGATCCGAACGGCTTGCGCGCTCTGGTTCTGGTCAATGATTTCGGGGCGATCAACATTGATGCCGACCTGATCGAAAACACAAATGGCGACACCATCGCCCTGACCAACGGCTGCGCCTGTTGCTCAATAGGGGATAGCCTGCTGGAAGCGGCTCTCGATGCAACTGCTGTCGCGCCTCCCCCAGATGTGGTCATTGTCGAAGCCAGCGGCGTCTCGCAGCCGGCCCGCATTTCCGATACTTTGATGGGGGTTGGGGCACTGGCCCCCGCCACCTGCCTGACCGTGGTCAACGGTGCGCGTGCGGCGCGCAATGCCAAGGATAAATTCGTCGGCCAGCTTTTTCGCACACAAATTGCGAGCGCCGACTTTCTGGCGCTGAACCGGTTTGACACCTCGCAAAAACAGGCATTTCTGAAATCCTGCCCGCCGTTGCCTGTGGTTGGCTCAATTGCTGACGCTATTGGCATGGAAATCCGGCACAAACCGACAACGGAGATAAACGCACCAAGCCATGATCCAGAGCACGAATTCCACAGCACTGTCGTATCTCAGGATGCGCCGATCACGCCGCAGCAGTTTGAAATCTGGATTAACACTCTGCCGCCCGGCGTCGAGCGTCTGAAGGGCACTGTGCTGACACAGGATGCAAGCGGAAAAACGACATTCATGTCTGTAAGCTATGTGCAAGGGCTGATTGATGTGAGTGTGGCCTCCTCGAAACAAGAGGCTGATTATGGCACCATTGTCGTCATTGCACGTAAAGGCGTGGAGTCGGATGTTCGATTTCCCGTACAGGGCGCGTAAGCATGGTAGTCGGGGCATTTGGGGGCGAAAAACCAGAGACCGTTCGCTGTCAGACCCACGGTAATCCCCCCATTTTTAATAGGGTCCGCTTGTAGAATTATGCGGCCATTTTCAGTTTCATAGCAGGGGTGATCCCACCGATACCCATATTGGGGCGGTCGTTGTTGTATGTCCAGAGCCAATCTGTGGCCTGTTCCTAAGCTTCCCGCTGACCGGCAGGTGATTGTGCAGCAATCTGCCGAGAGGGAGCCATTCGTGGCGGACTGTTTGGTTGTAACGTTCGATGTAGGCATTCTGTTGCGGCTTCCCCGGCTGGATGTATAGGATGCGAATGCCTGCCTTCTCAGCCCACGCCATCAGTTTGCCGCTGAGGTATTCTGGGCCGTTATCCACCTGAATTATCTGCGACTTGCCTCGCCACTCAATAATCCGGTTCAGGCTGCGCACGACCCTTTCAGCAGGCAACGAGAAGTCCACTTCGATGCTCAATCCCTCGCGGTTGAAGTCCACTCTCGTGCATTGCTACGCAATACACTGCCGTGCAGCGATCCAGCACGTTCAGGGTGCGAATGCTTCGCCCATCAGCTAATTGGTCAGCCATGAAGTCCATGGGCCATATATGGTTGGCGGTATCTGGCACCGCCAACGCGTCTGGTTTATCCCGTTTCAGCCGCTTTTTCGGTCTGATCCGCAGGTTCAGCTCCAGTTCACAGTAAATCCGGTAGACACGCTTATGATTCCAGCCAAAACCCTTCACGTTGCGCAGATACAAAAAGCATAGGCCAAAGCCCCAAGTGCGGCGGTTGTCGGTTAGCTTCTCTAGCCAATCTGCGATCTCGGCATTCTCGTCACTCAGCTTGCATTTATATCGATAACAGTTTTCGCTGATCTGAAATGCGCGGCAGGCCAAGGCAATGCTAACCCCGCGATCCACGACCGCCTGAACGGCCATCTCCTTTCTTCGGGATGGCCGCATTACTTTTCTCCGAGAATTTCCTTTAACAGGTCATTCTGCATGCTCATCTCAGCATACATTCGCTTCAGGCGACGATTTTCCTCAGCCAGAGCCTTCATCTCCGACATCATAGACGCATCCATACCGCCAAACTTCGCACGCCATTTGTAAAAGCTGGCGGTGCTCATCCCGTGTTCTCTGTAAAGTTCAGATACCGGCACACCGCTTTCGGCCTGCTTCAAAATACCCATGATCTGTGTATCGCTGTATCGTGCCTTCTTCATCAAAATCTTCTCAGATTATTATGCCGAGAAAATTCGGCTTGTGAACACCACCAATTTTAGGGGGGATTACCGCATCGAAAAAATGGTTGCGCCTCAAAGGTAGAAACCAGTTGCCAAAAGTCATAGAAGGAATCGAGTTCAACGACGGTGTCGAAGCAATCAATGACACCATCAACCGCGTCGTCTGAGAATGCGCGTCACCCAAATTCAAGCATAGCTCGTTTTTGCCTCCGGCGGGGATACTTATCGCGAATTCGAAGATGGCATGCAAATGTATCAGACAGGCTTTGGTTGCGTTGCGGCCATCGAAGGACGTTTGGAGAAACTTGCCTGCCATGCAGCTAATGCCGGACGCACGCCACGCCAATCTTGATCGCCGTGGCGAAAATCAAGATATTCAAGCGCACAGCCAACCGCGATTTGCCCCATATCCAACGGCCCGTTCAGGTGGCTAATCCAGCGCGCAGCAATTGCATCCAGCGCACGGGAAATTTTCCGCCATTGCGCGTCCACCCATTCTGCCGATTGCAATGCATCCGGACGACACCGGCCCTCATAGACCATCAAAACCGCCGCATCCATTATGCCATCGGCTGTGGCCTCGAGGGTCAGTGTTTCCCATAACCGGTCCTCTGGATAGAGCGCGCCACCCGCCAAATCATTCAAGTAGCGTGTAATCACCCGGCTATCGTACAGCGCCGGCCCATCCGGGCGCGCCAAAGCGGGTAGTTTTCCAAGTGGATTATGCGCGGTGGGCATTTTGGTGGAATCCAGCGGGGTGCCGACCACGGACACACGCTCCACCGCCTCTTCTTGACCCGTCTCCAACACACAGACCCAGCATTTGCGCGCAAACGGCGATGCAGACGCCCAGAATAATTGCATTAGATTTTCCTTATTCGAATCCGGCCAATAGCGGCGATATCAATTTCCGCCCCCGGTCCGCTGTCCCTGAAACGCACCACACGTCGCCAGCGCACAGCCCCGTTGGCTTGTTGGGCATCGCGACATTTATGTGCGCTTACCCCTTCGGCAACAGTATCAAGCGCGTCTTCGGTTGCCTGACTGGTTTGCGAAAGCTGTAGTTTACGCGCGGTATAATAGGCCGCCAGCGCAACCGTTCCGTATCGCATGGCCACAACAGCAATCGGGGCCAGTGGTAAAGCCATTGGTGTGTCTCCTCCCCTTCAAGGTAAGAGGTCACCGCCAAAAAACAACCTTTTTCTAGCCAGGGGGGTCTTGCATCAGCGCCGCAAGTTTATTGGTTTCGACACCGAAGCCGTATTCGGAAACCCCTGCAGCGGCTCCGGCAAGAGATGCCGGGGGCTTGTTTTGTCCAAGTTTCCAGGTGCCGTCAACTTGATCCACATGCATGGCAACCGGTACAATCATCCGCGCCATTTTGGCAAAATTTTCATCCGTGAGCTTCTCAAGCCCCCAAATCGACTTTGGCAATAGACGGGTTTCCATCGCCAGTGACAATCGCTCCAAGACACCGCGTAAATCCGCTTGCGGCAAACGGCGCAGCTGCCCACGTAAATGTACCGCAACATAGTTCCACGTGGGCACCAGTTGTTCCACCCCGTACCAATCCGGCGAAACATAGCTATCCCCGCCATTTACGGCCATCACCGCCGCACGCGGCTTATCCAGCAAAGTCAAGATCGGATTTGAGCGCACCAGATGCGCCTCCAGATATTGACCATCTTCGGAAAGCTGGAACGGAATATGGCTAATCATCGGGGCCGGATCCGCGTTCAGTGCCAACATGCCAAAACTACGATCGCGGGCAAAAGCAATATTATGGGGCGCGTCAGGTTTGCGAAAGGCTTGATTAGGGTGCATCTGCTGCCTCATTCGGGAAAAGGGTTTCAGGGTCGCCAGCCTGCCAGACCGGATATTTTTGCATGACGCCCTGAAAACGGGCAGAGCCAATAAATTGATCGAGCCAACGGGCCAGCGCAGGCCAATCCTGCACACCAAACCACGCCCGGCTCGCATTCGCAAACTGGCGTACAAAGGGGGCTATTGCCATATCGGCAAGACTGATGTCCGGGCCGAACAAATAGGTAGTTTTCTGCAAACGCCGGTCCAGTTCCTGCAGGTATTTCGCAGCAAGAGCGCGCTCCTGCAACGGGTCCACATTTTCATAGCGCACATGGTATTTAAACCGGTCCAGATGCGGTTTGAATTCGGCCTCGCACCGTGCAATCAGATCGCTTGCAACCGGCCCGAAACGCAGCAGAGCCAAGGGATCGTTCTGCACAAGTGCCCATTCCATAATGTCGAGACTTTGATCCACTACCGCCCCGTCAGGCAACACCAGAACCGGCACCGTACCCTTTGGCGATGCCTGCAACATTTCCGCCGGCTTATCCCGTAGAATAATTTCGCGCAGCTGAACCGTCAGGCCGCTTGCCGCAATCCCCAGCCGTGCGCGCATGGCATAGGGACAGCGACGAAAGGAATATAAAACCGGATAAGACACCTGTTAACCCTAACGGATTAAAATTCGACAACGGCACGGATGCTTTTGCCTTCGTGCATCAGGTCAAACCCTTTGTTGATATCCTCAAGCTTGAGCTTATGGGTAATCATCGGGTCAATCTCGATTTTACCGTCCATGTACCAATCGACGATTTTGGGAACATCTGTCCGCCCGCGCGCGCCACCAAAGGCCGTGCCACGCCAGACCCGCCCCGTCACCAGTTGAAACGGGCGGGTGCTGATTTCCGCACCGGCCGGCGCAACACCAATGATAATGCTTTCCCCCCAACCTTTGTGTGCAGCTTCCAGCGCTGTACGCATCACGCCCACATTACCGGTTGCATCAAAAGTATAATCGCCACCACCGCCGGTCAATTCGACCAGATGATTGACCAGATCACCGGACACATCGGTTGGGTTGACATAATCGGTCATACCAAAGCGCTTGGCCATCTCCACCTTGGACGGGTTTAAATCCCCGCCAACGATCTGATCCGCGCCTGCCAACCGCAGCCCTTGCACAACATTAAGCCCAATTCCGCCGAGACCAAACACAATGGCTTTGCTGCCGATTTCGACTTTGGCCGTGTTTATGACCGCGCCAATACCGGTCGTCACGCCGCAACCGATGTAGCAAATCTTGTCAAACGGCGCATCCTTGCGCACCTTGGCCAGTGCAATTTCCGGCAGAACCGTGTGATTGGCAAAGGTAGAACAACCCATGTAATGCAGGATCGGTGTGCCATCGAGCATGGAAAAACGGCTGGTACCATCCGGCATCAACCCTTGTCCCTGCGTACTGCGGATGGATTGGCACAGGTTGGTTTTCGGATTCAAGCAATACTCGCACTCGCGGCATTCCGGGGTGTACAGCGGGATCACATGATCCCCCGGTTGCAGACTTGTCACTCCGGGGCCAACCTCGAGCACCACGCCCGCGCCCTCATGCCCCAAAATCGCCGGAAACAGCCCCTCTGGATCCGCGCCGGAACGGGTAAATTCATCTGTGTGACAAATCCCCGTGGCCTTGATTTCAACCAAAACCTCGCCGGCGCGCGGGCCTTCAAGGTTCACTTCCATAATCTCAAGCGGTTTGCTGGCTTCAATCGCAACGGCGGCACGGGTTCTCATGTTTCAACTCCCAAAAATCTCTCTGGGCAACCTTCGCCGAAATATGGGTAGATATCAATTCCCAAACACGACACCCTAATTTTTTTTCACGTCATCATTTTTCCTCCGTAGGGGTTTATTAACTGTTTTACCCAAAACTGGCGGCATGTCATTTTTTGCTAAAAATCTCCTTACCCCCCAAAGCCTGCTTCTTGTTTTGCTTATGCTAACCGGTCTGCCATCCATAACTCTCGCTGATCCGTTCAGCTTAAAAAAAACGCATAAATCCCTGCTGGTCTGGGGGAGCTTCACCGCGCCTGCCAGTCTGGGGGCAAGCGACCGGAACAATGCCAAGTTCGAGATTTTTGCCAAGCCCACTTTTCGCCTGCACCAATTCAACAAAAAAACCAAACTGGTCGCCTATGTTATCGTTGCCGCCCTGCGCGACCGGTTAAAGCTGAATTATAACAGCAAGTTTACCTATGGCATCGGGCTGGAGGTACAGCACAAACTCACCAAGGCCGTGCGCCTCTCCTTTGGCGCGAAATGGGATAGCGAATATCAATACTTTTCCGGCACTACCTATCGCGCCTTGGTGGCAACGGCAGATATGTCGGTGTACAAAAGCTGGAAACCGGACTGGTTGCGACACGGTAAGCTCAGGAATGCCAAACTGGTTTTGAGTGGCTGGGGGAATATACGTTATCCGGGAGCGCTTGATCCGGCCGAAAAAAACAATGGTCTTGTTCAAGGGGCGCTCAAGCTGGCAATGATTGTTCCGCTCGGTCATAGCAAGCTGAAACTCGCCCCTTTTGCCAGCTTGTTGGCCAAAGCAGATTTGAAGGGCCGCCCCTGGAACAACACGGTGGAACCTTCGCTTGGAATTGATCTGAAAATACCGATCGGTAAGCGGGGGGTGCTTTCTCTGGGGGCCAAAACAACAGTGCAATTCCAGCATACCACCGGAACAACCAGCAACGGTGCGCAAATTTACCTTTCGTGGTATAAAAACTACTGGCGCTAAAGCAGTCACGACTTTGTTACCAAAAATCTGCGCAGCCCCATTTATATTCCGTTAACCTTGTAATCGGAAATTACACTCCCATATTTCTAACGCTCAATACCAGAGGGGGTTATTTTGCGTAAAAAACAATATTTTATCCATAAATCACTGCAATGCGCCGCACTTTTGGCGGGGCTGCTTATCGGTGACGCAAGTCGTGCCGTCGCGCAGAACATTATTAAAAATGACCAAACGGATTTTCAAAAACCGCTCGATCAGGTCGAAGATCTGTCGGCCCGCACCACCATTTCCGGTGCATTGGTCAGTGAACGCGGCGTGCTATCCCTTCGTGGTAAAAAGAATGTGGATTATAGCTCGCTCGCCGGGATTCGTGATGTCCGCGACCTTATTCTGGATCGGTCCGACATTGTTGACCTGACCCCAATTGCAAAAATGCGCGGCATCGAAATGCTGAGCCTGACAGACACACATGTGTCTGACCTTGCGCCTTTGTCCCGTCTTAAATCCCTGCGGTATCTGTATTTGAACGGCACGGATGTGGTTGACCTGTCGCCATTGGCCAAAATGACCTGGCTCGAAGATATCGGTCTGGATTTCACCTTGGTAGAGGATCTTTCCGCGCTCAAAAGGATCAAAAACCTTCGCCGGCTGAGCATTCAGGAAACCCTTGTCAGCGATCTGACACCGTTGGCCAAAATGAAAAAACTCACATGGCTGAATGTGTCTGACAGTCTGGTGTCCGATATTTCCGTGGCCAAAGCATTCAAAGACATGCACGAGCTGTCCCTTGCTGGCACCCTGATCGAAGACATTTCTGCTTTATCCAACCTCAAGGTCATGAAAATCCTGCATCTGGACGGGTCCTACATCCTTGACCTGTCTCCTTTGGCCAAGCTCGACGAGCTGACAGAACTCAGCCTCGGGCTTACCGGTGTTGCGGATATCTCGCCTTTGGCCGGCCTGAAAAACCTGCGGCTTGTGGATTTGAGTGTTACCCCCGTCAGCGACATACGCCCCCTCGCAGGCCTGAAACGCTTGCGCGAATTGCGGCTGAACGGTTCTGCGGTCGAAGATATTTCACCCCTTGCCGAGCGCATAAAAAACGGACTCCGCATCCAACAATAGCAGCACTGCCAGATGCACCGTGACGTTACGTAAGGCCCCTTTTCCAAAGAAAAGATTGCAGTAAAATCAAAAACCGCAATACTGTCCCCTTGTCAGAGGGGGCCAACTCCTCGGCATTTTGGGAGGATTTACGTGTTAGGTGTCAAAGACATTAAGCTAACATTTGGGGGAATTACAGCGCTTTCGGGCGTGTCTTTTGAAGCGCACAAAGGGGAAATAACCGGTATTATCGGGCCAAATGGTGCCGGCAAAACCAGCCTTTTCAACGTAATTTCCGGATTTTACAAGCCGGATACCGGTGTCGTTTCCTATGAAGGGCGCGATATTTCGCCCCTGACACCGGACAAACGCGCCGCGGCCGGTATCGCGCGCACATTTCAGAATATTGCCCTGTTTCGCGGCATGTCGGTGCTGGACAATATCAAGCTCGGCGGCCATTCGCGCCTGAACACCGGCTTTTGGTCGGCGGGGTTTTATCTCGGCAAAGCCCAGCGCGAGGAACTCGCCCTGCGCAAGGATATCGAAGAGAAAGTGATTGATTTCCTTGAAATCGACCACATTCGCAAGGCCCCCATTACCGCCCTGCCCTATGGATTGCAAAAAAGGGTGGAACTGGCCCGCGCGCTGGCGATGCAGCCCAAGGTTCTCTTGCTGGATGAGCCAGTGGCGGGGATGAACCGCGAAGAAACCGGCGATATGGCGCGGTTTATTCTGGATATTCAGGAACAGCTCGGCACCACGATCCTGCTGGTGGAACATGACATGGGCATGGTGATGGATATTTGCTCCAAGGTGGTTGTGCTGAATTTTGGCAAACAAATCGCCGCCGGTACGCCGGCAGAGGTCCAGGCCAACCCGGATGTAATCGCGGCGTATCTCGGCACGGCCGCATAGGGGGCGACATGGGACAAATACTGCAATATGTGATCAATGGCCTGATGTCGGGCGCGATTTATGCGCTGATCGGGGTTGGCATTGTGTCGGTTTACAAGGCAACCAAGGTCGTGAATTTCGCTCATGGCTATTTGATCATGTTCGGGGCGTATTTTTATTATACGTTTTCCGTGATCGTGCCGGGCATGGAAATCATGCCGGATTGGCTGGCCAGCTGGCAACCGGAATGGTTGCTGGCGTGGAAGGCCGGATTACCGATGTTTTCACCCATGGCAGCCGTGGCCGACTGGATCGCCAACCTGCCACGCATCGGGCTTGGCCTTGTGGGCGCAATGGTTTGTAATACCCTGTTGGGCCTGTTAATCGAGCGGGTGTTAATGCGGCCTTTGATGGGCCAGAGCACATTTGCGATGATCATGATCACCGTGGGAATGATTTCCATCCTCAGCGGGGCGGCCTCGCTTATTTGGTCGGCAGATGCAGATTTTGTGCCGCATATTTCGCCCAATGCCCCGATACGGTTCACTCTATTTGGCACCACAATTTTTCTGTTCGGGGCGGATTTGGTCAATATGATCATCGCTCTGCTGCTGTTTGCCGCCATCGTTGCCATGGTCCGGTTCACCACATCCGGCGTGGCCATCCGCGCCACGGCAGAAGACCAGTCCACCGCCTATTCCATGGGGATTTCCGTCCCCAAAGTATTCTCCGGTGCATGGGCACTGGCCTCGCTCACCGGGGCCATTGCCGGCGCGATTCTGGCCACCCGCAACGGCATATCTCCAAGCCTCGGCCTGTTCGGGTTTTCGGTGTTGGCAATCGTGCTGATGGGCGGGTTGGACAGCTATGGCGGCGTGCTGATTGCCTCGCTTGTGATCGGTGTGATCGAGGCCCTGACCCAATGGAAACTGGGCGGCGACTGGGCTGAAGTGGTGCCCTATGTGGCGGTTTTGATTGTGATCCTGATCCGCCCCCACGGGTTATTCGGACAAAAAGAGGTTGAACGCATATGATTACCGGCAACCTCAAAAGCACCTACGCGGCGGACGAACAGGTATTCGACAACCGCAACAAAAAGCTGTTTTTCGCGGCCTGTATCCTGTTTCTGGTCGGGCTGGGCCTGTTTGCCAATGACTATGTGATCTTGATGGCCTGCCGGATGGGGTTGATGTTGATTGCAGTGGTCGGGCTGAATGTGGTGGTCGGCTATACGGGGCAAATGTCGCTTGGACATGCGGCCTTTGTCGCGGTGGGGGCTTATACCACGGTTGTTTTCTATCACCTTGTCGGCCCATATTTTCCGGCCGGCATCATGACTATTCTGGCATTCGCCGTGGCCATTGCCGTTTCCGCCTTTGTCGGGTTGATCGTCGGTTTGCCATCGCTGCGGGTCAAAGGCCTGTATCTGGCTGTGGCCACACTGGCCGCCAATTTCATCGTGATATTCCTGATCGAACAGGATCTGTTCAAACCCTGGACCGGCGGCATGGTCGGCACGGACACCCCCACCCCAAACCTGTTTGGCTGGGAACTGGACACCAAGCGTGAAATGTATGCCATGATTACCACCATGGCCGTGTTGATGCTGCTGTTTGTGCAAAACCTGCTACGTACCCGCATTGGCCGCGCCTTTATCGCCATTCGAGACCGGGATTATTCCGCCGAGATCATGGGCATTTCACTGCTGCGCTACAAGCTGCTCAGCTTTGCCATTTCTGCCGGTTATTGCGGGGCGGCGGGCGCTCTCTGGGCGTTCTTTTTCGCACGCATTTTGCCGGAACAATTTGAACTGACCCTGTCACTACAACTGGTGGCGGCGCTGATCGTGGGGGGCATGGGCCGCACCATGGGACCGGTGTTCGGGGTAATCATCATCCTGCTGGTACCGGAATTGATCAAGCTCGGTTTTGGCGGATTGACAGGCGGCGATGCATCCATGGGCAAATACCGCGCGCCATTGCAGGAAATTGCTTTTGGCCTGCTGATCATTGCCTTTCTGATGTTTGAACCACTGGGCCTTGTGGCCATTACCGACCGTATTCTACGGGCCATGAACCGTTGGCCTTTCGCACGCTAATTAAGGGCCGAAAAGGCCGACAACAAGGGAGAAGACACGATGAAAATGAATAGACGTACCATGCTGGCAAGCTCTGCCGCAGCCGTTTCCGTACTGGGCACGCCTGCCCTGCTGAAAGCGGCCCCCAAGGATTATGTGATCGCGGCATCCTTGCCTATGACCGGCCCATTTGCCACGGCGGGGCAGCTGGTGTCACCGATCTTTAAGATGATTGAAGTGATCACCAACGCCAATGGCGGCATCGGCGGCGTGCCGATCCGCACCACTGTGGATGATTCCGGTTATGTACCGCAAAACGCGCTGGCCAACTATCAGCGTTCGCTCGCGACCGAGGAAAATCTGGTTTACTATTTCGGCGATTCCACCGGTTTCATGAAACTGGTTGCGCCGGAACTGAAGGGGGACAACGCGACCCTGATGGGGTCCACTTCCTTTGCTTCCGAATTGGCTAATCCGGCGGAAAACCCGTATCAATACCTGTCCGGCCCCACCTATCAGGATCAATTCGACATCCTGTTGCAAAACATCAAAGCGCAGGGCGGCACCACGGTTGCCTTTATCTATTCCAACACCGAATTCGGCCGCGATCCGCTTGAAACCGGACGCAAAAAAGCCGAGGAACTGGGCATCAAGGTCGTGCTGGAAGAGGCCACCAAACCGCAAGGGGCCGACATTCCGACCCACGTCACCAAGTTGGCGCAATCGGGGGCGGAATACTGCATCATGCACGGCTATGTTTCCAGCGTTTGGCCGCAGCTGATTGGCGGAGCCAAACAATTCGGCCTGCCAACCAAATTCATGGGCACCTTCTGGGGTATGGAAAAACTGATCGCGGACAAAGTCACCGCGCAGGCCGGTCCTTTCCTTGACGGTTATTCCGGCGTAATGCCGTACCGGTATTTTTATGATAACGCGGACGCCCCCCGTTATCAGGCCTACGCCGCCTTTGCCAAAAAGGCCTTTGCCGGCACGCCGCTTGAAAATTATCTGCCCACCTGGGCGCTGGAAGGGCTGTGTTCCATTGAAATTGCCCTGGACGCCATGCGTACAACGGTAGAGGCTGACAAACCACTGACTGCCGATAACCTGGCCGAGGCCGTAGCCAACATCAAGGATTGGGATTCCGGCGGGTTCTTTGGCCCCAAGGTTTCCATGAACCACAATAAAATGGGCGTGGGACGGGTTTATTCCTATTCCACTGAAACCAAATTGTTCACGCCGACATCCGACTGGCTGACAACATAAAAGAACGGAGCGCCTATGCTGACGATAGAGAACATAGAAGTCACCTATCACCACACGGTGCAGGCGCTCCGCGGGCTGTCTTTGAACGTGCCCAAAGGAAAAATCGTGGCTTTGCTGGGGTCGAACGGTGCCGGCAAAACCACAACACTCAAGGCCGTTTCCAACCTGTTGGCGCTTGAAAATGGCCACGTTGGCGAAGGCCGCATTCTGTTTGACGGCAAACCGATCAAGGGGGTGGAGCCGGATGTGCTGGTAAAAAACGGCCTGTTCCATGTGCGCGAAGGCCGCCGGATATTTGCGGAAATGACGGTAGAGGACAATCTCACCGCCGCCACCTATGCCCTGAAGGGACGCGACGACAAACCGGATTACGAACGAATCTACCAATTTTTTCCCCGCCTCAAGGAACGCCGCAACCAGATTGCGGGCTATCTGTCGGGCGGCGAACAACAAATGCTGGCGGTCGGACGCGCAATGATGGCACGGCCCAAGGTGATCCTGATGGATGAACCCTCGCTTGGCCTTGCTCCGCAGGTGGTTGCCGATATTTTCGCCACCGTGAAACGCCTGAACAGCGAGGAAGGCATGACCATCCTGCTGGTGGAACAGAACGCGGCACTGGCGCTGGAATTGGCCGATTACGGCTACATCATGGAAAACGGTTCCGTGGTGATGGAAGGCAGCGCCGAGACCCTGAAATCGGACAAGGATATCCAGTCCTTCTATCTGGGCATGTCAGAGGACGACAGCGGCGCACGCCAGTCTTTTCGCGATGTGAAACACTACAAACGGCGCAAGCGGTGGTTGAGCTAGGATTGAATGATGGCTGAATACGACATTTCCCAATTCACGGCCAAGGGCTTTCGCAGTCTGCCACAACTTGTGGTAGATCATGCCGCCAGCCATCCGGATGGCGTGGCCATGCGGCAAAAGGATTTCGGCATCTGGCAGGAAACCACATGGCGAGGCCTCGTAGAAATCACCCGTGCAGTGGCTGCCGGCCTGATGGATCTGGGCATGAAAGCGGGGGATCACATCGGTATTCTGTCGGAAAACCGTCAGGAATGGGTACAAGCCCAGCTGGCCGCAATGGCGGCGGGTGGTGTGGTTGTCGGCATGTACCCCACCAGTCCGGCCCCGGAAATCGACCATCTGGTGAATGCCTCGGATACCACAATCCTGTTCATCGAAGATCAGGAACAGTTGGATAAAATACTGGAACTTGAAGGCCGCGTACCCCTGTTGAAACAGCTGATTATCTTTGATCCAAAGGGCACGCAGGGGTGTGAAGACTACAACCTGATTTCCTTTGCGCAACTGCTGCGCAACGGGCGCGCTGCGCTAAGTGCTCTTGCCACAGAAGTTGATGCCCGACTGGACAATATCCAGCCAGATGACACCGGTCTGATGGTGTTTACCTCCGGTTCCACCGGCCTGCCCAAAGCCGCCGAGATTAGCCACAACAACCTATGGGCCGCGGCCTGCTATACCATCCAGAATTTTGTCGGCTTCAAACCCGGCACCAACGTGCTGAGCTATCTGCCACTATGCCATATTGCAGAACAGAACGTCACAGTGATCAACGCCCTGACCGGACAGTTCACCATGAATTTTGGCGAAAGCCTGCGCACAGTGCAAATGGATCTGCGCGAAGTTGCCCCCGAAATTTTCTTTGGCGTACCACGCATTTGGGAACGGATGCAGTCCGGTATCATGGTGCAAACCGCTACCACCGGTAAAATTCGCCGCGCGCTGACCATGATGGCGCTGAAATCCGCCAAACCGCGCGGGGCCAAACGCCCGGGCGACTGGACACTGAAAGACAAGGTCTCGCACGGCTTCTGGTCAGTACTGATCTATCGCCATATCCTCGCCTATCTGGGCCTGAACAAAACCCGCGTGGCCTTGTCTGCCGCCGCCCCCATTGCCGAAGACCTGCTGCATTTCCTGCGCGGACTGGGCCTGAATATCCGCGAAGTATGGGGCATGAGCGAAACCACCGGCGTTGGCTCTGTGCAGCCGGATTTTGGCGATTGCGACGGGCGTGTCGGTGTGTTTAGCCAAGGCATTGAGTACCGGATTGCCGAAGATGGCGAATTGCTGGTCAAAGGCGATATTGTGTTCAAGGGCTACTATAAAAACCCCAAGGCCAGCGCGGAAACGCTGGTAGATGGCTGGCTGTTGACCGGTGATGTCGCGCAGTCGGAACCGGATGGATCCATTTCGATTGTGGACCGCAAAAAAGATATCATGATCAATGCGGCCGGCAAAAACCTGACCCCGTCGTTGATTGAAAACACAATGAAATCCAGCGCCTTTATCAAGGAATGTATCGTGATCGCGGACCGCCGTCCCTATGTCACCGCATTGGTACAGCTGGATCTGGACACCATGCGGATCTGGGCGGAACAAAACGGCGTGTCCTATACCACCTATCGCTCGCTGGCAGAAAACCCGCTAGTCGCCGAAATGATTGATGCAGAAGTCGCCACAGGCAACACTAAACTGGCGCGCGTTGAGCAGATCAAGAAGGTCTATTTGCTGCCCAAAGAGCTGGACCACGACGACGGCGAAGTCACCGCCACACTCAAAGTCCGGCGCAATAAAATCTACGAATTATACGAAACAGAGATTAATCGGCTCTATGACACGTAAATATCGGAAAAACCAAATTTCGCCCAAACAAGCTATTGATCTTTGCTTCAAATCTTGTGTATAGAGCGGTTCTAGTGGACAGGTGGCCGAGTGGTCGAAGGCGCACGCCTGGAAAGTGTGTAGGCGGGTGACCGTCTCCAGGGTTCGAATCCCTGTCTGTCCGCCACTTGCCTTCATTGAAACACTGATGTGCCCCGATACGGGGATGATTTTCTTTATGTTTCAAAGGGGTTTAGGTCTGGCGAGCGAACCCGCGAGAATGCCGAAACGCCCCGATGCGCTCTCTAACCCCCGTTTCTCTCTATTCGAGCGACCTTCGGGGCGTTTGAGGTCGGTCACGAAAACTCCAATAAAACAAGGGTTTTTCGTGAATCTCGCGCCCGACCGGTTGCAACGATGTCAAACCCTCTCGCTCGACAAGAGAAACCCGAAGGGGACGTTTTGGCGCGAAAGGTTTGGCACCAGTTCAATGAGCGCCTGAATTTCCGCGCACCATTTTGGCATTGGGACCGTGAAGATGTTACCTTCCTGCGTGCCCTGTGGCTAGCCGAACGGATGATGATGTCGCCGTTCCAGCAGGTAAACTCCAGCCCATCCAAGCACCAGCGCAGGTTCGAGCATACCACGCTCAACCTTTATAAGAGCGACAGGTCCAGAACCGTTTTGCACATTTGATGCCGCTAGGTGGGGCGCGGATGATTGTACTGTCTATCATCTGAACAGTGTCGGGAACGGCCTCGCTTTCATTGAGCGCTTAGAGAATCAGTTCCCACAGGCCCGCCAGAATCCAGCGCCTGAATTGCCGGTAGACGCTTGACCATTTGCTAAATTCATCCGGCAGGCCAGCCACTGGGCACCGGTCCGGGCAATCCAGAAAACACCATCCAGAACAAGACGATGATTGCCAGCGGGCCGGCCACCGCGCCCGCGTATGCCGATGATAAACGGCTTAAAAGCGCTCATTCCGCACCTTCCATCAACAATCGTGCCACGATAACCTTCGCAAAGGTCACCATGAATCACATGCAGACTGATTTGGGAAACTGGTTTGTCAACAGACCCTAGAAAGCGTTAAGAAATAGCGCGCAGCCTTACTCGCTCGGTCTCGACAAAACTCTGGGCTCGGCTCAGCCATACGACCAATAATACGGCGCGATTGCATGTCGCCGATTAGCAACGAAAGATAGGTTTCAACAGCTTCGTCAATTGTTCCGAACGACTGGTCGAAATTTTTCCCTTCAAACAGATCGGACAACAGAGGCAGTACGCGTTCTCGACCATGTTCGGCGAGGATCCGACCCAGATCGCCGTTGGGGTCGACTATCGCGACACGATTGAGCAGAATCGCCCGCTCGGACAATATACCGATCAGCAAGACCGTTCCAAAGTCTGTCAGCCGGCGGCTCAATGGTTGCTCTTGCTCCAATGGTTGTGCCAGTTTTTCTAACCCGGCAGCCGCATTGCCCGTGACTATAGAGGCAAACAAGCCAAGTTTATTTCCATACCATCGATAAAGCGTTTCATTGGACGCCTTTGCGCGCTTGGCAATTTCCAGCATGGATGCACCAGCAAACCCGCGTTCCGCCAACACCTCATATGCTGCCGCTTCGATTTGCGCTCGTCGAACTGCCCTTCGATCCTCTTTCATGTACATTTCCTCCGGTGTCTTGACAAAACCGTACAAATAGTTACTTGTAAGTGCAAGGGTACACATAAATACGGATACGACGATGACACTCTCTTTAAAAATCAATGGTGTTACCCATCAGGTCGCTCTGGAAGACCCGGACACACCTCTCGTTTTTGTCCTGCGCGAGAAGCTGGGGCTTAGCGGGACAAAGTACTCCTGCCTTCAGGGCCTGTGTGGTGCTTGTACGATCCATCTGAATGGAGAGGCCGTGCGGGCCTGCCAGATAAGCGCGCGGGAGGCCGAAGGGGCCGATCTCACAACCATTGAAGGGCTGTCAGAGGACGGAACCCATCCTGTTCAGCAAGCGTGGATGGAAGAGCAAGTGGCGCAATGTGGTTGGTGTCAACCGGGGCAGATCATGCAGGCGGCGGCGTTCTTATCCGATGCCCCGAATCCGAGCGCTCAAGACATTCGTGACGCAATGGACGGCAATATTTGCCGCTGTGGCACGGGTCCGCGTATTCTGAAAGCAGTCGCCCGCGCATCTCGTCTGCAGAAGGAGACCTGCCAGTGACTCATATACGCAAGCGCTTGTCCCGCCGTTCTTTTCTCGCTCTAACAGGAACAGCAACAATAGCAGTCGGCGTTGGAGCGACGGTATATAGCCTTCAGGCTGAAACTCCCGTCACGGGAGCGGAGATAAACGCCTTTGTCGCAATTACGCCGGACGGAGAGATTGAATTTGTCTGCCCTGCGCTGGACCTAGGGCAAGGCGCACCTGTGGCGCTGGCGATGATCCTGGCCGAAGAGGGTGGAGCATCGCTTTCACAGGTTCGCATTTTACCTGCGCCCCGCGATGCAGCTCGCTATGGCAATCCTGATTTCGGTGGTCGTATGGTGACGGCCGATTCCAAGACCACCCTTGGCTACTGGTCGATATTACGGCACGCGGGAGCCGAAGTGCGCCTTGCGCTGATTGCCACGGCTGCTCGCCAGAATAATTGGCGCATAGATGACTGCCATGCGCAGGACCATCAAGTCTATCATGGCCCCTCTGGCAAGTCTGTGAGCTTCAAAGATGTTGCCTCTGGCGGGCGACTGCGTTTGCCCGGTGCAGATGGAGCGGACCTCAAGGCAACCAAAGACTTCTCCCTTCTGGGGACTAGCCCCGAAAGCCCTGATGCCGTTGCCATCGTGACCGGGCGCAAGAAGTTTGGTGCGGATATGCGGGCAGAAGGGACACATGTCGCCGTCCTGCGCCGCAGCACGCATCTGGGCGGCACCGTCACATCGGTGAATGATAGCAGAGCCAAGGAAATAGCGGGAGTTACGCATATCCATCAGCTTGAAGATGCGTCTGCCATTGCTGTGGTTGCCACCGATAGCTGGGCCGCGATCAAGGGTGCCAAGGCACTGGAAGTCACATGGAACTCCCCAACAGAGTACAGTAGTAAAATCGAACGCACCGCACTGGAAAGTGCGCTCGTTACGCCGCCGACCGATCCCGTGATCCTGCGCGCTTCTGTGGTGGCGGACCAGCCAATTGCACCGGCCTCAACCTTCTATGCTCCATCTCTCACCCATGTGCTGCCAGAGCCTTTGAATGCAACTGTTGAAGGCAATTCACTCGGGCTGGGGGCAACGGTAACCAGCGCCACCCAATCGCTTGATCTGGATATGCGTTATACTGCGCAAACCTGGAAAACCGCACCATTCATGATCAATAACAAGGCGACTCCTGTCGGCGGTGCCTATGGCCGCCGAGTGTTCAATGATACGGTGCGGGAGGCCGCAGAAATCGCCAAGGCCATTGGCCAACCGGTGCAGGTCATTCGACCGCAGCTTGACGAGATGCAGCGCGGGCAGGTCCGTCCAGCCGCGGCGCAGCGCATTGTCGCCGAGTTGGATGATAGCGGCAACTTAGCATATTGGCGGCACGAGATCGCCTCGGATGGCACCTTGGCCACGCATCTGCCCTCGTCCCTAAAAGGCGAACAGGGGACCGAAGATAACACAGCAACAGACGGGGCTTATCACCCCTATCGGTGTTCGCAGCAGGATGTTCGCTGGATTCGCGACCGCGCGCTCCCTCTGCCGGGTTTCTTACGCGGTGTATCGGTAGGATATACTGTCTGGGCTATTGAAACCACGATTGAGCGACTTGCCCGCAAATCGAGTCAATGCCCGCTTGAATGGCGCTTGCGCCATATTGATGATCCGCGCCTGGCCACCGTGTTGCATCAAGTCGCCAATATGGTCCGTTGGGGTGAACCGGGCCGTAATCTGGGTCTTGCAACTATGGAATTCCGTGGTGCACGTGTTGCTACGGTCGCCGAAGTGATTGATCGCAATGTGACCGCACTCTGGATCGCCGTGGATGCCGGACAAGTAATCCATCGCAAACAGCTTCTGGGACAAATCGAAGGCGGTGCAGTTTGGGGGCTTTCAATGGCGCTGCATGAGGGGCTGAGATTTCGCAATGGCGCAGCGGATATCACCTCGCTGGCTGATTATCCGATGATCAGCAATGGTCAGTTGCCTGAAATCAAAATTGAACTTGTCGAGGAACCGAACCGCTCTCCGGCTGGGGCGGGCGAGATTGGTATCCCGGCCACGATTGCCGCCATTTGCAACGCAATGGAGGTGGCAACCGGTGATACATATGATGCGTTGCCGCTTGAGGCCTGAGGAGATTCCTATGAAATTCACACGTAGAAACATATTGAAATACGCCGGTTCCGGGCTTGCCGCCGGAGCTGTGAGCGGGGCCGGCTGGCAGTTCCGGCCTACAATTCCCTATGACGGCCCCAGTGACATGCCGCTTCAACAAGGAAGCGGACCCAGCCTGTTGATCGTTTATGACTCTATGATGGGTTCCACCGGAAGTCAGGCAGCCTGGATCGCTGAAACCGCACGGGAACAAGGCTATCGCACAGCGCTCCACCGTGCGGAAACCGCACCAGCGCCATTAGCCTATGACGCGATTGTTATCGGCAGTGCAATCCGTGCATCCGCTTGGCTGGAACCCGTCATAGAATGGGTTGCAGCCCACCGTTTCGAAATCACCACCCGCCCACATTGGTTTTTTCAGTGTTCGATGACCTGTGCGGGGATGTTACGCGGCAATGAGGGCGCGCCTTTGACAGAGGGCCAAAGAGCGGAACTACGCCACGACTGCGACAGCCTGTTTCGCGCTGCCCCCAACCTCGCGGCAGCCAAAGTCACATTTTTTCCCGGTCGCCTAGACTTTGCCCGCATGACACCGATACTGCGCTTTGGATACCCCTTTGTGGCGGGTTCGGTTATGAACGGAGATTATCGTGACAAAGCTGCGGCCCAAAGCTGGGTAGCTGACCAATTGGTTTGAGCGGCAAGACAGTAATCTTGGTGATCAGGCGATTGATGTACGCCCTGTCAGGGTGTGGCGTGCGTCCTTGGGCACTTTGCGCATCATGCCCCAGAATTTGCAGACCGGCAAGGGTAAGAGGCCAAAGTAGAAGCCGCCGCAGCCTGCGGTCTCTCCTGACCTCCCATTTGTTGCCCCAAATGGCCCACGGATGGCTCAACGCTTCAGCCAAACACTGCACATTCCTGTTCCTCCCACGGCCTCGCCGCAATATCAATCAGATCAATGATCCTGACGGCCGGTATCTCCTGTTTCACCATCAAGCGTTCGATGACAGCGGGCGCAAGGTAGGCAAGGCGGATTTGGCGGCTGACATGCCGATCAGACAACCCTGCGTCGGCCGCCAGATCGCTGACCGTGTTTGCTTCGCCGGTTTCCAGTTTCCGCCGCCATTCCCAGGCACGGGCCAGGGCGCGCAGGATGTCGGGGTCCTGCTGGCGATCTTCGGCATCGAGCCGGTTCTCGGGCGGCAGGATCTGGGTGCGGCCGTTGCGGCGGCGGTATTCTAGCGGCACGAATATGCGGATGGTGTCGGGGGTGGTCATGCGTTTGCCTCCTGTGGAGCCATCAGTTCGCTCGCCAGCCCTTTCAATCCATCGGCCAGCAGGTCGATCGCCAACCCTTCGCCGGTGACGGTCACGCGGTGGACCAAAAGCTGAACGATGCGGGTGCGCTCATTGTGGAACAGCTGGGCCCAGAGGTTGTCAAAATCCTGCAGAGCAGCGGCGACTTCATTGGTGTCGGTGCGTTTGCCCAGTTCGGTTGCCGTTCGGGCGGCAATTTCGGGGGAACGCAACACGCGGCGCAATTCGCGCACCACCGCCCCCTCGACCATACCCGCGGCGAGGCGCTGTGGCGCGGCGGATGGCGCGGTGTGACGGACTTTCAGATAGTCGGTCGAAACGTAATAGCAGTATTCCTTGTTCTTCTTGCCGGTGTGATGCGGGGTCATAGCGGCACCGTTTTCATGGAAGATCAGCCCGCGCAGATATCCGCTCTTCTGGCACGCCGGATTTAATCGCTTTCAGGATCATCTTGTGCTCCTGAATGGTGGCCAGGCGGCTGATGCGCTTGTTGTAGGTAAAGGACTCGTCATCGGTTGCAATCAGACACATGGTGTCTTGCGCCCCGAAATCCTTCAGGATTTGCAGGCGGACATGGCCGTCGAGCAGTAGATAGGCACCTCTGTGCCCCTTTTGGCGGGTGACCACCAGCGGTTCGATCAGGCCGATTTCACGGATGGAGGCGGC
>CAMZLM010000027.1 GCA_947311485.1 uncultured Paracoccaceae bacterium
ATTTCAGCAGGCTCATGTGATTCCCTCGCGTTGTTTGATAATCCGGTAATAAGCCCAGAGCAGCCGCGCCGCAACTGCCCGCCACGGGGACCACGCCAGCGCCAGCGCCGCCATCTGTTTTTCAGTCGGGCGGGCCGGCAAATCAAACAGCTCGCGGGCGGCCTCCTGCAGCGCCAGATCACCCGAGGCAAACACATCCGCCCGCCCCAGCGAAAACATCGCATAAATTTCCGCAGTCCAGCGCCCAATGCCGGTGACTTCGGTCAGGCGGGCAATCACCTGTCCATCCGGCAAATCACGCAGGGCGGCAAAGTCGACCCCCTGATCCGCCAGCGCACGGGCATAGCGGGTTTTGGGGCGCGACATGCCACAGGCCTGAATTTCCGCATCACTTGCCTGTTGAATCGCCGGTGCCGTGGTCAGCCCTGCCGCCTGCAACCGCCCCCAGATCGCGCCTGCGGCAGCCACGGAAATCTGTTGTGCACAAATGGCATGCAACAGGCGTTCAAACCCGTCTTCTGTACGGCGCAACGGCAAGGGCGCGCAGTCGGCGAGGGCACGGGCAAATTCAGGATGGCGCGCCGCCAGCCACTCCGCCCCCTCGGTCACACAGGCATCGGTTTCGATAATCCGCCCGACGCTCATGTTTTTTCCAGCCATGTCAGGCAATCGGCAACCGTTTCCACCCGTACCACATCCGGCAGGCAAGGGCGCCGTTGCAAAATCACCGGCAACCCCAGCGCCCGCGCCGCATCCAGTTTGGACCGGCTCGCCACCCCGCCAGAATTTTTCACCACCAGCCAGTCGATGGCCTCTGCCTTGAAAAAGCCAATCTCGTCGGCCACCGAAAACGGTGGGCGGCCCACTTGAAACCGGCCATTGGGATAGGGAAATGGCCGGTCCGGCGGATCAATCTGGCGACAAATCAACCGGTGATCCGCCAGATTGGCGAAGAAAGGCAAGGTCTGGCGCCCCGTGCCCAAAAACACCACCGCTCCCTTGGGGATCAGCGCGGCGGCCTGATCCAGTTGGTCGACAAAATGCCAGTTATCCCCCGCCTGCGGTTGCCAGTCAGGGCGCTGCAAGATCACCTGCCCCGCGCCGGTTTCCCGACAGGCCTGCACCGCATGGGCAGTAATGTTGGTGGCAAAGGGATGGGTGGCATCAATCACGATATCGGTGCGGTTTTGGCGCAGATAACCGGCCAACCCCTTTGCGCCGCCAAACCCGCCAATACGGGTCTCGACGCCCAGCGCCAAAGGCGTGCGCGTGGCCCCCGCAAGCGAAGCCGTCACATCGAACGCGGGCATTTTTGCCAGAACTCCGGCCAACTGGCGCGCCTCGGAGGTTCCCGCCAGCAACAGTATTTTACGTTTCATCCGGCCCGTCCCAGAATATTTCCCGCCCGATCAATCACCACGATATCCACCTGCGCCACAGTCCCCCGCAGGATTTCCATAACCTGTTCACGCGCATGTTCCGCAACCGCCTGCGCCAGGTCGTTTCCCGCGATGTCTACGGCCTCGAGCGCGGTATTCGCATTCCGGACATCCGCCTCTGTCAACGCATCCAGCGCGGCGAAATCCACTTGCGAGCGGCCCGAATGCAAATCCACAGCACCTTGGGCCAGCTTGGTGATCTTGCCAATGCCCCCGCCTATGGTCAAACGCGGCACCGGATTGCGGCGCAGGTATTTCAACAACCCGCCGGCAAAATCGCCCATATCCAGCATCGCGCTATCGGGCAGACCGTGCAATTCCTGCACCACCTTTTCGGATGTCGCCCCGGTGCAACCCGCCACATGGGTCAATCCCTCTGCCCGCGCCACATCCACCCCGCGATGGATCGAGGCAATCCACGCCGCACAGGAAAACGGCCGCACAATCCCCGTGGTGCCCAGCACCGACAGCCCCCCCACAATTCCCAACCGCGGGTTCCATGTTTTCAGCGCAATCCGTTCCCCGCCCGGGATGGACACGGTAATGTCAACATTACGCTGTTTGCCGAACTTTTCCGCGATTTCATCGACAATCGCCGTCATCATCAGGCGCGGCACCGGATTGATCGCCGGTTCCCCCACACCAATTGGCAACCCCGCCTTGGTCACGGTCCCGATACCCGCACCGGCCAGAAAGCGCACGCCTTGCGTGCCTTCGGCCACGCGCACAACAATCAACGCACCGTGAGTCACGTCCGGATCATCGCCCGCGTCTTTGGTAATGCCTGCTTCGGCCCAATCCGGACCAGTGCCGCTATGGGCAAGGGCAAATTCCGGTGTTTCACCCTTGGGCAGGGTAATTTGGACCGCCTTGGGAAACTGCCCCCCCCACAAGGCAATCAACGCGGCCTTGGTCGCGGCAGTGGCACAGGCCCCTGTGGTCCAGCCACGGCGCAATTTGGGTGTGGGGGTATTTGTCATCCTGTGATTATTGATTGCCCACATACCAAAAGCAATCACCAATTCACCATACAACAAGCCCCCGAAACGCAATTGCCCTGCGGCCTGTTTACGGCTTGCCATTCCACCTGCCTTGGCGTCATAAACACGCCATGAAACAGACAGCTCCCCTCCCCCCGCACAATTGGCCCGTATTTCAACCCGGCTGGGTCTGGCTCTGCGGGGCCGGTCCCGGGGATGCGGGATTATTGACACTGCACGGGTTGAACGCGCTGCAACAGGCGGATGTGATTGTGTACGATGCGCTGGTCAATGCGGATATTCTGGGCTGGGCCAATCCGGATGCCGAACAGGTTTTCGCCGGCAAACGCGGTGGGCAGGTTTCGGCCAAGCAAGGCGACATTTCCCAAATGCTGGTAGAACTGGCACAGGACGGTAAACGGGTGTTGCGCCTGAAGGGGGGCGACCCCTTTGTGTTCGGTCGCGGGGCCGAAGAAGGCCAGACCCTGAAATCCGCGGGCATCCCGTTCCGTATTCTGCCGGGTATTTCGGCCGGTATTGGCGGGCTGGCCTATGCCGGCATTCCCGTCACCCACGGCGCAATGAACCAGTCGGTGACTTTTGTCTCCGGCCATGACGCAAAAGGTGCGGTATCACCGCTGAACTGGCAGGCGATTTCCGACGGGTCGCCGGTGTTGGTGCTGTACATGGCGATGAAACATATTGGCCGTATCGGCAAAGCCCTGCGCGATGCCGGACGCCCTGCCGATGAACCCGTCGCCGTGGTATCCGGTGCCAGCACCCCCGATCAACGCGTGTTGGAAACCACTCTGGAACGGGTGGTGGCCGATATCGAAACCCACAAAATGACTGCCCCCGCCATCATCTGTGTCGGGCCGGTTGTGGCCCTGCGCGACCTGTTGACATGACCGGCCTTATCCTTGCCGCCCCCGGATCGGGCAGTGGGAAAACCACCGTAACCCTTGGCCTGTTGCGCGCCCTGCGCCAACAGGGCATGCCGGTACGTTCGGCCAAGAGCGGGCCGGATTATATCGACCCGCGTTTTCATGCGGCGGCCAGCGGGGCGGAATGTGTCAACCTTGATGCCTGGGCCATGCCGCAGGAGCGTATTCGCGCGCTGGCAGCCGGTGATACGCCCCTGATTATCGAAGGCGCGATGGGGCTGTTTGATGGTGCGCCGCCAACAGGTAAAGGGGCCACCGCGGATTTGGCACGGATGCTCGGCTTGCCGGTTGTGCTGGTGATGGATGTGTCACATCAGGCCCAATCCGCCGCTGCCGTGGCCAGCGGTTTTGCCAATTATTCCGATGTGGATGTGGTCGGCGTGATCCTGAACAAGGTCGGCAGTCCGCGCCATGAACGCATGCTGCGGCGGGCGCTGGTCCCCACCGATCTGCCGGTGTTCGGGGCAATTCACCGTCAATTCGGGCTGGAAACACCATCCCGACATCTGGGCCTGGTGCAAGCCGAAGAACGCCCTGATCTGGAGGCATATCTGGATCAGGCCGCTGGAATTCTGCGCGAATCCGTGGATATTCCCGCCCTGATGGCGCAATGCCGTCCGCTGATTGGCGCAACACAGCCGGTGCCGACCCTGCCGCCCCCCGCCCAGCGTATCAGCATTGCGCGTGACGCGGCCTTTGCCTTTGCCTATCCGCATCTGATTGATGCCTGGCGTGCGCAAGGGGCCGAAATATCCACGTTTTCGCCCTTGGCGGATCAGCCCCCTCCGCCCGCCGATCTGGTCATCCTGCCCGGGGGGTACCCCGAATTGCACACGGGCAAGCTGGCGATGAACACACGGTTTTTGCAGGGCTTGCGCAACGCCGCCGCCATTTACGGCGAATGTGGCGGCTATATGATGCTGGGCGACGGGTTGGTAGACGCCAACGGCACCCGCCACGCCATGGCCGGATTGCTGCGGCTTGAGACCAGCTTTGCCAAACGCAAGCTGCATCTGGGATATCGCGATCTGCGCCCGCTGGGCGGGCTGTGGGAGATGCCGCTCAAGGCGCATGAATTCCACTATGCCACCACGCTGCGGGCAGACGGCCCGCCCCTGTTTCAGGCACAGGATGCCGAAGCCACCGCCCTGCCCGACATGGGCCTGCGCAACGGCAATGTTACAGGCAGCTTTGCACATGTGATCGACCGCGCCACTTAATACACTTGTTAAGCGCCCTGAACCCCGTTACCGGTGACCCCATGACAATGACAGATACCACATATGAAAAGCGCAACGTGATCATCCTTGTGATCGCGCAGGCCTTCATGGGCGCGCAAATGCCCATTATCTTCCTATCCGCCGGTTTGGCAGGGCAATCGCTGGCCTCCAATATTTGCTGGGCCACCTTGCCGATTTCGGTGCTGGTGTTCGGGTCCATGACCACGGCCCCGTGGCTGAGCCAGTTCATGCAGAAATTCGGGCGCAAGGCCGGGTTTGTGCTCGGAGCCTTTGCCGGCATGCTCGGGGCCAGCATCAGCGCCTATGCGCTCTATCATGCGTCGTTTGAAATCTTTCTGATCGGGTCTTATTTTTCCGGTATCTACATGTCCGCACAGGGCTTTTTCCGGTTTGCAGCGGCGGATACGGCCTCGCTCGCCTTTAAACCCAAGGCAATCTCCTATGTGATGGCTGGCGGGTTGATGTCGGCCATGATCGGCCCGCAGATTTTCAAGTTTGCTTCCGAAGCCTTTGTCGTGCCGTTTCTCGGCGCCTACCTCGCAATTATTGTTATCAACATTGTCGGCTCGTTTCTGTTTGTGTTTCTGAAAATTCCGACCCTGCCGCCCCCAAAGGACAAGGCCAGCGCCGGACGTTCCCTGAAAGAACTGCTGACAACACCGCGCATTACCGTCGCAATCATCTGTTCCATGGTGGCCTATTCCCTGATGAACCTGGTGATGACGTCCACCCCGCTGGCGGTTGTCGGTTGTGGCTTTGACACCGGCATTGCCGCAGATATTGTGACCGGCCATATTCTGGCGATGTACATCCCCAGCTTTTTCACCGGTCACCTGATCGCCCGTTTCGGCGTGCGCAAGATCGTGACCCTTGGCCTGGTGATCCTGACAAGCGCCGGTTTTGTCGCCCTGTCCGGTGTCGAGCTTGGCAACTTCTATTTTGCGCTGATCCTGCTCGGGATTGGCTGGAACTTTGGCTATATCGGCGCAACAACCATGTTGGCCAGTTCCCACACCCCCGAAGAACGGGGGCGTATTCAGGGGCTGAACGACTTCATGGTGTTTGGCATGGTGACGATTGCGTCGCTGTCCTCCGGCGGATTGATGAATTGTTCCGGCGGCGATCCGGTACAGGGCTGGACCGCAGTCAACCTTGCGATGGTGCCGTTCCTGATGCTGGCCTTTGGCGCGCTGGTCTGGTTGTTCATGCACGAAGACAAGGCGCGACAGTAGGGGCCTTGAGCGTAGCGCCATTGCGCACTACATATAGGGCAACTGAGAGAATGGAGCCTTTCGATGTTCGGCATCCCCGGAAAACAAGCGGTCAGCATGACCGGCAAGGCAGCTGCGCAAATTCGCAAGCTGATGGAAAAAGACAACAAACAAGGCCTGCGCATCGGCGTACGCAAAGGCGGTTGTGCGGGCATGGAATATACCATGGACTATGTCGATGAAATCGACCCCAACGACGAAGTGGTCGAACAGGAAGGGGCCCGTATCATGATTGCCCCCATGGCACAAATGTTCCTGTTCGGCACGGAAATCGACTATGAGGTCTCCTTGCTCGAGGCCGGTTTCAAATTCCACAACCCCAACGTAACCGAGGCCTGCGGCTGCGGTGAATCGATCAAGTTCGAAGGCATGTAATGGCGGTCACACCCGAGGATATCGCCTTTGTCACCGATCTGTTCGTCGGCCTTGCGCCCCTGAGCACGCGCAAAATGATGGGCGGCCTGTCGATCTATTCGCAGGGCCGGATCTTTGCGATCCTCGATTCCCGTGGCGGCCTCTACCTCAAGGCCAAAGACGATTTAGCCAAGCGGCTAGAGGCCGCAGGGTCAAGCAAGTTCGTCTTTGATACCAAGGACGGCAAACAGGCCACCATGCATTACTGGTCGCTGCCCGATCCGGCACTGGATGATCCGGAACAGGCTACACACTGGGGACAACTGGCGCTTACTGCCGCCTATGAATAGGAAAACACATGACAACTCGCCGTAAAATCGCCGCTGGCAACTGGAAAATGAATGGCCTGCAACAGGCCCTGACCGAGGTAGAAGCCCTGAGCGCCGCCAATCCGGCACCGGGCTGCGAAGTGATCATCTGCCCGCCGGCCACGCTGTTGCGGTCCATGGCCAAACGCTGTGCCGAGGCCGCGATCAACGTGGGCGGGCAGGATTGCCATCAGAACAGCGCCGGCGCGCATACGGGCGATATTTCGGCGGAAATGGTGGCCGATACCGGTGCCACCCACGTAATTGTCGGCCATTCGGAACGGCGCGAAACCTATGGCGAAACCGACGCGCTGGTGCGGGCCAAAACCACCGCTGCATGGGGCGCGGGCCTGACCGCGATTGTCTGCATCGGCGAAACCCTTGACCAACGCGAAAGCGGGGCCACACTGGATATCGTCGGCGGGCAGCTGGCCGGTTCCATCCCCGACGGGGCCAGCGGTGAAAACCTTGTTGTGGCCTATGAACCGGTCTGGGCCATCGGCACCGGCAAAATCCCCACCTATGGCGAAATCGAGGAAGTCCACGATTTCATCCGCGCCCGCCTTGTGCGCCGATTCGGCGACACCACCGGCAACGCCGTGCGGGTGCTGTATGGCGGCTCGATGAAACCTGACAACGCCGCCGAAATCGGCGCGCTGTCGAATGTGGACGGCGGGCTGGTGGGCGGTGCTTCGCTCAAGGCCGCCGACTTTGGTAAAATCGTGGCAGGGCTGAGCTAACGCCGGAATTGCACACTGCCGCCCGGCCGCGCCGGGCGGCGCCTGACTCTCCCCACGGGAGGGCGCTTCGCCCCCTCCCAGGGTCAGACGCCACCCTGTGTTGTATAAAAACGCCGTGGGGTTGAAACCCACCAATCCCCCCCTTACTGTAGACATGGCCTAACTCCCAAAAGGACTTCCATGCAAAATCAGACAACCCGCGCCTTGTCCCAAGCCGTTTCCGTTGATGGATGGATTGCCAGCTTTGACCAAAATGGGCATGCTACAGTTCATGCAGATATTGTATTTGGGCACGGTATCTTTGGCGACGATCCAACCGCAAAAGTTCGTTTTAAAATCGCCCTAAAACGTGCCGAGATTATAATCCATATCCTTGAACCGGATACAATTAAAGCTATAAAATCTACTGTTGCGCGTAAAACAACCTCTAAAACGGGAACGATACAAACCAAAATATCAATGGAAAAAACGGGCAGTGCGGCCGTTAAAGCAAAATTTGGGTCAGCGTCCCCCCCACAAGCTTCTGCAGAGGGAAACGCTTCTATCCAAGGCTCAGCCAGTCAAGACATTCAAACGGCGGAACCTTTTCAAGAGTTTTTATGCCAACATTTCACAACACCGGATAATGCTGCAGCATGGCGTATCGAAAGTGGAAAAGGTTCCGATAATTACTTGATCGGCGCGCCATGGGATGCCACTGATCATTTTCGTATGAAAATCAAAAAAACGGGCGACACCCCAACCATGGGCTCACCATCTTTAAAAATAGAAGTTCGCTGCTTACGCGAAGATATTGAAATTCTCAACCTTGAAATCAAAGACAAATCGAAGCAGACTTTCTTTGCAGCCAAGAAAAACAAGGCCACCAACATAACTGCAGCCGAACAATTGATAAAGACGGAACTGGAAAAAGCAGGATTTCTGGAAATATACTTGGAGTCATAGAGTACCCGAAGATCATGTTGACGTTTCGGCGGGAATAGATTCTGTTTCTGATATGATCCGTCCTAATTTTCTTTCCCGTGAAGTCCGCCTCGAACTCCTGGCCTGTGTGAAACGTCAGCGCGAG
>CAMZLM010000028.1 GCA_947311485.1 uncultured Paracoccaceae bacterium
AAATCCACGATCCCTTCGAGGCGCAGCCGGGCGAGCTGTTGGCTCACGGCGGCCTGACGGGATGACAGCAGGTTTTCCAGCTCGGTTACCGAGCGTTCACCGGAAACCAGATGACACAGGATCATAAGCCGGCCTTCATGGGCCATGGCCTTTAGAAAGGACGCAGCCGTGCGGCCTTTGTCAAACATCTCTTCAATATTGAAGTCTTTCTGAAACGCATCCAGATTTTTGTCGTCTTCAGGTGTCAACATTTTGGATCTCACAAGCATAGGGCAAATACAGCCCGTATTCGTTGTAGCGGGGAAATTCGCGCCTGCAAAGCATTTTAAGCGTATATCCCACCTTAGCTCCCCCCCTTGGTGGCCTGATATTCGGGGAAAGGTTCCAGTAATCTGTCCAAAAGGGGCCAGAAAAAATCTTCTCCGGGGTAACCTTCAAGGCGGCCCACTTCGTTCCCGTCTTTGATCAGGATAAAGGTTGGGGTGAATGCCGGGCGCGATTTGATTGTGATATCGGATGGATATTCAGAAAAAATATCAATGCGCTGCAACGGGGCCGCGCGGCCTTCTTCGGTTTTGGGATAGGCGGGAGCGATTTCCTCGTTCCAGCGACCACACCAGTAGCACCCGTCCTGTTCGAACATCAGCAAACGCAATTCTGCATTTGCCGATAACGGCAAGAGAAAAAAGCTGACCAGCAAAAGAAATCGCAGCATGATTGACCGCCCTGTTTTTAGATATATAGTGAAAACCTAATATGTTTTTCACGCAAGGGCAAGGTATACACATGGGTTTGGACATTTCTTTCTCGGGGGCGATCCTGGCTGGGCTGCTTTCATTTTTATCGCCGTGCATTCTGCCGATGGTACCGTTTTATCTGTGCTATATGGCCGGAATCGGGATGGCTGACTTGCAAGGGGATGAGGAAATTCCCGCCAGAACCCATCGCAAACTTATTTTTGCATCTATTGCTTTTGCATTGGGTGTGACCACGATTTTCGTGCTTTTAGGGTTGGGTGCCACGGCCATCGGTCAAGCAATGCGCGAATATAAACAACCGCTGTCTTATGTTTCTGCGGGGTTTTTGTTTATGTTCGGGCTGCATTTTCTGGGCATTTTGCGTATTCCGCTGTTGTATCGCGAGGCCCGTGTAGAAATGGACAACGCCAATGCCTCGACCATTGTTGGCAGCTATTTGATGGGGTTGGCATTCGGTTTTGGCTGGACCCCGTGTGTTGGGCCGGCGCTGGCGGCGATTTTGATGATTGCGGCAGGGATGGGCGATATGATGCAAGGCGGTTTGCTGTTGCTGGTCTATGGGTTATCGATGACGCTGCCATTTGTTATCGCCGCCATTTTTGCCAAACCGTTTCTGCGCTGGATGCAGCGCAACCGCAAATATATGGGACATGTCGAAAAAGTGATGGGGGCGATGTTGATCGTTTTTGCTATCCTGATTGCGACAAACAAAGTCAACGAGATCGCGAACTGGTTGATCCAGACCTTTCCGATCTTTCAGGCAATCGGATAGGAGGACCGAAATATGAGAATGATAACTTTTCTGGTGGCGCTGTTTATGGCGCTGCCGGTGTTTGCCGTTGAAATGGGGGATGACGGCCTGCACAAACCCACGTGGTTGCGCACAACCTTTAAGGACTTTGCCGAAGACCATGCTGCGGCCACAGCCGAAGGTAAGCACATGGTCATTATCGTTGAACAGCGCGGCTGTATTTATTGCAACAAGATGCACGAAGAGATTTTCCCGATCCCGCGAATCGATGCGATGATTCGGGAAAATTTCTTTGTTGTTCAGTTGAATATGTTTGGTGACGAAGAGGTTACCGACTTTGATGGCAAGGTTATGACCGAGAAAGAACTGGCGCGTCGCTGGGGGTTGGTGTTCACGCCAACGATGATTTTTCTGCCAGAAGAACTACCCGATTCGGGTACCGGTGTACAACGTGCGGTTTTGGCGATGCCCGGGGCGTTTGGCCAGTATACCACCTTTAATATTCTCAAGTTTATGGCGGACAAGGTGTACCAGACCGACGAGGTTTTCCAAAAATTCCACGCGCGGATGCTTAAAGAGCAAGGTGTCATTGAGTAGCGTCAAGAAAAACCACGTTCCTGCGGCGAAACATGCAGCCATGCGAATTTATATTGCGCAGAGGCGGTGCCTAAGGTAACAATATTCGGATAACACCAAAGGGAGGAAACTAAATGCGGAGCCTAGCAATCGCATCAATTGGTGCCGCTATCTTTGCTACATCGGCCTTTGCGACCGAAGTAGCACCGGACAGCGTCACATTTGGAGAAGGTGGCACGGTTGCCACGTCACTTACCGGGGTCGCGGGAGACCCGGCAAGCGGCAGAAAACTATTTGCCAACCGTAAATTGGGAAATTGTCTGGCGTGTCACGTCAATTCCGAATTGTCGGAACAGCAATTTCATGGGGAAATTGGCCCATCACTTGATGGCGTCGCTTCACGTTACGACGAAGCAAAACTGCGTGGTATTCTGGTAAATTCGAAAATGTCTTTCGAAGATACAATGATGCCATCGTTCTACCGCCTTAAGAACGGCGCGCGGACAATGAAAAAATTCGACGGCAAAACAATTTTGACTGCGCAGCAGCTCGAAGATGTTTTGGCCTATCTGAAAACACTCAAATAATCAGGGGAGTAGAGATGAATATCTCCAGAAGAAACGCGCTTGCCCTTGGCGGCGCGGCGCTGACGGTCACACTTGTACCAGTCAGTTTTGCTCAGGCAGCAGCAGATGATGCAATGGCCCAAGCGGTAGCAGAATTTACCGGTGGTGCTGATATTGCAGAAGGTGGCATTGAATTGACCACACCGGAAATCGCCGAAAACGGGAATACCGTTCCGGTTGGCTTCTCGGCTCCGGGGGCGAAACGTGTTGTCCTTTTGGCCAGCAAAAACCCGGGTCCGGTTGTGTCCTTCTTTACATTTGGTGCCTTGTCGGCCGGAGATGCGTCCACACGTATTCGCCTTGCCGGTACACAGGACGTGGTTGTCATCGCTGAAATGGCTGACGGCTCGTACACTCAGGTATCCAAAGCTGTAAAAGTAACAATCGGCGGCTGCGGCGGCTAATTCCGGAATAGGAGAAAAATCATGGGTAAACCTCGTGTAAAAGTTCCCAAGTCTGCCAAGGCAGGCGAGGTGATCACCATCAAGACGTTGATCAAACACAAAATGGAATCCGGTCGTCGTAAAGACAAGAAAACCGGCGAACTGGTTCCTCGCAATATCATCAACATGTTTTCGGCTTCCTTTAATGGTGAAGAAGTTATCAAAGTTGATCTGCACGGTTCTGTTTCAACAAACCCGTATTTTCAGTTCCAAATGAAGGTTCCAGAATCTGGTGAGCTTGCATTTAAATGGGCTGATGATGACGGCAACGTCACTGAAACAACCAGCAAAATCACGGTGGGTTAAACCACCAAGGGGAGGAAAATATGAAAAAGCTACTCAGCACAGTGGCCCTTGGCATTGCTGCTCTGACCATTGGTCAGGCGGCATCTGCCGATCCAAGTAGAACAGCCAAGCTGGTGATTGACGGGACTGAAATCTCGACCCACGCCAAAGGCATGGCTGGCGGTCCTTTGGACGAGCTGTATTCCGGCTGGTTGTTCCGTTCAGACGAAACCCGGGCGTTGCAGTTGGATGATTTCGACAACCCTGCTTTTGTTTTTGTTGATGATGGTGAAACATTGTTCAACAAGGTCGATGGCTCTGAGGGCAAGTCTTGTTCCAGCTGTCATGAAGCGGGTGATTTCAAAGGTCTGCGTCCTGTTTTGCCTCGTTGGAACGAGGCAAAAGGCAAGATTTATTCCATGGAAAACTACATCAACGACTGTCGTACAGAGCGTATGGGTGCAGACAAATGGAAATGGTCCAAGCCTAAGATGACGTCAATGGTTGCTTTGATCTCACTGCAATCGCGCGGTTTGCCGATCAATGTGGCCACGGACGGTCCTGTTGCCGACATTTATGAAAAAGGCAAAGAGCTGTACTACACCCGTGTAGGCCAGCTGGATATGGCTTGTTCTAACTGTCACGAAGACAACTATGGCAACATGATCCGTGCGGATCATCTGTCACAGGGTCAGATCAACGGCTTTCCAACCTATCGCCTGAAAAATGCCAAGCTGAATTCTATTCACGCGCGTTTCAAAGGCTGCATGAAAAATATTCGTGCAAAACCTTACGGCCAAGGGTCCGACGAATTCCAGGCTCTGGAACTCTATGTCGCGTCTCGCGGCAACGGGCTTTCGGTTGAAGCGCCTTCGGTGCGTAACTAAGCCACTTTTAACCCCGCGCAGAGCAATCTTCGCGGGGTTTTTCTTTTCTAACACTAAAAACGCGGCCAAACCGCGTTAGAGGACAAACCAGATGATTTCTCGTCGTGATTTCCTTCAAGCATCTGTTGCCGCATCGGCGATTTATAGCGCCTATGGCGTCAGCAACCTGTCGCGTGCTGCTGCTCAGCAGTCGTTGACCCAGGACCAATTGCTGGATTTCAAAACCACGGGCAACGTGACCCTGATCCACGTGACCGACATTCACGCCCAGATGAAGCCGATCTATTTTCGTGAACCGGAAATTAACCTCGGTGTTGGCGAGGCGCTCGGCCAGCCGCCACATGTGACCGGTCAAGATTTCCTGAAAATGTTCAACATGGCCCCCGGCTCTGCCGATGCGTATGCATTGACCTATAACGATTTCTCCACATTGGCGAAATCATACGGGAAAATGGGTGGTCTGGATCGTGTTGCCACGGTGATTAACGCCATTCGCGCGGATCGTCCGGATGCGTTGTTGCTGGATGGTGGCGACACTTGGCATGGATCCTATACCTGCCTGAAAACCGAAGGTCAGGACATGGTCAATGTGATGAACCTTCTGAAGCCGGATGCGATGACCTTCCATTGGGAGTTCACATTGGGGTCCGATCGTGTGCGCGATATCATCGAAGGCCTGCCTTTCAAGGCAATGGGCCAGAATATTTATGACAAGGAATGGGATGAACCCTCTGAAGATTTCGCCGATTATGAAATCTTTGAACGTGGTGGAGCCAAGATTGCCGTTATCGGTCAGGCTTTCCCCTATATGCCAATCGCCAACCCGGGCTGGATGTTCCCTGAATATTCCTTCGGTATCCGTGATCAGCGTATGCAGGAAATGGTGGACGAAGTTCGCGCCAAAGGTGCCGATCTTGTTGTCTGCCTGAGCCACAACGGCTTTGATGTGGACCGGGCTATGGCAGCCAAGGTCAAGGGTATTGATATCATTCTGACCGGTCATACCCATGATGCGATTCCCGAGCCGGTTCTGGTGGGGGAAACCATGCTGATTGCCTCTGGTTCGAATGGTAAATTCGTCACCCGTCTGGATCTGGACGTGCGCGATGGCCGTTTGATGGGCTTTAACCACAAATTGATCCCGATTTTCTCGGATGTGATAGAGGCGGATAAAACCGTTGCGGCCGCAATCGATGCGGAACGTGCACCGTACAAGGCCGAACTGGAAGAGGTTCTGGGCCATACCGACAGCCTGCTGTACCGTCGCGGGAACTTTAACGGCACTTGGGATGATTTGATCTGTAACGCGCTGATCGACGAGCGCGAAGCCGACATCGCCCTGAGCCCGGGTTTCCGTTGGGGGCCAAGCCTGATGCCGGGCGACGCGATCACCCGTGAAGACCTGTTTAATGCCACATCCATGAGCTATCCGAATGCCTATCGTTCCGAAATGACAGGTGAAACCATCAAGCTGATTTTGGAGGATGTGGCCGATAACCTGTTCAACCCTGATCCTTACTATCAACAGGGTGGCGATATGGTGCGTGTCGGTGGCATGGGCTATCAGATCGACGTGAACAAGCCGCAAGGCTCGCGTCTTACCAATATGACCTTGCTGAAAACCGGCGAATCCATTGACCCGAACAAGACCTATGTGGTTGCTGGCTGGGCGTCAGTTCGCGAAGGTACCGAAGGGCCGGCGATTTGGGATGTGGTGGAAAGCTACATCAAACGCAAAGGCACGGTGCATGTGGATCCGAACAAATCGGTGAAAGTGATTACTGGATAAAACCTAAGGCCCCGACTTTCGGGGCCTTTTTACGATCAGGGGCATATATGGTTGATAAAATAACGCGCCGCGGATTTGTCAAAGCGGGAATATCTGCAAGTGCTGGATTGATTGGGACTTCTGCTGTTGCGCAGGGAGATCCGAAAATCACCAAGGTCCAGAAATGGGCGCAAGAATTGGGCGAAGGGCTGGATACGCGGCCTTATGGCCTGCCGTCCCCGCATGAAACCGGTGTGCAGCGTCGCCGTGTTCCCTGGCTGACAGCGGATGCCTATTCCTCGATCAATTTTACCCCGATTCATGATTTGGAGGGCATCATCACCCCGAACGGTGTGTGTTTTGAACGCCACCACGCGGGGGTGCCGGATTTTGATCCGGCTGATCACCGGCTGATGATTAACGGGCTGGTGGATCAGCCATTAGTGCTGACCATGGCCGATATCCTGCGATTTCCCCGTGAAAACCGGGTGCATTTTTTGGAATGTGCGGCCAATTCCGGTATGGAATGGCGTGGCCCGCAAATGGACGGTGCACAGTTTACCCACGGGATGATCCATAATGTGATGTACACCGGCGTGCCATTGCGGTTGATCCTGCAAGAGGCAGGGATCAAAACCGCCGGTAAATGGGTGCTGGCCGAAGGCGCGGATGCCAGCGGGTTATCGCGTTCTATCCCGATGGAAAAGGCGCTGGATGATTGCCTTGTGGCCTTCAAAATGAACGGCGAGGCCTTGCGCCCCGAAAACGGTTATCCGCTGCGGCTGGTGGTGCCGGGGTGGGAAGGCATCACGTGGATCAAATGGTTGCGGCGTCTGGAAATTGGCGATCAGCCTTGGCATCAACGTGAGGAGACATCGAAATACACCGACCTGCTGGCGGACGGCAGCGCGCGGCGGTTTAGCTGGGTGATGGATGCAAAATCTGTTATCACCAGCCCCAGCCCGCAAATGCCGATTACCCATGGTGCAGGCCAAACGGTGATCTCCGGATTGGCATGGTCTGGCCACGGCACTATTCCACGTGTGGATGTGTCGCTGGATGGCGGTGTAAACTGGTATCCAGCGCGGATGTCCGGTCCGAGCCTCAATAAATCCTTGCATCGGTTCTATTTCGATTTTGTCTGGGATGGAAAGCCGCTTTTGTTGCAAAGTCGGGCGCATGATTCCACCGGATATGTGCAGCCAACCAAGGACGTGTTGCGCCAGCATCGCGGTGAAAGCTCCACCTATCATAACAACGGTATTCAGACATGGGCCATAAATGAACAAGGGGAAGCGCAGAATGTTGAAGTTTCTTAACTCCCTGATTGCGGCCGTTTTGCTGGCAACGCCTTTGGCGGCTGGTACGCTGGGATTGGGGCGACCTGCCTTGCCCGACGAAATCGCGGCTTGGAATATAGATGTGCGTCCCGATGGTGCAGGGCTGCCGGAAGGGGCCGGTTCTGTGCTGGCTGGCGAAGGGGTCTTCACCGAAAAATGTGCCGCCTGCCATGGCGATTTCGGCGAAGGTGTCGGGCGTTGGCCAATCCTTGTGGGCGGGGAGGATACGCTTGCGGATGAACGACCTACCAAAACTATCGGCTCCTACTGGCCGTATTTATCGACGGTTTGGGACTATGTTTACCGGACTATGCCCTACGGGGATGCACGGTCCCTGACTGTGGACGAGGTTTATCAAGTGACGGCCTATATCTTGTATCTGAATGATCTGGTGGAAGATGATTTCACCCTGACCAAAGCGAATTTCACCTCGGCGGTTTTACCCAATCAGGCAGGGTTCAAGCGCGATGACAGGCCCCAAACCGAATATCCCGATTTTCGCAAACCCGCCTGTATGGCCAATTGTAAGCCAAATGTCGAAATTACCGGTCGCGGAACGGCAAAAGGTGCGGAGATGGGGCAGTGATCCGGTGCAGAGCGGGCAAAATGCCGCTGTTTCACACAAAAGTAGGAATACATGACATATATCAATTAGACCCTACCGAAGCTATGTTCTAATATAGCTCTGTTTTATGCGGGAGAATCAGGGAAACTCTGGAAATTCTTGTTCTCGTGCTTATATATGACCAGAACCGGGCAGGCAGCTGTCTGACTCATCCGTGTGCATGCCTTGGGTATTGTGCGCAAAATAAGGGCTGATTTTCCTTGCAAGGGGATACCGCTCTGACACCACAGGCCCCTTGGGGCGCAAAAGAATAGGGAATCGCAGAATGTCGAAGTTTCTTTCCACACTTGCTGTTGCAGGTCTTCTCGTATCATCCACCGCTGTATTTGCGGACACTGCAACTGAAGGTACAGCTACCGAAGCCACCGAAGCGGTTGAAACCGAAACAATGGCAATTGTTGTTGATGCCGATCTGGCCAAAAAAGGTGCCAAGGTTTTCAAAAAATGTAAAGCTTGCCACAAAGTGGGCGACAAAGCCAAAAATGCAACCGGCCCGGTTTTGAACGGCGTGTTTGGCCGCCCGGTCGCGTCCTTTGAAGGCTTCAAATATTCCAAAAATATGAAAGCACTGGGTGAAACCGGTGCCGTTTGGGACGAAGCCAACCTGATAGAGTTCCTGACCAAGCCTAAAAATATGGTTAAGAAAACCAAAATGTCCTTTGCCGGTCTGAAGAAAGAAAAAGACCGCAAAGCGATCATCGAATTCCTGAAATCGGTTTCTGTTGCCGAGTAAGGCGAATTAAATTTGACGAAAACGGCATCCTTCGGGGTGCCGTTTTTTTGTCGCAGAACCCAATTGTGAATTGATGTGCAGACAGGGGATGCGTAATGTTTAGCGATCAAGAGGAGAGCTGAACCGATGAAATCCCTGTGTATTGCCCTTCTGTGCCTGTGTGCGTTTCAAGCCCAGGCGCAGGATATTGTGGTTTACCCGTTTGACGGGGGTTTCGAAGACGCCACCTTTGCCGCCGAAAGCGCGATTGTCGGGCGCGGATTGAATATTGAATATACCTCGCATGTGGGTGAAATGCTCAACCGGACGGCTGCGGACGTGGGCAGCACCAAAGAAATTTTCAAAGCCGCCAATATCTATCTGTTTTGTTCCGCGGTGGTATCGCGCCATGTGATGGAGGCCGACCCGTTGAATATCGTGAATTGCCCGTATTCAGTGTTTGTGTTCGAGGATGCGAATGGCGTGCAAATTGGCCATCGCAACTATCCTGCGGGCCCGATGCAAGAGGTTCAGACCCTGTTGGACAACATCGTCAAAGAAGCCCTGGAATAGTCAGGGTTTCGCGCGCGAAACCTGCACCGCGAAAATTTCGGCCATCACCACCAGCACCCCGAAAATATCCTGCATACTCAGGCGTTCGCCCAGTATGATTGCGGCGATCCCGACCCCTAAAAAGGGGTTCAGAAAATGTTAGGTCGATGCAGATTGCCAGTGTGCCGGCGATCAAAAAACGCAAAGAGGAAATGGTGAGCGGGGGGGCCTGTAACACAATGATCCGTGCCGAAGTAAAGGCGCTGCTCCACATCAAGGCAAAACTGACGCCCATTACGATTGCGCGGATATCCATTTGTGTTCCCCAAAGAAAAAGGCCGCGAATTGCGGCCTCTTTACTATTCAGAGATTTGAAAACGGATCAAGCGTTGATCACGTCTTTCAAAGCTTTGGCGATGGTCACTTTGGCCACGCGGTCAGCGTCTTTTTTCATTTGCTCGCCTGTCGCGGGGTTACGAACCATGCGTTCCGGACGGGCGCGACATGCAAATTTTCCAAGGCCAGGAAGGGTTACGGCACCACCGGCGGCAACCTCTTTGGTGACGATGTCGGTCACGGCAGCCAGGAAATCATTCGCTGTCTTTTTGTCGGATCCGGTTGCTTCAGCCAAAGCTGCAACCAGTTGTGTTTTTGTCATAGGCTTCTGAGTCATTTTACTGCTCCTTGGTGTTTCTTAACGATCCCTCGCGGGCGTCCGACCACATTTAACAAGATATTGAGGTCGGACACAATCAGCGAAAGGTGATTAAATACCTAATATCAGGGGTTTTTCAGCCCTTTTTCGCCGATTTTTGACCTAAAGGAATGCGGTCTCGTCAAAGCTGCGCAATTTACGTGAATGCAGCCGTTCAAGCGGCATTTCGGCAAGGTGTTCCATTGCCCGAATCCCGATCATCAAATGGCGTGAAACCTGTGTTTGATAGAAATCAGACGCCATACCGGGCAATTTCAGCTCTCCGTGCAGGGGTTTGTCGGACACACACAGCAAGGTTCCATAGGGCACTCGAAAGCGAAAACCATTGGCCGCGATTGTCGCGCTTTCCATATCAAGCGCAATGGCGCGCGATTGGGACAGTCGTTGCACAGGGCCGGATTGTTCACGTAATTCCCAGTTCCGGTTGTCGATTGTGGCAACGGTTCCGGTCCGCATTACACGTTTCAATTCATAGCCGGTCAGGCCGGTGACTTCCTCTACCGCTTGTTCCAGTGCGATCTGAATTTCCGCAAGCGGGGGGACCGGCACCCAGACAGGCAGGTCCGCATCCAGAACGTGATCTTCACGCACATAGGCATGTGCCAGCACAAAATCCCCGAGGTTCTGGCTATTGCGCAATCCGGCGCAATGGCCGAGCATCAACCATGCATGCGGGCGCAGTACGGCAATATGATCGGTGGCGGTTTTGGCATTGGATGGCCCGACACCGATATTCACCATGGTGATGCCTGATCCATCCGGTTTGGTCAGATGATAGGCTGGCATTTGCGGGGTTTTCTCCGGCGCTTTGATCTTGGTTGTGCCATCGGTGGTGACAACATTTCCGGGGGAGACAAAGCTGTCATAGCCGCCTTCACCTTTGGCCAGTTGTTCCTGCCCGAAACGGATGAATTCTTCCATGTAGAACTGGTAATTGGTGAACAGTACATGGTTCTGGAAGTATTCCGGTTTGGTCGCGGTGTAATGTGACAGGCGCGCCAGCGAATAATCCACCCGCTGTGCGGTGAACGGGGCCAAGGGGCGGCTGCCATCTTCGGCGTCTTCCACATCGCCGTTAGCAATGTCGTCGTTGGTGGTTTTCAGGTCCGGCACATCGAAAATATCCCGCAACGGCCGTTCCAGAACCTTGGTGGTGTCACCGGACATGCTGAAACCGTCGCCCAAGGCAAAATGCAGCGGGATGGCAACGTCGGATACACCTACCGAAACCGGTACTTTGTGATTTTCCAGCAAAAGCCCGATTTGTTGCAGCAGATACCCCTCGAACAAATCGGGGCGGGTGAGCGTGGTGGCATAGGTGCCCGGTTCCGGCACATGGCCAAATGACAACCGTGTATCGATGTGCGAAAAGGTGGATGTTGTGATCGACAGCATTGGATAATAGGCGCGATAGTGGCCTTCGGGTTTGTGGCCCTGCTGATAATGAGTGAATCGCTTGCGCAGAAAATCGGTGGATTCCGTGTATATTTTCTGAATGGCGGCAACGGCCTCGGCGGCATCATAAAAGATTTGCGTGGGGGTTGGGCGGGGCGACACCAGTTGCTGTAAAATGGGAGCGGGCCTTAGCATTGGCGCACCTCGCGCATTTGGGCGGGCGTGTTGCTCGGATGGGAGATTCGGGGTGATGGGCTGGTTTTTGTTATTTTTATTTGCATAGCAGACTATTTCATAAAGCGGCCAAAAGGATCAAGCCCTAATTTTAGCCACCGTTTGTAACAGTTTGTTAAGGTTGTTTGCCTGTGTCAGATCGGTGATTTCCCGCCAAATCGCTTGCGCGTGATCGGCTCCAAGCAAGGTTTCGGCCTTGCGAATAACGCGTTTTTGGCGCTGCATCAGAGGCAGCGGGGCTTCCAGATCAAAGGCAATACAGCGTTGTCCATTTGTGGACACAAGCGTGACTTTGGCCGCAGTGTCGGATAAATCCGTATTGCCGGTAACAGTTATTTTTTGGCGCAGAGCGGTGACATTCGGGGCTTGGCACAGGGCATCACTAAAGCTGCTTAAGGCACCGGTATCAATGCCCGTCAACAGCATCGCCGCCGTTTGTCGGTAGCTGAATTTCGCCTCGAGTCCGGTTTTCGGGTCCGGTTTGTTGCAGACCTTTAACCAACGCGGGTTTGTTTGTATTTTCAATTGTTTCAAGTGATTAACGTCGAATGTTTCTTCCTGAACAAGCAGGGAAAGCGCCTCGAGCATCGCGTGTAGTCCGTGACAGCAGGCGTGGAATTTATGCTGGACCTGTTCCAGAACGTAATGGGTGCCAAGATCCGCCAAAACGGTTTCGGTCGCTGGCATTTCTGCGGCATGGGCCTGACCAAAGCTCGGCAATGCCGCCGGTGTTGACGTGAACCCCAGAGCGGCCAGCTGCACGGCCTCGATTCCGTTCGCGGCGGCCATGCCGCCGTTGAAGGGTTTGCCCATGGTGCCGAATTGCGCCTTGAGCCCCGATGCCCGCGTGGATGCCAACCCCAAGGCGTGTCCGGTTTGAACGACATTCAGACCAGACAGGCGGCTTGCTGCCAATGTGGCCCCGAAGGTGCCGGCGGTGGCGGTCATGTGAAAGCCGGCCTCATAATGGCTGCGCCCGAACCAGTGGCCAATCCGGCAAGAAGATTCGTACCCGGTGAGCGCCGCCATCAGGAATTCGGCCCCGCTGCTGCCCTGCCGTTCGGCCATGGCCAGTGCTGCAGGGAAAAGGGCAACACTGGGGTGGCCGATGTGCAGGAAGTGTGTGTCGTCATAATCCAGCGCATGCGAGGTTGTGCCATTGGCCAGTGCCGCGGCACGGGCCGGCAGGCGGGTGGTCTGGCCGAAAACGCTGGCCTCTGGCGTGCCGGATTCGGCGGTGAGCATTTGGCGGATAATCCGGCTGGCCGGTTCGTTCGTGCCGGCGATTGCCACGGCGAACCAGTCAAGCAAAGACAGCTTTAGTACCAGCAAGGCCGTTTCCGGCGCGTTGGCCAAAGGGGTGTTGCGGCAAAAACGGATCAATTCTTGGGGTAAGGTGTTCATAGCGTGGCCTTTTTGTTGCCGGTTATTGATAGGTTGTATGCCGTGCTTTGCAAGGGGGGTAAAAGCATCACGCATTTCACGCTTCGTGAGCTGCCATTGGCGAAAGGGCAGCGTTTTTGGCGTATCCACGGTTTTATCATGATCCGGAATTTGATTGGAAAAATGCATGTAAATAACCGCATAAGGAGACAAAATATGGGTGGTTTAGGATTGATTGTGACAGGTGCCCCGATTTGGGTGTGGCCATTGCTGGTGTTACTGGTTGTTGTCGGGTTGCGGGCAACGCGGCAACGGGAAGCGTTGGCATTGCCGTTGTATTTTCTGCCGCTTTTGGGCGTGTTGAGTATCAATGCGGTAAGCCGCTTTCAGGCGGGCTGGGAGGTTTGGGCCTTGTTCGCTCTTGCCTATGTTTTTGGGGGACGGGTTGGTTTCGGGTTCCAAAAAGGTGTTCTGCTTAACAAATCCGGCCGTCGGGTCCGGCTGCGGGGTGAATGGCTGACCTTTGGCTTGATGATGGTGGTGTTCTGGATGAATTTCACCGGTGGTGTGATGCGGGCCGTTGCGCCGGCGGTGTACAACGGGAACGGTTTTCAATTCGGCTTTGCTGTTATCGCCGGCCTTGCCGCCGGTGTTTTTCTGGGGCGCGCTATGTGGGTTTTCACGGCATCCCCGCAACAGGCCTGACAGAGGGGAGTTTGGGCTTGCAATTGTTCCGACTCCCCCCTAAACACCAATTTCCACCGCGCGTCCGGCCGAAGGGCTGCCGAGTCGCGTTTGTTTGACCTCTAAATACGGAGATTGAAATGCCCAAGATGAAGACCAAATCAAGCGCGAAAAAGCGCTTTAAAGTGACGGCGACTGGCCGTGTTCTGGCGGCTCAGGCCGGCAAACGCCACGGTATGATCAAGCGCAGCAACAAATTTCTGCGTAACGCTCGCGGCACCACAACATTGTGTGCAGCTGACGAGAAGCTCGTTAAATCATACATGCCCTACGCGCGCTAAGGAGATCGTCATATGTCACGTGTAAAAGGCGGCCCAGCGTCGCACGCCCGTCACCGCAAAGTTGTTAAAGCCGCCAAAGGTTACTATGGCGCTCGCTCGCGGAATTTCCGTACTGCTACGCAGGCCGTAGACAAGGCAAACCAATACGCAACCCGCGATCGCAAGACCCGCAAGCGTACATTCCGCGCCCTGTGGATCCAGCGGATCAACGCCGGTGTGCGCGCTATTGATGCGTCGTTCACCTATAGCAAATTCATCAATGGCCTGACCCTGGCCGGTATCGAAGTAGACCGTAAGGTTCTGGCCGATCTGGCCGTGCATGAACCGGCTGCTTTTGAAGCCATCGTTGCACAGGCGAAGGGCGCGCTGGCTTAATTATTGGCCGGACTGAAATTTGAAAGCCCTGCGCCCAGCGCGGGGCTTTTTTTGTT
>CAMZLM010000029.1 GCA_947311485.1 uncultured Paracoccaceae bacterium
AAAACCATGCAGGAAAATCCGGTGTACGACGATGTTTTGCTGGATGTGTATGACTATCTGGAAACACGGATTGATTTTGCTGTGTCACAGGGTATTGCGCGCAGGCGGATTGTGATTGATCCGGGGATCGGTTTTGGCAAAACACAGGAGCACAATCTGGCCTTGCTGCGGGGGCTGTCGCTGTTTCACGGGCTGGGCTGTCCGGTTTTGCTCGGGGTTTCGCGCAAACGTTTCATTGGCGTGATCGGAAATGCGCAGGAAGCCGCCGAACGCGCCCCGGGATCTATCGCCGTCGGGCTGGAAGCGCTGCGTCAGGGGGTGCAGATTTTGCGGGTACATGATATAGCCGAGACGAAACAGGCAATCTCTTTATGGCGGGCAATGCTGTAAAACGGGTCAAGGGACAGAGCATGGCAGACAGACTTTTTGGCACCGACGGGGTGCGTGGGCGGGCGAATACCTATCCGATGACGGCGGAAATGGCGCTCAAACTGGGCGCGGCCGCGGGACGGTATTTTCGCACGGATAAACGCGAACATCGGGTGGTGATCGGCAAGGATACGCGCCGTTCCAGTTACATGGTTGAATATGCGATGACGGGGGGCTTTGCCTCGACCGGGATGAGTGTGTTTTTGCTGGGTCCGGTGCCGACACCGGCGGTGGGCATGCTGACGCGGTCCATGCGGGCGGATGTGGGGGTGATGATTTCGGCCTCGCATAATCCCTATCACGACAACGGTATCAAGTTTTTCGGGCCGGACGGCTATAAGCTGTCGGATGATGTCGAGGATGAAATCGCGGCGCTGGCCTTGCAGGACGATATTCCGCTGGCCGCGCCGGAGGAAATCGGCGAGGCGACGCGGATTGATGACGCGCTTGGCCGGTATATGGAATTTGCCAAAACGGCCTTTCCACGGCGCCGAATTCTGGAAGGGCTGAAAGTGGTGGTCGATTGCGCCAACGGGGCCGCCTATAAGGCCGCGCCGATCGTGCTGTGGGAACTGGGGGCCGAGGTAATCCCCGTGGCGGTGTCGCCCAACGGGTTCAACATCAATGCGGGCTGTGGCTCGACCCATCCGGAAATGGCGGCCGAAGCCGTCGTCGCCCATGGGGCGGATGTGGGGATTTGTCTGGATGGCGACGCGGATCGGGTGATGTTGATCGACGAAAAGGGCCATGTGGCCGATGGCGACCAGATCATGGGCCTGATTGCCAGCCAGTGGGCGGACGAAGGCACCCTGGCCAAGGATACGCTGGTGGCCACCGTCATGTCGAATATGGGGCTGGAGAAATATCTGACGGGGCGGCGGCTGCAAATGTTGCGCACGCCGGTCGGAGATCGGCATGTGGTGGCGGAAATGCGGCGGGGGGGGTATAACCTTGGCGGTGAACAATCCGGCCATATTGTGATGCGCGATTATGTGACCACGGGCGATGGTTTGATGGCGGGTTTGCAGTTTCTGGGCGCGTTGGTGCGCAGCGAAAAGCGCGCGAGCGAACTGGCGAATGTGTTTGAACCCCTGCCGCAGAAGCTTGAAAACATCAATCTTGTTGTCGGGACCGACCCGATGCAAAACGCGCAGGTGCTGGCGGCAATTGCCGAGGGCGAAGCCGCCTTTGGGACACGCGGGCGTTTGTTGATCCGCAAATCCGGCACCGAGCCGTTATTGCGGGTGATGGGCGAATGCGAGGATGCGGCGTTGTTGGAACGGGTGGTGATGCAGATCAGCGATCAGGTGCGGGCCGTCCGTTGAACATTTTCCCGATGGTGGGGGGGAATCACGTCCCCTGCAATGCGGCGTTATTGGAAACAGATTATTTCGCGGCATGACCTTGCGCTTGGCGCGGGGCCAAGGCACAATGCCACGGATATTCGGCAAGGTTTTGTCTTGACCATTCGGGTTGCGGCGCCACTTATAGATCGAAAACAGAAGCGATCATTCGTTGCTGGGATAACCGGGACGGCGCGTCGTTTGCTATGATAAAGGAAAGTACATGACCGATACGAGCAGCGTATCCTATCCCGTTTTGCCCCTGCGCGATGTTGTGGTGTTCCCGCAAATGATCGTTCCCTTGTTTGTGGGGCGTGAAAAATCCGTGCGCGCACTTGAGGCGGTGATGGAGGAGAACAAGGAAATCCTGTTGTCCAGCCAGATCGACCCGTCCGAGGACGAGCCGAGCGAAGAAACCATTTACGAAATCGGTGTGCTGGCCAGCGTGCTACAACTGCTGAAACTGCCGGACGGCACGGTCAAGGTTCTGGTCGAAGGCCGCGAGCGGGTGCGGATTACCGAATTTCTGGACAATCCCGACTATTTCGAAGCCAACGCCGAAGTGTTGGAAGAAACCCGGAATGACCCCGACGTGATCGAGGCCCTGAGCCGCTCCGTTGCCGGCGATTTTGAGCGCTATGCCAAGCTGAACAAGAATGTCCCCGAAGAAGCCCTGAGCGCCGTTGCCGAGGCCGAAGGCGCATCCAAACTGGTGGACACGGTTGCCGGTCATTTGAATGTGCGCGTGGACCAGAAACAGGAATTGCTGGAGGAACTGGATCTGGGCGTGCGTCTGGAGAAAGTTTACGGGTTGATGCAGGGCGAAATGTCTGTGCTCAAGGTCGAGAAAAAGATCAAATCCCGCGTCAAGAACCAGATGGAGCGCACCCAGCGTGAATATTATCTGAATGAGCAAATGAAAGCCATTCAGCAGGAATTGGGCGATGGCGAACAAGGGTCCGATGAACTGGCCGAACTGGAAGCCAAGATCGCGGAAACCAAGCTGTCCAAAGAGGCCAAGGAAAAGGCCGAAGGCGAGCTGAAAAAGCTGCGCCAGATGTCGCCCATGTCGGCAGAAGCCACGGTTGTGCGCAACTATCTGGACTGGATGCTGTCGATCCCGTGGGGCAAGAAATCCCGCGTGAAAAAGGACCTGAACCGCGCACAAGAGGTGTTGGACAAGGACCATTACGGTCTGGACAAAGTCAAGGAACGCATCGTTGAATATCTGGCCGTGCAGGCACGCTCCGCCAAGCTCAAGGGGCCAATCCTGTGTTTGGTCGGGCCTCCGGGGGTCGGGAAAACCTCGCTCGGGAAATCGGTTGCCCGTGCCACAGGGCGCGAATTTATCCGGATTTCGCTGGGGGGTGTGCGCGACGAAAGCGAAATTCGCGGTCATCGTCGGACGTATATCGGTTCCATGCCGGGCAAGATCATTCAGGCGATGAAAAAGGCGAAAACGACCAATCCTTTGATTTTGCTCGATGAAATTGACAAGATGGGGCAGGATTTTCGCGGTGATCCCGCCTCGGCCATGCTCGAGGTTCTGGATCCCGAACAAAACGCCACCTTTACGGACCATTACATGGAGGTTGAATATGACCTGTCCAACGTGATGTTCCTGACTACGGCAAACAGCTATAACATGCCGGGGCCGCTGCTTGACCGGATGGAGATTATTTCGCTGTCGGGCTATACCGAGGACGAAAAGGTCGAGATCGCCAAACAGCATTTGCTGGAAAAACAGAAAAAGGGCCACGGCCTGCGCGAGGGTGAATTTTCGCTCGAGGATGCGGGGATCACCGAGATTGTGCGCTATTACACCCGCGAGGCCGGCGTGCGTAATCTGGAACGCGAATTGGCAAAACTGTGCCGCAAGGCCGTGACCAAGATCATCAAGGACAAGGTGAAGAGCGTCGCGGTAACGGCTGAAAACATTGGTGATTTCCTTGGTGTGAAGCGGTTTAAATTCGGTTTGGCCGAAGAAGAAGACCAAATCGGCGTGGTCACAGGGTTGGCCTGGACATCGGTTGGCGGCGATTTGCTGTCGATCGAGGCGCTGAAACTGCCGGGAAAAGGCCGGATGAAAACCACCGGCAAGCTCGGCGATGTGATGAAAGAAAGCATCGAGGCCGCGAGTTCCTATGTGCGCTCAATCGCGCCGGAAATCGGGGTTAAACCGCCGGTGTTTGAACGCATCGACATTCACGTTCACGTGCCAGAAGGCGCAACCCCCAAAGACGGCCCATCCGCCGGTGTCGGGATGGTGACGTCGATTGTGTCTGTGTTTACCGGCATTCCCGTGCACAAGGATATCGCCATGACCGGCGAGGTCACCTTGCGCGGTCATGTGTTGCCGATTGGCGGGCTCAAGGAAAAACTGCTGGCGGCCTTGCGGGGCGGGGTGAAAACCGTGCTGATTCCGGCGGATAACGAAAAAGACCTGCCGGAAATCCCCGATAACGTCAAAGAGGGGCTGACCATCATTCCGGTGAAATCCGTGCGCGAGGTGTTGAAACATGCACTGGTGCGCGAACCGGAAGCGATTGAATGGGATCAGGTTGCCGAGGACGCTGCTGCCGCAGCCATGGCCAGCGGGAAAATCGGCGAAGCGGCCTCCGTATCGCATTAAATCGCGGTTAGGCGAACTTTTTTCGGCCTTGGGTATACCGCTTGAGGCCGAAACCGTGTTTTCTTGCGGGTTTGTGGCTGCTGATTGTTTCATTAATGGAAACAAAGGTCGAATTTTTCGGATATTTACCAAAAAACGGTTGTTGTTTGGTCTGTTTGTGGGGATATTGAATGGGAAACAAGAAAAAGAGGCATTGAAAAATGACCACATCGACCCCGATCCCAGACGAAGAAGCCCCGCAGGAGCTAACCCCGCAGGAAACCGCTAAGGCCGAAGCCTTGGCCAATATGGTCAAGAAGAAAGAAATCTATGACCATGTGACGGTCGCAACCGGCCTGCGCAAACGCGAAGTCCGCGAGGCGATCGATGCGACTTTGGCCTTTATGTTTGAAACGCTTACAGCAGGCAAAGACGTGCATTGCCCACCGCTTGGTAAAATCCGCGTTGTTTCCAAAGGCGAAGGCGACAATGCCAAGGTGTTGTACCGGCTGAATTTGCAAAAACCCGGCAAGGGAAAACTGGAGGCCGCCGCCAACGAAGACGCGGCAGAAGATACGGAATAACAGGCTTTTGCCCTGAAAAACTTTGGCGCCGGGGTGAAAACCCTTGGCGCTTTTGTTTTGCCCTGTGGACAGAATTGGGGCAGGGCGGTAAACCGGCGTGACCCGAGACTTTTGCAGGATTCCGCCCATGGCCAGCCTAAACGATATTCGCACGACTTTTCTGGATTTCTTTGCCCGAAACGGCCACGCGGTCGTGGACAGCTCTCCCTTGGTGCCGCGCAATGATCCGACGTTGATGTTTGTCAATTCCGGCATGGTGCAATTCAAGAACCTGTTCACCGGCGTTGAAAAACGCGACTATGTCCGCGCCGCCAGCGCCCAGAAATGTGTGCGCGCCGGCGGCAAGCACAATGATCTGGACAATGTCGGCTATACCGCGCGCCACCATACGTTTTTTGAAATGCTGGGGAATTTTTCCTTTGGCGACTATTTCAAGGAACAGGCGATCATGTACGCTTGGGATCTGATCACCAAGGATTTCGGCATCGACAAGGATCGCCTGCTTGTCACCGTCTATCACACCGATGATCACGCCGCCGAATTCTGGAAAAAATATGCCGGCCTGCCGGATGACCGGATCATTCGCATCGCGACCAACGATAATTTCTGGATGATGGGGCCGACCGGTCCCTGTGGTCCCTGTACCGAGATTTTCTATGACCACGGCGAACACATCTGGGGCGGTCCTCCCGGTTCCCCCGAAGAAGACGGCGACCGGTTTATCGAGATCTGGAACGTGGTGTTCATGCAGAATGAACAATTCGCCGATGGCTCCAAGATCGATCTGGAAAACCAGAGCATCGACACCGGCATGGGGCTGGAACGCATCGCGGCGTTGATGCAGGGCAGCCATGACAATTACGACACCGACCTGTTCAAGGCCCTGATCGAAGCCTCTGCCCATGGCACCGGCGTTGATCCTTATGGTGATAAAAATGTACACCATCGGGTGATTGCGGATCACTTGCGGTCGACCTCTTTCCTGATTGCCGACGGGGTGTTGCCCAGCAACGAAGGCCGCGGCTATGTGCTGCGCCGGATCATGCGCCGCGCCATGCGGCATGCGCATTTGCTCGGGGCGCAGGATCCTTTGATGCACCGTTTGGTGCCGGAGCTGGTGCGCCAGATGGGGCAGGCCTATCCGGAGTTGGGCCGCGCGCAAAAGATGATTGAGGAAACCCTGCTGCTGGAGGAAACCCGTTTCAAAACCACGCTGGATCGCGGGCTTGGCCTGCTGGATGCAGCACTGGAGGGGCTGGACGAAGGTAAGCCGTTGCCCGGTGAAACCGCGTTTAAGCTCTATGACACCTATGGGTTTCCGCTTGATCTGACACAGGATGCCCTGCGCGAAAAAGGGGTCGAGGTCGACACCGACGGGTTTGATACAGCCATGGCCGAACAAAAAGCCAAGGCCCGTGCCGCATGGGTTGGCACCGGACAGGCAACCGACGAAACCATCTGGTTCGATCTGGCCGAGGAACATGGCGCGACGGAATTTCTGGGCTATGACACGGAAATCGCCGAGGGCCAGATTCTGGCCGTGGTGCAGGATGGCACGCCGGTAGACAGTGCATCCGGTGATGTTCAGGTGGTGTTGAACCAGACGCCGTTTTATGCGGAATCCGGCGGGCAAGTGGGCGATAGCGGCGTGTTGAAAACCGAAAATGGTGAAATGCGTATTGTCGATGTCAAGAAAACCGCCGGCGTGTTTATCCATACAGGACAGGTGACCCGTGGCGAGATCCGCAAGGGGGACGCGGCGGAGCTGGTGGTGGATCATGGGCGGCGCAGCGACATTCGCGCCAATCATTCCGCCACGCATTTGCTGCATGAATCCTTGCGCCAACATCTGGGCGATCACGTGGCGCAGCGCGGTTCCTTGAATGCGGATGACCGGCTGAGATTTGATTTTTCCCACGCCAAGGGCATGTCGCCGGCGGAACTGGCGGCGGTGGAAACCGAGGTAAACACCTATATCCGCCAGAATACGCCGGTGGAAACCCGGATCATGACGCCGGACGAGGCCCGCGATCTGGGCGCGCAGGCGTTGTTTGGTGAAAAATACGGCGACGAAGTGCGCGTGGTTTCCATGGGTACGCAGGCCGACAGCGGCAAGGGCAGTGACGGGCAGACCTATTCGCTCGAACTCTGCGGCGGGACGCATGTGGCGCGCACGGGCGATATTGGCCTGTTTGCGCTGGTCAGCGAAAGCGCGTCTTCCTCTGGTGTGCGCCGGATCGAGGCGCTGACCGGTCAGGCGGCATTTGACCATCTGGCGGCGCAGCAAAACCTGCTGGGGCAGGCGGCGTCTGTGCTGAAGGCGCGGGCCGAAGATGTGCCGGAGCGGGTGAAATCTCTGTTGGATGAACGCAAGGCGCTGAACAATGAAATCGCCGATCTGCGCAAAAAACTGGCCATGGGGGGAACCTCTGGCGGGGCGGATGCTGAACAGGTTAACGGCATGGCCTTTTTCGCACAGGTTTTGCAGGATGTACCGGGCAAGGATCTGCGCGGGCTGATTGATGAACACAAAAAACGGCTTGGCTCGGGCGCGGTGCTGCTGATTTCCGGCGCCGGTGGCAAGGCCGCTGTGGCGGCGGGGGTTACAGAAGATTTGACCGGCAAAATTTCGGCGGTAGATCTGGTGCGCGCGGCTGCAGGGGCGCTTGGCGGCAAGGGCGGCGGTGGTCGTCCGGATATGGCACAGGCGGGTGGCCCGAATATTGATAACGCAGACGGCGCGATTGCGGCGGCTAAACAGGTTCTGGAGGCTTGAAATGACAGTTTACACCATGGCGCATATTGATGTGCGCGACGACGAAATGTACGCGAAATACGCAGCGCTCGCCGGCCCGGCAGTGGCCAAATTCGGCGGTGAATTTCTGGCCCGTGGCGGTGAAACCGTGGTGATGGAAGGCGAGGCCCGTTCGCGCAATGTGATCATCAAATGGGCCGATATGGCCACCGCCAAAGCATTCTATAATTCGCCGGAATATCAAGAGGCGCTGAAATACGGCTTGCCGGCGGCAGACCGTGAATATCTGTTTGTGGAGGGCGCGTAATGGCGGCTTATGTGATCGCGCATGTGGTGGTGGACAACCCCGAAGGTTACGCCGAATACGCCGGCCAGACCGTGGCCATTGCCGAAAAATTCGGCGGTAAATTTCTGGCCAAGGGTGGCCCCTGTGAATGGATCGAAGGACAGGGGTCCGATCGCAATGTGATCATAGAATTTCCCGATGTGGCGGCGGCGAAGACCTTTTATAACTCCGACGAATATCAGGCGATCCTGCCGATTGCACAGGCCCATTCGACCCGTGAAATGGTGATCGTCGAAGGCGTGTAGAACCCATTCTGGAAATCGGGAAATGACTGCCTATATGCGTTGTAACGGATTATGAACAGGAGAATTAACCATGAGCAATGCTTTGAAATGTACCTGTCTGGATTGCGGTACGATTTGCCGGTTTCCGGCGGACAAGATCGACGCCAAACCGAAATGCGGGAAATGTGGTAGCTGGTTGATTACCGGCAAGGTGTGGGAAATTGATCTGGAAACCCTGAACAAGGCCGCGCGCAATGATGATGTGCCGCTGGTTGTGGATTTCTGGGCACCCTGGTGTGGGCCATGCCGAATGATGGCCCCGCAATTTACCATGGCGGCGAAGGATATGGCCCCACATGTGCGGTTTGCCAAGATTAACACCGAAGAACACCAAAACGCCGGTGCGCGCTATAACATTCGGGGCATCCCGACCATGGCGCTGTTCAAGGGCGGCAAAGAAAAGGCACGTCAGTCCGGCTCGATGCAAAGCCCGCAGATTAAGGCCTGGGTGAGCGGGAAAGCTTGATAAATATCAATGCATAAGCTGTTTTGTTCCGCCATGCTGAGCCAAGGCGGGACAAAACCGGTCTTCTGGATAAGGAAAACAAAATGAAACTGGCCTTTATTTCATCGACCAAACGCGGCGAAATTGATCGGTTGTTGTCGCTGACGGCGGCGCGGCTCGAGGCGGACGGGAAGCGTTTGAACGGGGTGGTAAAGGTGTTGGAGGACAACCCGGATCTGGCGCATGATTGTGATATGGATTTGCGGGTTCTGCCGGATGGACCAAATATTCGGATCACCCAGTCATTGGGGGCGGGATCCAGTGCATGCCGGTTGAATCCGGCCGCGATTCAAGAGGCCGTCGCCGCGGTGGAACAGCGGAGCCATGCCGATGCGGATATGTTTTTATTGAATAAGTTTGGCCCTCAGGAGGGCGACGGCCACGGGTTTCGCGCCACAATTGCGACCGCGTTGGAAAACGGGGTGCCAGTTTTGCTGGGCGTTGGCGGCACCATGCGCGAGGCGTTTGCCGAGTTCGCCCAAGGTCTGGCAGAGGAACTGCCAGAAGATCTGGATGAAATCTATCGCTGGTGCGAGACGGCGATGGCGGAACGAACCGCCTGAACAGCGTTAATAGGTGCGGATCAAACCGACCAGTTTACCCTGAACCTTAACCTGATCATCCCGATATACGCGGGTTTCATAGGCCGGATTTGCGGCTTCCAGCGCGATGGCAGAGCCGTGTTTGCGCAGGCGTTTTAGTGTGGCTTCCAGACCTTCGACAAGAGCAACCACAATATCCCCGTTGTCGGCGTCGGTTTGTTCGTGGATGATAACGACATCACCATCGTTAATGCCTGCCTCGATCATGGAATCGCCCTTAACCTCGAGCGCGTAATGGCGCCCGGCATTGTGCAGCATGTCGCCCGGAACCGTCACATTATGGGTGGCGTGTTGAATGGCCTCGATCGGGGTGCCGGCGGCGATACGCCCCATAATGGGCAGTGCCTCTGAGGCAAGGGCCGAAATTGTCATGGCGGCGCGGGGCGGGGTGGTGGCGCTGCCCTCAATAACACGCGGGGTAAAGCCCGCACCACCGGATTCAATGGAATCGGGCAGGCGAATAATTTCAAGTGCCCGCGCGCGATGGGCCAGACGGCGGATAAATCCCCGTTCCTCCAACGCGGTAATCAGGCGGTGAATGCCGGATTTCGAGCGCAGATTGAGCGCCTCTTTCATTTCATCAAAGGACGGGGGGATGCCCTCTTTCTTCATCCGGGTGTGAATGAATTCGAGCAAATCAAGCTGTTTACGTGTGAGCATAAGTGACCCCTGACCCTGAATGTATTGCATATGTTCCTCCAAGTTCTATACATGTTCCCCCTTTGTGTCAATCATATATATTCCGGTCGGCAGGGGAATCGCATGAACATCACACGCGGAGTATCTGAAGAAGGTAGCGATTATTCCATCCTGCCTTTTTACGCATGACGCGCAGGGATTTTTTGTCTTTTGCTTTGTTGAGCAGGTTCATCGCCATGTGCTTGATGA
>CAMZLM010000030.1 GCA_947311485.1 uncultured Paracoccaceae bacterium
ACCCGTGAAGGCAACGACCTTTACCACGAAATGATCGAAGGCGGCGTTATCGTTCCTGATAACCTCGAAGAATCCAAAATTGCGCTGGTTTACGGCCAGATGAACGAGCCTCCAGGTGCGCGTATGCGTATTGCCCTGTCCGGCCTGACACTGGCCGAGCAGTTCCGCGATGAAACCGGTGCTGACGTTCTGTTCTTTGTGGATAACATCTTCCGCTTTACACAGGCTGGTTCCGAGGTGTCCGCGCTTCTGGGGCGTATCCCTTCTGCTGTGGGCTATCAGCCGACACTGGCCACCGACATGGGTGCCATGCAGGAACGGATTGCATCGACCAAATCCGGTTCGATTACATCGGTTCAGGCTGTTTACGTGCCTGCGGATGACCTTACCGACCCGGCTCCTGCGACATCCTTTGCCCACCTTGACGCGACGACAGTTCTGTCCCGTGCGATTTCCGAGCTGGGTATCTACCCTGCTGTGGATCCACTGGATTCAACATCCCGCATCATGGACCCACTGGTTGTTGGCGAAGAGCACTACAACGTTGCCCGTGAAGTTCAGGGTATGTTGCAGCGCTATAAATCGCTGCAGGACATCATCGCCATTCTGGGCATGGACGAACTGAGCGAAGAAGACAAACTGGTTGTTTCCCGTGCGCGGAAAATCCAGCGTTTCCTCTCGCAGCCGTTCGATGTTGCAAAAGTGTTTACCGGTTCCGACGGTGTTCAGGTTCCTCTGGATGTAACCATCGATTCGTTCAAACGCGTTGTGGCTGGTGAATTTGATCACCTTCCAGAAGCAGCCTTCTACATGGTTGGCGGCATCGACGAAGCTGTTGCCAAAGCCGAAAAACTGGCTGCGGACGCAGCCTAAGCGTTAGGAGGCTTTCATGGCCAACACGATGCAATTTGATCTGGTATCACCAGAGCGCAAGCTGGCGTCTTTGGAAATCACCGAGGTGGAAATCCCCGGTGCCGAAGGCGACTTTACCGCGATGGCCAATCACGGTGCGGTTCTGACCACCCTGCGCCCCGGCGTTTTGAAGGTGACTGCTGACAGCGGCGTGACCGAGTATATCGTGACCGGCGGGTTTGTTGAAATCTCGCCAACAGCGGCCTCGGTTCTCGCGGAGCAAGCACTGCCCAAGGCGGATGTGACCCGTGAAACCATCGAAGCACTGATCAAAGACGCGGAATTTGCAGCTGAAAACCTCGAAGGAGCCGAGCTTGATCTCGCTTCTAAACGGGTTGCCGACACCAAGGTTCTGCTCGACCTGCTGTAAGTGTCCCCAAACTATCTAACTCTAATAGTAAACCCTGTCTCATTGGCGGGGTTTACTTGTTTATACGAACAAACCTGTATTTTTCTCTGTTCTTGTCCAACTGTGATGGCCTAGAATGTGCAGAGTACGTGAGTGACGAGTAACCCACTGGCAGGAGGGGATATGAAAAAGCTGTATTCGAGCGTAACCGGTATCGACCGTGGCTCGGTGCCCATGTTTTCAGATTTTGAAGATGGTGGTGAAATGTGGACCGGCGAGGGAGATCGGGAAAAACGGGTTGCCGTTGAGTTTTCCGAGCCATTCAAATCGCCACCTTCTGTGTTCGTAACTCTTGAAATGCTGGATCTGCACAGTGAAACCAATTACCGTGTGGTGACGACGGCTGAAAACATCACAGTGGCCGGGTTTGAGATGGTGTTTAAAACCTGGGCAGATACACGTATCGCCCGTGCCAATTGCGCCTGGATGGCTATAGGCGAAGTGGCATCCGATGATGATTGGCATATTGACATCGGGAGTTGACGCCAAAGATATGTATCAAAAGAACGGGCCACCGATCTGAACCGGTGACCCAATAAATGCTTGCTTAAAGCAGTAGATTATTAATCGTTATCGCCGCCTTCGCCGCCTTCGCCGCCTTCGCCGCCTTCGCCGCCTTCGCCGCCTTCGCCGCCTTCGCCGCCGTGACCACCGTTGCCACCGCCGTTACCTTCGGCTCCTTCGCCGCCGTGACCACCGTTGCCACCGCCGTTACCTTCGGCTCCTTCGCCGCCGTGATCACCGTTGCCACCGCCGTTGCCTTCGGCTCCTTCGTTACCATGGCCACCGTTGCCACCGCCGTTACCTTCGGTTCCTTCGTTGCTGTGGCCGCCGTTGCCTTCGGTTCCTTCGTTGCCTTCATTTCCGTAAGCACCCGTATTGGCTTGATTGGTAGCTGTTTGCATGCCGGCAGTATTCGTTGTGTTTACGAGGGCCGGAGCTGCGGTTGCGGCCGTAGCTCCGGTTGCGGTTGCGGCAGGAGCTGCGGTTGCGGCAGGGGCTGCAGTTCCGCCAACGGCGTCTTGCGCTGCGTTATTTGTTGCCTGTGCGTAAGTTGCTGTTGCGCCGAATGTTGCTGCGACCAATGCGAGAGTAGCGATTTTCATTTTGTAACCTTCCAGTTTGCTAAGCGGGGAGAAAAGCCGCTCATTTGAGTTGTCTGAGAGAAGCATTTTGCGTCTCGATGAAACTGTTATGGCTGATGGCAGGTGACCAAGGCCTGTCAAAGGCTGTAAGGAGTTTGTCATAAAGGGCGGATTTTGAGGTAACCACCTGAAACTAAAAGGAAATAAAAGTTAAATTTCCATGGAAACAGGTGGGTTCTCCAACAATACGCCAATTTTATGGAGGGCGGATTCATACGCTTCTTGCGGAATATCCGCGCCGATGGCGATTCGAACGGCATTCGGGGCTTTACCACCGACCAAGGCAAATTCGTCTGCTGCACGCAACAAGACCCCCTGTTGTTCACACGCGCGCAAGAAAGAGGAACTGCGCCAGCCCGTTGGGAGTTGCAGCCATAAAAAGGGTACCTCATAGCGCCAGCGCAGGTTCCATCGGCCAAGGGTATTCAAAGCGATCTGCACCCGCTTGCGGTTAAAACCATTGATTCTATGACGCATTTTTTCGGCGGATCCGTCTTTGATTACAAACGTGGCCAAATCAATCAAAGGCGATGACATGCCATAGCAGCTGGATTGCAACGTCGCGCGTGCCGCGCAGCCTTGGCCGGGGGGTGTTAGCAAAAAGCCGAACCGAATTCCCGAGGCAAAGGATTTAGACAAGGATGTCGCGTGCCAAACCCGATTGCGTGCAATTTGATGCATCTGCGGCAGATTGCTTTCAAACGTGCCATATGCATCGTCATCGATGATTTTGAGGTCTAATTTCTCTGCCACCAAGGCAATTTGCAGTCGCCGTTCGAGCGTCGTTGTTCCCGTCGTGGGGTTGTGGACGTTAAAAGAGGTTAACAATACCTGCGGCGCATGCCGGCGGCAGATTTTCTCAAGATTTTCCGGGATGATTCCGTCCTGATCCCGTTCAACCGAAACGATATCGGCCCGAAGCAGCCGCGCGGCATGACGCATGCCGGGAAAAACCAACTCGTCGGTTGCGATGGTCGGAGAAACCCCGTGTAGCAGGGTTTGCAGGGCCAACAGCACAGCGTTCTGGGCCCCATAGGCAAGGGCGATATCCTCGGGGGCGGCCTCTATTCCGGTGTAGCCCAGCCAGTCACAGGCGGCCCTGCGGGCCACCAGGTCGCTGTCGACCTTGGGGTGCAGTACATAGGCGGGGTTTGGAGATTTTGCCAAATGGGCAAAGGCGCGCTGAATGTCGTGATCTTGCCCCAGTTGCGGATTCTTACTGCCCCGCAGATCGATATTTCCGTTGTTGTCATCCCTTAACAACAAGGAGGCAACAACCTGTGACCCGGGGTCCGTATCGGCCCCTTTGACGAAGGTCCCGCGCCCGACCACGGCTTCCAGAATGCCCTCATCGGTGGCTTTGCGATAGGCGCGGGCAACGGTTCCCGGGGTGATTTGCAGGGACCATGCCAATTCCCGTACCGGTGGCAGGCGTACGCCGGAGGCCAGTTTTCCTGCCGTAATATCCGCCCGCAGGGCATGCAGTAGCGCCATATACTTGGGTCCGTCGAATTCGGACAGATCAGGAGACCATTTTGTACCCATTACAATGTTTCTCTGGCTTCGTTGTGATTCATTTTGTACCGTTTGATTGTACCGAAGTTGGTGCAGTGTATCAATACAAAATGGAGCGTGATATGGTACAGTACAAATCGAACCACATCGCGCTAGCAGAGTTTTTCTGTTCGCGCGAGACCATCCCCCCCCTTGCAGGCATTGCCTTGCAGGTGGCCTATCAAATCGTGGTCTGGAGCAATCGTCACAGCACCCGCAAGGCGTTGGCCAAGCTGGACCAAACCCGTTTAAACGATATCGGGCTGAGCGAAATGCAAATGGAAACAGAATTGCGCAAGCCTTTTTGGCGCGCATAAAGGCAGGAAAATTTCGTGCCTACTATCGGGGCGGTGTTACCTCCCGCCCCGATAAAAACAACAGTTACAATGTGTTGTAGAATTTGTCATAGAGCGGACCCAGCGAATCCTCGGCAAACAAGGATGATACGGATGTGCCGTTTGCCGTGTTCAAAATCGCCTGCGCCAACATCGGTGCCAACGCAACTGTACGGATCTTTTCACAGGCGGCAACCTCTGGTGTGGGTTCGATAGAATCGGTGATAACCAGTTTCTTCAGGCTCGAATTCATGATCCGTTCCACCGCAGGGCCGGACAAGACACCGTGCGTAATATAGGCGTGAACCTCGCTCGCGCCCCTTTCGATCAATGTGTCGGCGGCCTTGCACAATGTACCGGCTGTATCAATAATATCATCTACAATGATACATTTTCGTCCTGTGACATCGCCAATCACTGTCATTTCCGAAACTTCGCCCGGTGCATTGCGGCGTTTGTCCACAATCGCCATATCCGCGCCGATCCGTTTGGCCAGCTCGCGTGCGCGCCCCACCCCGCCAACATCTGGCGAGATCACCATCACATCGTCCATTTTGTCAAAGTGATGTTTCACATCCAGCGCAAAAATCGGTGCGGCATAGAGGTTGTCCACTGGTATATCGAAAAAGCCCTGAATCTGTGTGGCGTGCAAGTCCATGGTCAAAACCCGCTCGATTCCGGCTTCGACAATCAGATTTGCCACCAGTTTCGCGGAAATCGGGGTGCGGGCCTTGGTGCGGCGGTCCTGACGGGCATAACCGAAATAGGGGATCACAGCGGTGATCCGGGCCGCGGACGACCGGCGCAGGGCATCGGCAATAATCAGCAATTCCATCAGGTTGTCATTTGCCGGATTGGATGTGCTCTGGATAATGAACATATCCTCGGAGCGCACGTTTTCGAAAACTTCGACAAAGATTTCCTGATCGTTGAAACGTTCGATGCGGGCATCAACCGGCTTAACTGTTTTGCCTTTGTGTAACGACATGCGCTTGGCAATGGCTTCGGAGAGAGCTTTGTTTGCGTTCCCGGCAATAAGCTTTGGCTCGATCATGGTCTTGGCCGCTTTCGATTGGTGTCACTGGCCGTGACGTGTTGGGGATGCCTGCCCATAGCAAAGCCAGCCGAATTTGCCTAGACAATTCAGGGGGACAGCCGCAAAATGACCCCGAAAAAGGAGGCCTGCATGGCACATATCGACTATTTTTTCATTCCGATCTCTACTTTTGCCTATCTTGCGGGGGACGGGCTTGAGCGAATCGCCGGAAAACACGGGGCGACCATCCACTATAAACCTTTTGATTTGCTTAAGGTGTTTGAGCAAACCGGCACGCCAAAGGTTGCGGACCGGCACCCGTCGCGACAGGCCTATCGCTTGCAGGAAATCGCCCGGATTGCAAAAAGAAACAATCTACCGGTAAACCTGCAACCGGCATTTTTTCCAACCAATCCGGTTCCGGCCAGCTGTGCCATCATCGCGGCGCAAAATGCGGGGGGTGGTAATATTGGCGGGCTGGTGCAATCGCTGATGCGCGCCTGTTTTGCCGAGGAACGCGATATTGCACAGGATGATGTGGTGCAGGAGTGCCTGCAAGCCAACGGGTTTGATCCGGACCTTGCCAATACCGGCCTGTTAAGCGGGGCGATTGCCTATGAAACCAACACCGAAGACGCCCTGAAACGCGGGGTTTTCGGGTCGCCGACCTACATCGTCAATGACCAGATTTTTTGGGGGCAAGATCGGCTTGCCTATCTGGATGACTACCTTGGCGAACTGGACTAATGCCCCGTTTGCAACATCTGGGCGTGGACTATCACTGGCGCAGCATCGGGCAGGGGGCGCAGCCGGCAATTTTCCTGCATTGTTCGATGGCCTCGGGCAAGGTCTGGGTGCCGATGATGACCCGCTTTGCCGATACATTGATCAGTCGAGCCATTGATATGCCCGGCCACGGCGGGACCGGCATGCCCGATCCGGAGGTGGATGTTCAGGTACAGGCCGCCCATGCCACCATTGCCCTGATCGAACAAACCGGCGCGCCGGTGCATTTGGTGGGCCATTCCTATGGCGCGACAATTGCCTTGCGGATTGCCCGTGAACGCCCGGATCTGGTGCGTTCGCTGGTAGCGATCGAGCCGGTGTATTTTTCGGTGCTGGATGATGCGGGCCATCCGGCCTATGCGGCGGCCCTGCGCGAAGAGCAGGAAATGGTGGCGCTGATCAAACAGGGAAAACGCCTGCAAGCCATGCAACGGTTTATGGTTCGATGGGCCGCACCCGGTGATTGGGACCGTCTGGATAGCGCCACACAACAGGCCATGGCCGCGCGGGCGGATTTTCTGGTTCTGATTGGCAACAGCATCCTGAACCGCAACCCGGACCGATTGCAACTGGCTGATTTCGCCGCGATTGATTTGCCGACCTTGCTGATCAGGGGCGCAGATGGGCTGGCCGTGATCGACCATATTGTTGAAACGCTTGCCCGGATCATGCCCAAGGCCCGTAGCGCCGCGGTGGACGGGGCCGGCCACATGGTGCCGCTGACCCACGGGGCGCAAACGGCGGCTCTGCTTCAGGCGCATTGGCAAAAGTCAGATATGTTTGACGTTTGACACAACTGGAAGGCGGCGTATAGTCGCCCCAAAAAAGGGAGAGAAACCATGCCGTTTATCGACGTTAACGGAACCAGAATGCACTATACAGATACGGGCGGGGATGGGCCGGTGATTGTATTTTCGCATGGGCTTTTGTTTGATACCCGTATGTTTGATGCGCAGGTTGCGGCGCTCAAGGACCGGTACCGTTGCATTGCATTTGATCATCGGGGGCAGGGCCAGAGCAGCGCACCGGTGGGGGGCTATGACATGGATACCCTGTCCGAGGATGCGGCGGCGCTGATTCAATCGCTTGGCATTGAAAAATGCCATTTCGCCGGCTTGTCCATGGGCGGATTTGTGGCGCAGCGGCTGGCAGTGAACCACCCTGAATTGTTGCGCTCGGTCACCATTCTGGACAGCGCCGCCGATCCGGAGCCGACAGAAAACCTCAAGGGGTACGGGATGCTCAACTTTATGATGCGCTGGATCGGGGCGTGGTCGATTGTGGGATCATTGATGCCGATTCTGTTTGGCAAAAGCTTTCTTGCCGATGATAGCAAAAAGGGCATTCGGGATACTTGGCGCAACCGGTTGAAACAACTGTCCCGCAAGAGCACCCCCAAGGCGGTAAAGGGGGTGTTGGAACGGGGGAGCTTTGCCGGTCAACTGCCGAAAATCACCCTGCCAACCCTGATTATTGTGGGCGAAGAAGACGTGGCCACCGTGCCGGAAAAATCCGAAAAAATGCACGCCGCAATTGCCGGTTCGAAGCTGGTGTATATTCCAAAGGCGGGCCATTCGTCCCCGATTGAAAACCCGCAACAGGTAACGGCGGCACTCGAGGCATTTATCGCCTCGGTAGAAGGTTAAAAATTAACAGTGACGCCTGGCAGGTTCAGTTCCGCAACCAGATCGCGGACTTCCTGACGGGCGGCCACGTTGGAAATGTTCAGGGATCCCCCGCCCACGTCCTTGATATCGAGCAAGGTCAGGCCGTGGGGAAATAATTCGCGAAATATCACACGGTCCGAAAAACCCGGTGCGATACGAAAACCGATACGGCGGGCCAGATCCTTGAGCGCGGCCCCCACCTTGCGTTTGTTGTGCATGTTTTGCGCGCCCACACGGTTGCGGGTAACAATCCATTCGATCGGTTTTGCCCCGGTTTCCGCCCGGGCTTTGCGCGCATTCCAGACCATTTCCGAATATACAGACGGGCCGGTCACCTGATTGGTTTCCGGGTCGACATGGGCGAGCAGATCAAAATCGATAAAGCTGTCGTTCATCGGCGTGACCAATGTGTCGGCCATGGCATGGGCCAATTCCGCCAGCTGGCTGTGGGCACCGGCGCAGTCAATAATGATGAAATCATTGTCTTCGTCCAGCTCCAGAATCGCCTGTTGAAAGGCCTGAAGCTTGGCTTCGTCCCCGTCCTCCATGCCCATATCTTTGGCGGACTTCATCACGCCTTTGCTGGGCAGCGGTAGGGGGGTATCGTGCTTGCGCACGTATTCCTGACGGTTTTCAATATAGCGATTCAGGGTTTGCTGACGCAGATCAAGGTCAAGCGCCCCGACCTTGAACCCGTTGCGTAACAAGGCGGTCAGCACATGCATCGCCGTGGTAGATTTACCGGACCCGCCTTTTTCGTTCCCGAAAACAATGATATAAGCCATTCCTGTCCCAGCCCTTAGTGTTGTTGAAAAGGCATCGCCCCGCACACTATGCGCGAAGCGAAAACCGATTACAATATTGTTTCCGCCAACGAAACAGTACCCCCGAACACCTGCGGCATTTGTGAGTCACTTTAGCGGGGTCTATTCCGCAGCGGGTTTCTTTGTGGCCGGCTTTTTCGCGGCAGTTTTCTTCGCCGCCGGTTTCTTGGCCGGGGCTTTTTTCTTTGCCGCAGGCTTCTTCTTCGGGGCTGCTTTTTTCTTGGCGGCCGGCTTTTTGCGTTTACCTTTGGTGGCGGCCTTGGCGTTGATCAGCTCGATCGCCTGTTCCATGGTCACATCTGCCGGTTCCATTTCCTTGGGCAGGGTGGCGTTGATTTTCGCCCATTTCACATACGGCCCATAGCGCCCGTCCATGACGTTGACCGGCCCGCCTTCTTCGGGGTGTTCGCCCAATTCCTTGATCGGGGTGGCCGCCGTGCCGCGCCCGCCTTTGGCCAGCTTTTCCGCAATCAATTCCACCGCGCGGTTCATGCCGATGATGAACACTTCTTCCGCGTCCTTGATGTTGGCATAAATCTTGCGAGCGGTTTTTTTGCCTTCTTCAATCGGCATTTCCCACATCACATAGGGACCATAGCGTCCGATCGCCGATGACACCTTGCCGCCATCGGGATGATCGCCAATGAACCGTGGCAGTGACAACAGATCCTGCGCCATTTTCAGATCAACATTTTCCAGTTCCACCCCTTTGGGGATAGAGGCCCGCTTGGGTTTGGGTTCTTCTTCGGTCACGTCGCCGAGCTGCACATAGGGGCCAAACCGGCCGGAGCGCAGGGTGATTTTCTGGCCAAGTTCGTCATAGCCAAGTTCCTTGCCATCCGGTCCGGCGATATCGCCGCCTTCGACTTCGCCCGTGATCGGGCGGGTATACCGGCATTCCGGATAGTTGGAACAGCCGATAAAGGCCCCGCCGGAACGTGCCGTGCGCATGGACAAACGCCCATTGCCGCAGTTTTTACAAACGCGCGGATCGGACCCGTCCTCTGTGGGCGGGAACAGGTGTGGTTCCAGATATTCGTTGATTTTTTCCAGCACATCGGTGATGCGCAATTCGGATGTTTCACCGATAGCAGCCGAAAAATCGCGCCAGAAACGGCCAAGGACGTCTTTGTAGTCCTCTTTACCGGCGGAAATGTCGTCCAGTTCCTCTTCCAGCTTGGCGGTAAAATCATAGCCTACATATTTGCGGAAATAGCTCTCGAGAAAGGCAATCACCAACCGGCCTTTGTCTTCGGGGATCAGGCGGTTCTTTTCCTTGCGCACATAGCCACGGGTCTGAATGGTGGTTACGACGGACGCATAGGTCGACGGGCGGCCGATGCCCAGTTCTTCCATGCGCTTGACCAGCGTTGCCTCGGTATAACGGGGCGGGGGCTGGGTGAAATGCTGTTCGGGGGTGACTGAACGCTTGTCCATTTTCTCGCCCTGATCGATTTGTGGCAGACGCTTGTCGTCGTCATCCACCACCTGATCGTCGCGGCCTTCTTCGTACACGCGCAGGAAGCCGTCGAATTTCACCACCTGACCGGTGGCGCGCAGGCCGATTTGCCCGTCAGAGGAGGCAACATCAACCGTGGTGCGTTCCATGCGGGCGGCTTCCATCTGGCTGGCGATGGTGCGTTTCCAGATCAGATCATAGAGCTTGCGCTGATCGGCCTCCAGTTTTGCCAGATCGGCAGGGGCCTTGGACATGTCGGTCGGGCGGATGGCTTCGTGGGCTTCCTGGGCGTTTTTGGCTTTGTTCTTGTAGACGCGTGGTTTGGCGGGGACATATTCCTTGCCGTAGCGGGTGGTGATGGTATCGCGGGCGGCGGCCACGGCCTCGGGGGCCATGTCGATACCGTCGGTCCGCATATAGGTGATGTACCCGGCCTCGTACAAGCGCTGTGCGGTGCTCATGGTCTGGCGCGCGCCAAAACCGAATTTTCGGCTGGCCTCTTGTTGCAGGGTCGAGGTCATGAAAGGCGGTTGCGGATTGCGGTTGGCCGGTTTGGATTCAACCTTGGCAACCGACAAATCGCGCGAGGTGATCGCCTGCACCGCCAGTTCGGCGGCTTCGCTGGTGGTGATGCTGAATTTATCGAGCTTGTCGCCGCCCAGAATGGTTAAACGGGCCTCGAATTCCTGACCGCGCGGGGTGGCAAGGATGGCTTTCACGCTCCAGTACTCGCGGGCTTTGAATGCCTCGATTTCCATTTCGCGTTCAACGATCAGGCGCAACGTCACCGATTGCACGCGGCCGGCAGATTTGGACCCGGGCAGTTTGCGCCACAATACCGGCGACAGGTTGAACCCGACCAGATAATCCAGCGCACGACGCGCCAGATAGGCATGCACCAGTTCCATATCCACATCCCGCGGGTTTTTCATTGCGGTGGTGACGGCGTCTTTGGTGATGGCGTTGAACACCACACGCTGAATCGGGGTGTCTTTCTTGATCGCGCGGCGTTTGCGCAGGGCCTCTTCCAGATGCCAGCTAATCGCCTCTCCCTCGCGGTCGGGGTCGGTTGCGAGGATCAAGGCGTTGTCGTCTTTCAAGGCTTCGACAATCGCGCGAATGTGCTTTTGGCTGTCGCTGCCGATCTGCCATTTCATCTCGAAATCATTGTCGGTGTCGACGGAGCCGTCCTTGGGAGGCAGGTCGCGAACGTGCCCGTAGGACGCCAAAACGGTGTAATCATCGCCAAGATATTTGTTTATTGTCTTGGCTTTAGCGGGGGACTCGACGACGACTACTGGCATGGGTTTTCCTGAGAATCATTGATCTGCTCTTTAGTCAGGGAAAATGTGGCCAGAGCGCGGGGGTGTCAATGGGGCGCGGGAAAAAGGTTTTTTACCCCGCCAAGGCCAACATTCCGCCGGGGCGGCGCAGGATGCGTCCCTCCAGTTCGAGCGCGAGCAGATGCGCGGAAACCGATTTGGCGGGCAGGCCGCTGTCGCGAATAAGGATATCCTCGGGAATGGCACTGGGGCCAAGCAGGTTGAGGATTTGTTCGGCAACCTGTGGAGTGGGTGGTTCCGGTGCTTGCGCGCGGGGGGGCGGTTTTGCGGTGGGTAACAGGGGCAGCTCGGGCATTTGCAGGGCTTCTATTATGTCCTGTCCGGATCGCACAAGGATTGCGCCGTCGCGGATCAGCATATTGCATCCCGCCGCGCGTGCGTCCAGCGGGTTGCCCGGTACGGCCATTACATCGCGGCCAAGGTCGGCGGTGTCGCGGGCGGTAATCAGGCTGCCGGAGCGGGCCGCGCCTTCGATCACGACGGTTGCGGCGGACAGGCCGGCGATAATCCGGTTGCGTTGCGGAAAGTGGCGGGCCTGCGGGGCCAGACCAAGCGGTTGTTCGGACAGGCGCAAGCCGTGTTTGGCGATGTCCTGATGCAGGTCGGCATTTTCGCGCGGATAGACCACATCAAGGCCACTGGCCTGCACGGCAACGGTGCCGGTATCGAGTGCCGCCAAATGCGCCGCCGCATCGATCCCGCGTGCCAGACCCGAAGCCACAACAAACCCCGCCTCGCCGAGTTCATGGGAAATCTGGCGCGCCAGCCGCACGCCGAGGCTGGAGGCATTGCGCGCGCCCACCATTGATACGGAGGGGCGTTTTAACAGACCAAGGTCACCAACACACCACAACAACGGCGGCGGGTCGGGCAGTTCGCGCAGCAGCGGCGGGTAATCCGGATCGGGCAAGGCCAGCAGGTGAAATCCCAGTTTGTATCCACGATCACGTTCCGCCAGCGCCACCGCCGATGGGCAGGGGGCGTAATCGGTTACCCCCGCATCGCGGGCCACGCAGGGCAGGCTGTCAATCGCGGCAGCCGCCGTGCCGTGTTCACGCAACAGCCGGTAAAATGTAGTGGCCCCGACCCGACGCGACCGGATCAGGCGCAGCCAGTCAAGGCGATCGGAATCATTACGAGGGGCGAGAATCGGTGCTTGGCTCATACGACCATCTTTGGCAGTCGATGGTTAACAGCCGGTGAATCAATCCACGGTGTTCAGATTTTTTGTCATGACAACACAGTTCAGCGGAAAAGGGTCGGCCAATGTATCGAGCATCACTGTCTGGATTTCCCCCCGCTGCCAGCCACATTTTTCGTAAAACGCAATGGCGCGGCGGTTTTGCGGGATCACGTCAAGGCGTGCCGTGTTGAAACCGGCGGCGCGGATGTGGTCCTCGCCCGCGCGGATCAACGCGGCGGCGGTGCCGGTGCCCCGGGCGGCGGGGGCGACATACATCTGGTAAATTTCGTTGCCGCGCGGAATGCACAAGCCCAGCGGCGGATTACCGGCGGTCAACAGCACCGGTTGCATCTGTAGCCGCGCAAGCAGGCTGTCGCGGCTGCGTTGTGCTGTCAGGTCGGCGGGGACATGGGCGGCGTGGGCCTCGTGCCAGCCCTGATGCCAGAGGTCGGCAAGGGCAGGCAGATCGGCAGGCGTGGCGCGGCGGATCATCGGGTTTCCTTTTCAAACACACCGGGGTGGAGCTTTAGGCAAGTGATCCAGACCGTTGTGGCATAGAGACAGGCAAACCCGCAGATAACGGCAAGGATGAAATACAGATGACCGCCAGAGGGGCTGCGGCTGAATTCGTAACTGACTTTGAGGATCGGCAACAGGTTCGCCGCAATCAGGGTGGGGATCAGGCCGATGTATCCGGTTTTACGCGCGATGACGAACAACGGCACTGACAGCAATAAAAATGCGCCGGCGACCATAATTGACAGGCTGCCGAGAAAGGTAATTGTGGACAGATAGGCCAGCGGATTGGGCGGCAGGGGATTGAATTCAGCGAGCAAGGCATTCAGCAAAAAGGAAGCCATCGGAATGGCCAGTGCTGCAAACACCAGCGCCCCGAAATAGCGTGCCAGAGACAGCTGCCGTGACAGTGCCGGATCAACCCGCCACCAGATCAAACCGCGCTTCCCCCGACGGTCAATCCGCCAATCAACACTGTTGGTTGCCCCACACCCACGGGCACCCATTGACCGGCTTTGCCGCAATTGCCCATGCCGGGATCCAGCGCCATATCGTTGCCAATGGCGCGGATATGTTGCAGCGCGGTGGCCCCGTCGCCAATCAGGGTGGCCCCCTTGACCGGCGCGCCGATCTTGCCGTTTTTCACGCGGTAGGCCTCGGTGCAGGAAAACACGAACTTGCCATTGGTGATGTCCACTTGCCCGCCGCCAAAGCCGACGGCGTAAATGCCGTCTTTCAATTCCGCCACGATGTCCTCGCGCGCGGTATCGCCGCCGAGCATGTAGGTGTTGGTCATGCGCGGCATGGGGGCGTGGGCGTAACTCTCGCGTCGGCCATTGCCGGTGGGTTTGACGCCCATCAGGCGGGCATTCTGGCGATCCTGCATCAGGCCGACAAGGATGCCGTCCTCGATCAGGGTGGTTTTTTGCGATTGGGTGCCTTCGTCGTCAAAGCTGATGGAGCCGCGCCGGTCGGGCAGGGTCCCGTCATCCAGCACGGTCACGCCTTTGGCGGCAACCCGTTTGCCCATCAGGCCAGCAAAGGCCGAGGTGCCTTTGCGGTTGAAATCGCCTTCCAGACCGTGGCCGATGGCCTCGTGTAGCAGGATGCCGGGCCAGCCGGAGCCGAGCGCGACGTCGAATTCGCCGGCGGGGGCGGGTTCTGCTCGCAGGTTGACCAACGCGATGCGCAGGGCCTCCAGCGCGGTTTGCTGCCAGTGATCCGCCGCCATCAATCCGGCAAGGCCGTAACGCCCGCCCCCTCCCGCAGAACCGGATTCGCGCCGGCCATTTTCCTCTACAATGACGGATATATTCAATCGTGTCAGCGGGCGCACATCCCGCAGGCGGATGCCCTCGGGGCGCAGGATTTCGACTTCTTGCAAGGAGGCGGCCAAGGTGGCGGAAACCTGTACCACCCGTTTGTCGTGGTCGCGCAGAAAGGCATCGATTTCGCGCAGGGTTTCGATTTTGACAGAAAATTCCGCATCCGCCATCGGGTCCGCGTCGGTATAGAGCCGCTGATTTGTGGGGGCGGGAGGGTCTGCCAGCACCCCGCCACCGCCGCCAACGGCAAGGCGGGCGGTTTTTGCGGCGCGCAGCAGGGATTCCTGTGTCATTTCGGTGGAGTGGGCATAGGCCGCCGTTTCCCCATGGACCGCCCGCAGGCCGAATCCTTCGGCGGCGTTATAGGAGGCGGTTTTCAGGTGGCCATCGTCGAAAACCAGGGCCTCGGAACGGCGGCGTTCCAGAAACAGTTCACCATCATCGGCCCCGTGCAAGGTGTCGCGCAGGGTCGCTAACGCTGCTGTTTCGTTGAAATTTGTTTCAAATGGCCGGAAGGGGCCGGTGGATTTTGCCATGAAGATCATCCTTTTTCGGCAATACTCGCATAAGCGGCGCTATGCCGCAAAGGATATGCTTGTTTTTTTGTCGGAGTATTGTTTCTATGGGGGTACGGAAAAATATGGGGATTCTTACCTAGCAACAAGAGTCCCCGATCAAGGCATTTATTTGCCACAGGGGAAATAGGAAGACACCATGAAATTTGGGAACATCCCGAAGGGATTACTGTGTGCTGTGACAACATCATTTGTTGCAAGCAGCGTCTGGGCGCAAGAAAGCGTACTGCCAAAACTTGAAACACTCGGCAAACCGGTTGATGGGCGTTTGAACCTGCAACCCGCCGCGACATCCGTGATGGCGGATTCCACATGGTTGAGTAACTATATTTTATGGATCATTTCGATCATCACAATCTTTGTGACCGTCCTGCTGATCTGGGTTGCGATCCGCTATAACAGCAAATCCAATCCAAAACCGGCAACATTCACGCATAATTCGACGCTGGAAGTGGCCTGGACGTTGATCCCGATCCTGCTTTTGCTGTCGATCATGCCGTATTCGCTGGATGTTCTGTTCAAGACACAGGAAATCCCTGAGGCAGATATCACCATCAAAACCACAGGCAACCAGTGGTATTGGTCCTATGAATATGTGGACCATGATTTTGGTTTTGACAGCTTTATGCTGGCGCGTGACGAGCTGGAAGCCGCTGGCTATGCACCGGATGAATATCTGCTGGCAACCGACACGGCTGTTGTGATTCCGACGGGTAAAACTGTTGTGGTTCAGGTTACCGGTTCGGATGTGATCCACTCGTGGACCGTGCCTGCCTTCGGGGTGAAACAGGATGGTGTGCCGGGACGTTTGGCCGAATTGTGGTTCAACGTCGATGTGGGCAAAGAAGGCGTGTATTTCGGCCAGTGTTCCGAATTATGCGGCAAGGACTACACCTATATGCCGATCACGGTCAAGGCAGTATCGCAGGCAGACTATGAAAAGTGGCTGGATGCGGCGATCACGGAATACGCCGGAACCCCGCGCGCGGTTGCTGTTGCCAGCAATTGATCCTGAAACACAGAAAAACGGTGCGCCTGTTGCG